>CAMASI010000147.1 GCA_945861065.1 Klebsiella pneumoniae | reverse complement strand
ACGTGGCCCTCCCAACGCACCAACGCTAGGCGCCACGGCACGGGAGCCGTCATGATTTCTCTAGTCGCGATCCTCGCCTGCAATGAGAGCAATTCGAACGGAGAACCGACCGACGCCAACACTGGCGGAAACGGCGGGGCGCCGGGCGGGAACGGAGGGGCAGGCGGAGACGGTGGCGGAAACGGCGGCGCAGGCGGAGGCGGTGGCACCGGCGGCACGGCAGGCACAGGGTCCGGCCTGTGTTCGGATGGCGGCTGGCATGAACCCCCAGGCTTCACGCCCATCAAGGCGCTGGCCGACTACATCACCACGGAGGAGGACACGGACGTCGGACTGATGCGCATCCTGCATTACGCGCCCGACACCACGCCAGTGGGCCTGGTGTGGGTCTTTCACGGCTCTGGCGGCAAGCTGAGTGACCTCACCCAAATCGAATTCCTACGAATCTACAATGCGTTGGCCCCCGACAATTTCGCCATTGTGGCGATCGAGAGCCAGGACCGAGGCGTAGACGCCGAGTGGGACCTTTCCACGGACCCAAACAACGCGGACTGGCCCGCGCTCTTGGCGGCACACCAGTGGATGGTAGACAACACCACGGTTGAGGTCGACACGCCGATGTTCACCAGCGCGTTCAGCAATGGATCGGTCTTCACAGGTACATTCTGGTCCCTCGCCGAACGAGAGGGATGGGACATGCGCGCAGCCGACATTCATGCGGGTGCCCCCAGCGAACCCATTTCGGGGGCGGCCATCGGGTGGCAGGGCGAAAACGACAACGAGATTTTCGGACTCCAGAACTGGGTGGACGACCAAGTCGCGGACGGCCAAATCGCAACGTTCACCGAGCATCTCGAGCACCCGTTAGACCCGATGGGAATGCTTGTGCTCCCGTTCGTCACGGATGAAGTAGCTTCACAACTGGCCTTCGACGAAGCGGTGCGCCTCGGCCTCATCGACGAGACCGGAACGCGCGCCTTCGACCTGCCAGCGTTGGAAACGAACATCGCCCTGTACAACGCCGAGTCAACCGGGCCGGTGCCCGACCAAGTAGGTGCACAACTTCGCGTTGTGTTCGCCACCCATCGGGTCAACGGTGTGGGCTACGAAGCCATCCGCGATCTCTTCATGTGTTCGCTATAAGGGCACGGCTTCCCGGACCCTTACGCTTGGGGCGAACGCCTACAGCCCGATGCTGTACCCGCGCCAGGAGCCACCCTCGGTGTCCGGGACCCAGAACATGTTGTTCGTGTACCCGGAGCCGAAGTAGCTGTCGAACGTCGTGCCAGCGCCGGACAGCACGGCCGTAGAAACGCGGTTGCCACCACTGTCCCACGCGCTCACCGTGCCGGCCTCATAGGTCAGCCAGCAGCCACCCGGCGTCGCCGCGATGTTGCGGCCCTGAGGATAGGCTTCTTCTGCGCCAGCGCCAAAACCAATCAACGCGGTCGCACCGATGAAGCCGCCGCCATCCGTCCAACGGTTGACCTGACCGTAGTTGTTGACGATAAAGGCTGCCTGAATCGGATCCCAAGCGACCGCGGCTTGGGCATCCACCGTTCCGCCCACCAGCACCGTGTGAACCGCTCCGCCCACCCCTGGCGTACGCTTGCGGATCTGGGTGGACGCATAGCCGCGGAAGTAGGAGACGTCCGTGCCGTCAGCCTTGTTGAAGGTGCCGCGGAAGTCGAGCGCGATGCTCTTCGTGGTCAGGTGCGCACCTGCGGCGTCATAGATCGACAGCGGCATCGGCGTCGAGCCGCCGTGGCCCGCATAATAATAGGTTCCGTCCCAAGTCATGGGCATCTGGGTATTGCCCTCGACGGAATTCGGGAACACGGTGGTCGGCGCGATGGGCCCCGCTGCCAACACGCATTGGGCCAAGCCGGCCTGGACAAGCAGAATAGCGATCATGTAGACTCCCCTTTTCCGCAGAAGTTGTGTGCGGAAAAGGATGCTAGCAGACGGGACTGCTCGCGCGCAATGGATTTTTTACATCTGGGTCCGATTGGAACCGACCAACACATCCAACCACACTGTGTTTACCTGGGCCCCCACCACGTCGATCCGAAATTGCGCCACACGCTCTTTTGCCGCCAAGCCCATCGCATGCCGTTGCGCGCCGTCCTCCAACACCCCTTGCAACGCGTCGCGAAGTGCCCCTGCCGACGCGTCTTCCGGCAATACGCGGCCATCCACACCGTCCCGTACCAACTCCGCGAGCCCCCCGACATCGGTCGTCACCACCGGAACTCCGGCCGCCATCGCCTCCAGAACAACGACGCTGAGGCCTTCGTCGTGGGAGGGCAAGCATACGACATCGGCATCCGCGACCTCCTGACGCCACGCGTTCGTGTCGAGCCACCCGAGCCGGACCCCGCCGCCCACCGGGCCCACCCCAGCCACCCGCAATTGCACCCCCAGGCCGTCCAGCGCTGCCACAAGCCTGTCGAGACCCTTCTGGGCCGTGGCCCGGCCTCCGAACAGCACCACGGGGGGGCCACCGGTGCGCTTCCTCAGCGCCGGATGGGGGACCCAACCCGGTGACAGAACACCCACGCGCCCCAAACCCGCGTCCGACAACCGATCCGCATGCCGTCGGCACACCGCGAGCACGCGCGCCGCAGGTCCGTAAACCGCGGCAAGGACGCTCCTAGGAACGTGTCGATTGAGGCCATGGACCCGCACCACCACGGGAACCCGCGCAGCGCGGATTAGAGCGGCGTCGCGAATCAACGCCCGCGGACGTGCGGACGTCTCCAGGTGCAACAGGTCGGCCGACACGAACGCCACGCGTACCGGGTCCAACAAAGCGCGCGCTGCGAAGCCGGCCGAAGGCCGACCGATTGCGAGCAATGTCGCCCCTGTCTCATGCGCCAACGCATGCGCCGCTCGCGCAACGCCGCCGCGGTGACCCAAGTCTCGTGCCAACAGGCTGACGCGCACGCGCTCTTTTTACTCTACAGAGGCGCTGCGGGCCCGGTTTCCCGAACCCGCAGCGAAACAAGGGTCCTTACAGGCCGATGCTGTAGCCGCGCCAGAAACCGCCTTCGCTGTCCGGCACAAAGAACATGCCGTTCGTGTAGCCGTAGCCGTAGTAGCCACACAGAGTTGTGCGGACCGCGATTGTAACCGTTCGTGTGTCCCGGGTGAAAAAACCTGGTCAACGCCCCGATGACCACAGGCAAAAGACAGGCGGGGAACCCGGCTCCTCACGATGTCCTGCCGAAGTCGTCTCGAACAAACGCACCAGCCGACCGTCTTCGGGGGCCAAACCGCGATGTGAAATCGCATGGCTGGCGCTGACGGGCGCGATCCCCACAAGCCGGGCCCGGCCCGCTCCCGGTCCCGCTCCCGGTCCCGCTCCCGACCCCGCTCCCGGCGTCGCCCCTGGAAGCGTCAGCGATCATTCTGGAGCTTCTTCGCCAAGGCTACGAGCATCGCCACGACGCGAT
>CAMASI010000146.1 GCA_945861065.1 Klebsiella pneumoniae | reverse complement strand
CGGGCGCGTCGGATTCGCCCCCGCGATTCGCTCTCCGTGGACGATTTGATCGCGAATCGGCTCATCCCACCTATCCGCCGCCGCATCCTGAACACCGGAGCAGGGCGAATCCAGGCTCGGCCCTTCCGCACGCGAGGTAGTCCACGAGCTCGCGTCGTGCATGGCGGCGTCCGTCAGGTGGCGGATCTCGTCCGCGTCACTCAGGCGATCGGCATCGCTGTCGACCGAAAAATCCGGGTTGAGGAGGACGCCATCGCGCGCACAACCCGCCATCGAAAAGAAGAAAATCGGGATCGGCAATGGCACTCCCGGCTACTCGTTCTAGCACTGGACGGTCACACGATGAATCTCTACGAGCAGGACTGCTGCCACGCAGGCCCCGGCGGCGTCCACGCGGGAACCCAGAGCAGGAAAATTCTAGGACATGAGATTGGCCATTGGATCGCCGCAAGGCGCGACGAGAGCTCGGCGCCAAACCATGATTACCACGCGCCTGCCAACAACTGCGATGGCGAACTCTTCGACGAGGAGGCGGACCACTCGCTCACAGAAAAAGAATACCAGAGCGCTGCGGCCACGGAAGGAATTGCAGACTTTCTTGCCGCCTGGGCGTGGAACGGACTCGAACGAGTCGAACTGCTGGCTCGACAATCAATACGCGTCCGATTTCGATCTGGATGGAACCCAGGACGGCGATATTGTCGATTGCGAGGGAATCCCGGCACTGGGTCTGGCGGCCTATGTGACCGACACTGACTGGTTGGAAGATTTGGTGCTCGCCGCCGACCCCCAGGGGTGCACGGGCACCCTCGTGAACCGAGGCACCCAATACGACTGGCTGCGCTACTTCTGGGACATGATCGAAGTGGAGACCATTTCGGCGACCGCGATGGTGGATGAGTGGGACTACGCGAACCCCAAAAGCTGGGACGCCACGGGGTCCACGCCCGACACCGCCGACGACCCGATCAATCGGATTCAGACAGCGGCCCTCAACCTGTCGATCGAAGGGTATCACAATACCCACAAGGTGAACGGACAGGACCATTGACGAGCCGCGCCACCCGCCCCCTTGCCCTACTGTTCGCGATCGCCTGCGGATCACACGAATCCGACACGACCGACACCGGTCCCGATTGTTGCGTCGTCCTCGACGCCGAGGGTGCCTACCGCATCGAAGGCGTTACCGAATTCCTCGAACTCGGCTACGAGATCCACATCGCGGACCTGGACGACGACGGCGCGGTGGAGATCGTGGCCTCCGCGCCCTCGCCCTACTCGGTCGAATATCTGGCCCAGGTGTACGTGCTGCCCGGTCAGCCCGGACCGGGGAACGTCGAGGCCGTGAGTTTGGGCTGGTATACCGGATCCGCTTCTGATTTCCTTGGCTTACTGTCCGGCATCCTCGGCGACGTGGATGCCAACGGCGGCCTGGACCTGGGAATGGGCGCCGACGAAGGGGGCTTTGTGACGCAGTGGTCGGACGGAATTCCCGGTCCGGACACGCCAAAGGAGGAATACGGCGGGCGTCTGTTCCTTCCGTGGGACTTGGCGTATGCGCATCTCGGCGAGGCCAAGCAGGCCGCCTGCGGGGACATCACGCACGATGGCGCGGATGACCTGTGCGTGACCTTTGACGGCCAATACGTTCAAGGCGGCACGCCCGGCGGCGTTGTATTTGTCGGACCGCTCCTACCTGGCGACAACGAGCCGACGAGCTGGCTGCAATGGATGATCGACGCAGACCAGAGCACCGAGGCCGCGGTCGGAGGGCAGGATGTGGATGGCGACGGCCTGGTGGACCTCCTCCTCGGCATGCCCTACGACGAGGCGGGCCTGGGAACCGTGCGCATAGCCACGGACTTCGGGAACGGGGATGTCGTGGCGAACGACCTGCAGCACTGGACAGGAGACTACGTCTCCGGGTATTTCGGCGACTTCCTGGCCATCGGCGGCGATTTCGATCAGGACGGGCTCGTGGACTTCCTCGCCAGTGCGCATATGGCCGACGGCACTACGGGCCGCCTGTACGCGATCACCGACAAGGACGGGGGACCCATGCCGGAAGCCGCCCACACCTTGCTGCTCGGCGTCGAGCCAGCTGGCTGGTTTGGAATCTCGTTTACGGTGGGAGACTTCGACGGGGACGACTTCGACGATGTCGCCGTCGGAGCCCCGCAAAACCAGTATTTCGCGTTCGATCGCCCGGGCACGGCATTCGTGTTTCGTGGACCATTGAATACGGGTACCGTCTCGGCCTCCGACGCCGATCGCGTGTTGGTGGGCACCGACCAACCCGACCTGTTCGGTCGATCGCTCGCCGCAGGCGACCTGGATCTCGACGGCGCCGACGACCTCGTCGTGGGCGCGAAATGGGACAGTCTTCGCGGCGAACGCGTAGGAGCCGTCTACGTCTTTCCAGGTGCCGGCCTGTGAGGTCGCCCCCCCCCACCCTACGCAGACGCGGAGGGCAGGGAGTGGGCACGGCCTGGGGTGGTTCTCCTATGGAGCGGCTGCCGAGCGCTGCGCCTGAATCTCCGTCCCCGTGCCAACGCCGTGGTGAACTCCAGGTCGTCCGCTCGCCAAGTCGGTGCCCCTCAAGGAAAACAGGCCGTTCCCGCCACAATCTCGTCTGCCGTCGCCAATTCCCCGGCGTCACAGAGGTCCTGGTATAGCGCCGCGCGCACCTGGCACTCCCCACAGCTCTCCGTCGTCACCGAGGACCCCTCAAACTCGCAGGTCAGCGCCCCGTCGCTGCACGAGGGGCAGGTCTGCGACGACGCCGCCAATTCACAGGACTCCAGCACCGGGGCCGCGCTGTCGCCGACCGCCCCCTCGCCACAACCCACCACCACAAGCCAAACGAAAAAACGGATCATCGCTCCTCCCCGCCGCCCCCAACGGGGGTGGAGCGCCCTTCGCTGTTCGTGGCGGTGTCGGTGAAGGACCCGGACATGTCCGGCGCCCAACACGTCGAGGTGTGGGCGAAGACCTGCATGGATCCAAGTTCGATGAGCTTGCCAGGAAGCTGGGACGTCGGAACCCCTTGGACGGTGGCCAACCTTCGGCAGAGCTACTTCGGGTCGGCCGGTCAGGGGAACCTGGACGCCCGGCCGGAAGGCAACGCGATCCTGGTGGCGGCCATCCTGGAGGACCTGAACAAGCCGGCGCTGTACACAACGGGAGGCACCACCCAGGTGGCGGTGGCTCTGCGGACGGTGACGTGCCCGTGACGGGTGAATTGGGAACAGCCTGGGCGTCAACTGCGTCACCCTGGCTGAGCGCGGTGCGAACCGAGGCGAACGAGCTTGGCGCCTGATGGGATGACCGTGGCCGAACACATCTCCCGCTGCCACTGCCCAAGCATTCCCTTCCACCACCCGCGCACCCGCACCCGTGCCTCCCACACTTCCCGTCCAGGTGCGCTGTCGCGTGCGTACGCCAGCGTCGGCCAATCCGCTTCGCCATGTGGTTTTGGTGGCGGGGCGGCGCGTGGTTCGCAACGACGGGGTCGGGGAGATGCCGGTGTTGGTCGCGAGCGTGGACGCACTTGGACTTCCGGTTCCCAACGTGGACGTGCTGTTGCTGGTCGAACACGGCGGCGGAACGATGCCCGCCACGGTGCGCACCGACATCAACGGGCTCGCGGAGGTGGCCTACACGTCGGGAATTCACGCGACGGCGGTGCGGCTCACGGCCACGTCGGGTCG
>CAMASI010000145.1 GCA_945861065.1 Klebsiella pneumoniae | reverse complement strand
TCGATTCCCCGAAACCTGCTTTCGGAGGCGGAGGAGGCGGAGGACGGAACATGAAACCGAGCGTGGGACTGGCGCTCCTGGTCGGTGCGCTCGGGTTGGTCGGCGTGGTTGCGGCAACAAACGGAGGAGGGGTCATGGAACAGGTTTTCGGTCGTTGGTTCAAACTGCGCGAGCTGATCACCACGCGGCATCCGGTCGACAACACGCCGTCGGAGCAGGCGGTCGCCAACCTGAAGCGGCTGGTGGCGGACGTGCTCGACCCGCTGCGTGAGGCGCTTGGACGGCCCATGCGCATTACGAGCGGCTTCCGTTCGGCGGAGGTGAACCGGCTCGTCGACGGTGCGGCACAAAGCCAGCATTTGCGCGGTGAGGCCGTGGACTTCAAGGTCGACGGCGTTCCGTCCGCCGATGTGGTCGCCTTCCTTGTGAGGCTTGCATTGCCCTTCGACCAGGCCATCTGGTACGACCCGTCTCGCGGCGGGCATGTGCATGTGAGCCACACCCTCACGCGCAATCGGGGCGAGGTTCTGCATGCGCGAGCAGGCGGCGGCTACGTGCCGTGGGCGGCGGGTGTCGCGTGACCGGCCCGGAACCCGTGCCCCTGGGCGTGCGCTGGCATCGGTGCATTCGCCATGCACTGACGGGTGCGGCCTTGGGCTTCGCCTACGCGGCGTGGGCGCAGGAGCCGACGCAGGCGGCGGATTCGGGGATGCTGGTGGAGCTGGTTCGGGTCGGTGGGCTGCCGGGCGTCATCGCTTGGGTGGCGTGGACGGCGTCGAGGGCCTGGGCGGGGTGGGTGCCGATGCTTAGGCTCGTGGTGATTCTTGACCCGCCGCAGCGCGACGCCTCTACTCCATTGACCTACCGAAAGTGATGCCTGACTTCGTCCACAATCATGAGGAGGTACTGGGGTCCGAATTCCGCCTCGTCGCCATGCGCGGGCACATTCGACTGAATCTGCTGCCAGCCGACCGACGCCTTGGTGAACACCGGATCGGCCCTCAAGAGCTTGACGTGACCCGGATAGAACGACGTTCCGAATACCGCTCTGAAACTGCGCTGGAGGCGAGGAAGTTCAGTGTGCCGCTGCTGCAACCGAAAGGTGTCGAGACGGGCCCAATCGTCGAACACGGCGCTCTTCGTCTTGGGAAAAAACCGCGTGCATTTCACGGCGACTCCGATTCCAACCTTCGGGTGGAACGCAAACAAATCGAGCTTCTTCCTTCGGGCAGGCGTGAATTGCAGCTGTCCGTAGAGCCGCCATCCTTCAGCCTTGAAAGCAGCGCCAAGGTGAAGCGCCGGCGTGCCTTCTGGCACGTCATTTTTGCCGGTACTCGGCCAGTACCGGCCAAGGTCCTCGCTGAGGGACGCTGCCGCACATTCAAATATGCCCACAAGTGGGCCGGGGAGGGGCATTGTTGCACCGCAAAGGTTTTGGCGGGTAAGCGCCGCTCGACCCAGCGTCAAGCTTCGATTCCTCCCATCGAGCCACGCTTTGGTTGCTCCCCCAGGGTGGACAGGCGGCGACTGCGTGGGACATGACCTCTGCAGCCATTGACCTCTTCGCAGGCCTCGGCGGCGCATCTCTCGGCCTCGCCAGCGCCGGATGGCAGCACATTGCTTGCATCGAGCGCGACCCCGGCGCCGCCGCAACCCTTCGCGCGGCAGGCTTCCCGGTGCTGGAGGCCGACCTTGCCGACGTCGAATTGTCGCCGTGGGCCGACGCGGCGGACCTTCTGTGGGCCTCGCCTCCCTGTCAGCCCGGGAGCGTCGCAGGTCTGCGTCGCGGCGCCCTTGACGCGCGCGACGGCTGGCCGCTGTTGCTAGACGCTATCGACGTGCTCCGACCGACCTGGCTCATCGCCGAGAACGTGCTCGGCTGGATGCGCCACGACGCGCTCTGCGGACACGGGTCGGCGCGTTGCCCCGCCTGCCACCTGCGAGGCGTCCTCGCCCACATCGGCGCAGGCTTCCAATTCTCGGGCACCTGGGTCCTCGACGCCGCCGACTTCGGGGTGCCGCAGCGTCGCCGCCGAGTATTAGTCTGGGCCGGGCCGCTGCCGCTCCCGGCGCATGGTCCTGCGCCATCGCATGCCCACCCGAATCAAGCCGACGACGCGGGCCTGCAGGCCTGGCGGACGATGCGCGATGCCGTCGGCGATACCCTCCATCGCGGGACCTGCGACCGGCGCGCCTGCTTTCCCTGCGACGAGGACCACGGCGCGGCCTGCACCGCCCCCCACCGGATGGACCAGCCCGCGCCCACCGTCACGACGATGGAAGTCAAGGGCACGCGCGCGAGCGCCGGCAGCGGCTGGACCTTCCACGGCGGCCCTGACCGTGCCAGCGATGCCGCGTTTCTCGTCGCAGGCATCCGCCGAATCGACATCGAGGAGGGGCTGCGCCTCCAAGGCCTGCCCGTAGACTGGCCGCTCCAAGGGACGGTCGCCGCGCGGTACACCCAGGTCGGCAACGCCGTTCCGCCCGCGCTCGCCGAAGCTATCGGACGCCTCGTGCTCGGCGCCCACCGCGTGTGGGACACGTTGATTCGCGAGAATGCGCCCACCGCAGACATCGTCCGTGCGCTTCAAACGCACGGCGTGACGGTTCCAGGCGAGGTCTCGCCATGACCTGCTCCTGTCATCACCCACTCCTCGCGCCCGACGCCGTTCCCAAGGCGCACGGTCGGCTCCTTATCGACCATGCCGCCCTCCGCCGCGAACTCGGCGACGACCTCGGCGTGCGCGAGTTCATGACCCCGAAGGCATCCGGCCGTCCGTCCGCCAACGTGGCCGTGCTGTGGGACTACTTCACCAAGGCCGTGTACAAAAGCGGCGATCTTCCTTGGCTTGCGACCCGCGAGTGCCTTCAGAACGGGCTGGATGCCATCAAGGCCGCGATCCGCGCACGTCAGATCAGCCAGGGTGAAGGTCGCTTCGCCGTCTCCTGGGACCCCGTCCAGCGCTCGCTGACCTTCGACGACAACGGCATCGGCATGGACGCCAGCACCATCATCGACCGCTTCTTGTCGATCGGCGAGAGCGGCAAGCGCGACGCCACCGATTCCGGTGAGGCAGCGGGCGGCTTTGGCGTCGCCAAGGCGGTCATTCTCGGATGCTCGCGGTCCTTCCGGTGGAATCTGCACACGCGCGACAACCTCGCGGTCGGCAACGGCGCCGGCGAGGAGGTCCAGGTATTCGATGCCCCGTTCCGTCAGGGCACGTCCCTGGTGGTCCACGACGTAGACCCGGCCTTCGCCCGCTATTGGGACCGCGCCCGCGGCGTGCACGTCGACCTGGCCGACCGGCTGCGCGAACTGCTCGCCGCCAACGACCTGCCCGGCTTCACGCTGCTGTTCGACGGCGTCGAGGTCAAGCCGATGTTCAGCCGACGCGGTGGGGCAAAGGTCGTCGTCGAGGGCTCCTGGCGCGATGGCACGACCGCGGTAGTAAGAGCGTACCGTCGACCTCCCGGCGACAAGGGCGGCGCCTACTACCTGCGCCTCGGCGGCCTCTTCCAGGTGAAGATCCCCGCCCAGGGCCGCGGTCTGAAGGCAGACATCGTCGTTGACCTGAGCACCACGGTCCGGCCCGGTCAGAAGGGCTACCCCTTCAACGCAGCCCGCGATGCGCTCCAGGACCAGGCGTCGTGGACATTTGCCGATCTCGTCGACGAGGTCGAGCGCGAGAACGAATCGGTCGGTCGCTCCGAGGAGGACGTATTCATCGACCCCGACGAGGGCGGGGACGAGGGCGACGAGATCGCGGAGCAGCTCGCCGAGGCCTTCGGCGACCCCGACGTTCAGCGTGCCATCGCTGATGCGGCGGGAGGCCTTCGCGACTTCTATGGCGAGCAGGCGAAGTACGGCGCCGTCGACGAGCCCATCGCGTCCATGGCGCCCCGCGGGTCGAAGGCCGCATCGGGCGACGAGGAACCGTCGAGAGGTTGGGTGCTGCCTGCCGGCCTAGTGGCGGCGGCGAATGTCGAAACGGAGCCGGATGCCTTTGCGCCGTCCCAGGTAGCGGCGGTCGCCGTGATCCGCGCTGTTCTGGACGCCACCTCAGTTCAAAATGGTGACGCGGTCGACAAGGCGCTCGAACAGATCGAGAAGGGCCTGGAGTTGGACGGTTGGCAGGCGCGCGCGCTTTCCTCCGCGATCGACCGCGCCGCCGAGGCTTCGATGGCGCATGGAGGCGGTGGGCTGATTCAGGCCGTCGCGGTGGCTAAGGCACAGGAAGCGCTCGTGGCCGTGACGCCAGCGATGGTCAAGGCGCTCGACCCGAGCCAGGCCCGACTGCGCAACCCGTTCGGCCGCTTCGCGGGGCTGCGAATCGCCAAGAAGACCTACGACCGCCAGCGCGCCGCAAGGTTTCGCAAGGGCTA
>CAMASI010000144.1 GCA_945861065.1 Klebsiella pneumoniae | reverse complement strand
GAGCTGAATCGCAGAGGCGATCATGTGTTTTTCTTCGCCTGGGTGCTTCATCTGGAACCTCTGTGGCGCCCGTAGCATCGAAGGCGGCGATGGGCGATCGCGATAGCGGCGCGCATGGCGACCCGCGCGATGCACCCCCTTCATCGGACCGAACTTCTGTTGGGAGGGGAGGGATTCGATAGGGTTGCGGCGGCTTCTTTCTGCGTTGTCGGCCTTGGCGGCGTGGGGAGCTATGCGGCCGAAGCGCTCGTGCGGGCGGGTGCGGGACACGTCACACTCGTGGACTTCGACAAGGTGTGTGTGACCAACGTCAACCGGCAGTTGCACGCCACACGTCGCACGGTTGGCGAGCCGAAGGTCACGCTGATGGCGGAGCGTGCGCGCGAGATTTCTCCGAAATGCGATGTGCGGCCGCTGCATTTGTTTTACGAGGGAGAAACCCGCGATTTGGTGCTCGACCGCCCTTACGATCGAGTGCTGGACTGCATCGACAACATGATGGCCAAATTGGATTTGTTGCAGACATGCGTGCAGCGAAACATTCCCGTGATTTCCGCGATGGGGGCAGGCGGTCGGCTGGACCCGAGTGCCGTGAAGGTGTCGGACTTATCCAAAACCCACACGGACCCATTTGCCCGTATCGTCCGTGATAAGTTGCGAGAGCGCGGTATCCAAAAGGGCATACCGTGTGTGTGGACGACCGAGCCCCCCAATGATTTGGACGCGGACGCTACGGCGGCATTTCATTGTATTTGTCCCGGCAAGGACGAGAATACAAAACACTCGTGTGAACGGCGTTTTCAAGTGCAGGGCTCGGTGAGCTGGATGCCACCGATTTTCGGACTGACGATGGCGGGCTACAGCGTCAACCAAGTGGTGGCAGCCGGATGAGGTCCGTGACCGTAGATGGCCATTCCGAACGATGGCTGCGTCGGGGCTTTCCGTGGGTCTATCCGGCGGAACTGGCTGGACCCGGGGCGGCCTCCGGCGAGGTCGTCTCAGTGGTGGCACGGAACGGAGACGCGCTGGGGACCGGGGTCTTTGACGGAGGCTGGGTGGCGATTCGTGTCATGCGCGCGGAGGGCGGACCGTTGGACGACGCTTGGCTGACCGGGGTGTTGGAGCGCGCTTGTGCATTGCGCGCCGTCGTGGTGGGCGCGGACACGGATGCGTACCGCTGCGTGCACGGCGAAAACGATGGGCTCCCAGGGGTTCGGGTTGACCGGTGGGGTTCGGTTGCGTCGATCGTGTTGGACGCGCCGTCGCTCGAACGATTCACGAAGCCCATCATCTCCTGGTTGTCGGCACGTGGTTTCACCGGTGTCGTGCGTGGATTTCGGCCCGACCATCGAGACGCGGGCGCAAAGGCGCTGGCCGCGGCGGTGGTGTGGGGCGACGTCCCTGAGGAAGTGGAGGTGCGCGAGCACGGGCTTCGGTACGGCGTTTGGCCGATGGACGCGCCCGATTGTGGGTTGTACTGCGACCTCCGCGAAACACGGGCTTGGTTGTCGTCTCGGTGGAAGGGCACGCGGGTGCTCAACCTGTTCGCTTACACCGGGGCATTCACCGTGTCGGCGGCGGCCGGGGGCGCCTCGGAGCTGACGACTGTGGACCTGGCGCGGCCCGCGTTGGATCGGGCGCGGACCAACGTCGAACGCAATGGCTTCGACGGTGACCGTTTTCAGTGGATGGCAGACGACGTGTTTCGAGCGTTGGATGCCCTGCGACGGAGCAATCGACGATTTGATCGAATTGTGCTCGATCCGCCGGCCTTTTCAAGGAGCGAATCGGGCACATGGTCCGCGCAGAAGGACTGGCCTCGCCTCGTGTCCTCCGCGACCCGCGTGCTTGCGGATGAGGGGTGGATCGTGGTCGTGTCGAACCAGGGCGAGTTGTCGCCGCATGAGTTTCACGGGCTGGTGGTCGAAGGGCTTGGCAAAGTCCGTCGTCCAGGTCGGCTGCTGTTTTCGGGGAGCCAGGCGCCAGATTTTCCTGCCGCCAGTGGTTTTCCCGAGGGCCGTTACCTCAAGGTTGCGGTGTGGGCGGTGGGCGCAGCGCCGCCTTGAGTTCCGAAACGGCCTGCGCGTAGCCGACCTCCAACGCGCGACACGCGACCGCATGGCCGATGCTCAATTCCCGAAGGCCGGGCAGGTCTCGCAGACCTGCGACGTTGTAGCGGTCGAGGTCGTGGCCCGCGTTGACCGACAAACCCGCTGCCACCGCGGCCTTTGCTGTCGCGAAAATCGACGTCACTTCGGTCGCTTGTGTCGAGGTGCCCCACGCCCAGGCGTAGGGCCCCGTGTACAACTCAACCCGTTGGATACCGGTCTGGGCGAATCGGTCCATTGAGGTGGCGTCGCAGTCTGCGAATGCGCTGACCCGAACGCCCGCCTCGACCAGCCACGAGGCGGCGCGGGCCAAGCGGTTGGACTGCCGGGGGAGGTCCCAACCGTGATCGGAGGTGATCTCCCCGACGGACACCGGAACTAGCGTGCATTGCGCAGGGTGCACGGCGACGATCAACTCGATCAGGTCTGCATGGTCTTCACATTCGATGTTGAGTTCGACGCTGGGCCAATGGGCGCTCAGGTGCGCAGCCACCGATCGGACGTCCTCGACCCGCACATGCCGCTGATCCAACCGGGGATGGAGTGTGATCCCGTCCGCACCTGCATGCAGAACGCAGTCCACATAGTGCAACAGGTTCGGAAGGTCCCTGCCTCGACTGTTGCGAAGCAAAGCGATCTTATTGAGGTTGATTGAAAGCGCGGGTGGCGTCACGCGGTCTCCGTTTTCGGCCATCGTGTGTCGCGTCGACGGCTGCGTCGCGTATGGGTTAGCTTGCGGCGCCCCGCCGGGCGTGGCCTGAGGCAGTGCCGTTGGCGACCGTTACCCGAACCCTCGCATTTACCGATCTCGAGAGCTTCACCCAGAAGGTTGCGGCGACCGATCGCGACGGGCTGATTCGCATTCTGGACGAACACAAGGCGCTCGTTCGCCCCGTGGTCGAGCGTTTTGGCGGGCATATCGTCAAGAACCTGGGCGACTCGTTCTTGATCAGCTTTCCGTCAGCGACGGACGGCCTGCGGGCAGGCCTGGAAGTGTTGCGAATGGCGGTGGGCGCTGATGGGCCCAGAATTCGCCTCGCGCTCAACACGGGTGACGTCGAGGAGATCGAAGGCGACGTGTTCGGCGAGGCGGTCAACGTGGCGAGCCGAATCTTAGGGAAGGTGGGCCCGGGTGAGTTGTGGTTTGGACCTGGCACGCGGGTCTGCATGAACGCTTCAGAGATCCCTTGGGAAAGTGTCGGACGCTTTCAGATGAAGGGCGTTGAGGGCGAGAAGGAACTGTATCGGGCGGTTCCGCCACACCGGTGTTGGTTGCCCAAACCGGTAGAGGATGCGGTCAAACGGCAGTCGCTGGTTCGGCTTCGCCGAGGTGGCTCGGTTCCGATGTTGCCGCCCGAGCCGATCGTTCTCATCGAAGGCTATGCGCCGGGTTCTCCCGCGCTGACCCAGGCTATCGAAGCGCTTCCCGTGATCGCGCCTGCGTCGATGTGGCTGGTTGCATACAACATCAGCGGCGCCGACCGGGTTGCGTGGACGTCCGAGGGGCGCGGGCTGGTCATCGGCACGCCGGAATCGATGGATCAGGCCATTCGCGATGTGCAACGGACAAGCGTTCGCACGTCGGGTTCTGACACGATCGTCATCGAGAACGTGCTCCAGGCCGACCTCGAACTGGTGATGGCAGGACTAGCGTTGCCAGCCGTCCCGCTGTCGGACGTTGTACAGAGTTATTCTTACGACCTTCAGGCCGACGGTTCGTGGGCCAATCGTTCCGATCGCGCTGTGTTGCGGGCAGACGTGCAGCCCAGTGGGGTCACGGTCCATGCGTTGGCGCCAAGTGTGAGCATCAACGGTCGGGCGTTGGCGCCTGGCGAGTCGGCGGCGCTGCGCGATGGGATGCAGCTGGGGACACCGTCGGGTTCCATTCGTTTTATTCAGCCCGACCACGAATATGCGGGCCTCATGTTGGCCGATACGCGGATGCGTCTCGCGGTCGTCACTGGGCAGAAGGCGGAGCTTGGCCGTGAGCCCGGGGCGCCGGGTTTGCCCTTCCTTGATCGCAAGGGGCAGGACAATATCCGCTGGTGTCCGGGTGCAAGGGCGCAACGGGCCAAGGCGGGCCAGTTTACGCTGGATCGGGCGATGGCGGGACGTCGGCAGGCACAGGTCGAGGTCATCGACGGCGAGGCCGAAATCACTAGCCTGCATGAGCGCTGCGCGACTTGGTTGCTCCGTGAGGGATCCGTGCGCCTTGAAAAGGTCGACACCTCGCTTCGAGGCAAAGTCGGGGACCTCATCGTGGCGGGGACGACGGTCGTGGCCCTAAGGGCCCCCGGCTAGCAGCCTGTCGGAGATTGCGCACCTACTGCGGGAGGCGATGCCATCCGCGGGACTTCGTCACGGGGACCCCACCCTCGGTCGGAGTGCGTCAAGCACGCCTTCCCTCGGGTTGCACCCCGTTCCTTGTCCGGCGGCGGCCTCACCTCCCTCGCGAC
>CAMASI010000143.1 GCA_945861065.1 Klebsiella pneumoniae | reverse complement strand
CGGAGTGCGTCAAGCACGCCTTCCCTCGGGTTGCACCCCGTTCCTCGTCCGGCGGCGGCCTCACCTCCCTCGCGACGGTGCTCACCGCTCTCTGCCGAAACGAGCAAGCTCGTCTCGGCGGAACCGCTATCTCCGACAGGCTGCTAGCTCTTGGCCTGCGCGGCGTACGCTGCGATCAGGATGTCGGCGGTTTCGCCGCGCATGATCTCTGCTGGCGGGCGCTGGCCGGCCGTGAGCGCGTCACGCACGCCGGTGCCGCTGATGTTGACTGGCTTCTCGCCCGGGTGATTGTCCGTCAAGTCCACGCGACCGATCGAAGCGTAGTAGGCCGCGAAGCCCACCTTGACCGCCTGGATGACAAGCTTGCCGGGCGGGTTGTCGAAGATCTCGTGGGCGTCGAAGTCGCCCCAGATCGGCGTCTTGTCGAAGTAGGGCGCGTCGGCGTGTTTGCGGCCGATGATGATGTCGGAAAAGCCGTGGTTCTGCCGGTAGATTCCGTGCATGATGGCTTCCGACGGACCGCCGTAGAACATCTTGATGTCGAGCCCGACCAGGTCGAACACTTCGTTGATCGCGTAGCCCGCAGACTCCCACAGGGCGGCGTCCGTGTCGCCCTCGCCGATGAGCTTGTGCGTCTTGAGCGCATTGTAGGTCAGCATGCGCGTGGGGGCGTCCACATCGTCGCCCTTGAGCTGGCCGACGAGCGGGTTGAGCACCGCGCCCGCGAAGTGACCGGCGCGGGTCAGCTGCTCGACGCCGTACACCAACGCGTACTCATGGGCGCGGTGAAGCGGGTTGCGGGTTTGGAAGGCCACAGCGCGTTCCCAGCCGCGGGTCGCGATGAGTGCCCGGGTCTGCAACGGGGACAGAACCTGATGGCCGTAGGCCGCATTCGGCGTAGGCGGCAATGCCCACAACTCGCCGCCGACCAGTTTGGCGCGGGGGTCATTCATCGCAATCGCGCCACCCGGGTGGTCGGCGCGGGTCGTGCGGTACACCTTTTCGATGTATTGGGCCTTGTTCCAGTCGTAGACCGAAGCCACGGACAGCACACCGACCAACTCACCGGAAGCGGTCCGTAGTGCGGCCTGCTTGCCTGCCGCCAACGTGTCGGCCTCGGCGTCCGTCACGGGCAGCGCGAGCGGAATGGTCCAGGCGTAACGGTCGCCCTTAGACAGGATGACCTGGTCCGAAATCACGAGGTCCCACTGGGCCTTCGTCATCGGACCGGTCAACGGCGACAGCGTGCCGTCGGCAATGCGGTAGACCGTAGCCAAATCGGCGTCGGACACCACGATCGACGGCAACGAGGCCGCCTCGGCGATCAGCGCCTTACGACGGCGAAGCGACAGCGTGCGATTGACCGGGGCATCAAGACCACCATGAACAGGAACAAGGCTCACGAACGACTCCTTCGGGGTGATCCCGGGACAAGGGGCGGCGTCTAGCAGGGCGCAACCGCCGGCGCTACGTCCTGCGGCCGTGAACCAGCTACCTATCGACGACGCCCTTCCGGAGATTCGTGCGGCACTGCGCGTCGGCAACGTCGTTGTGCGGGCCGCGCCAGGGGCAGGAAAGACCACGCGGGTACCCCCGGCGTTGCTCGATCTGGTGCCCGGGCGGGTCGTCGTCCTCGAACCGCGCAGAGTGGCCGCACGGGCGGCAGCCTCCCGAATCGCACACGAACGGGGCAGCACCGTCGGCGAAGAAGTTGGCTGGCAGGTCCGATTCGACCGTCGCGCAGGCCCCGCAACCCGACTCGTCTTCGCCACGGAGGGCACACTGCTGCGACAGGTGCTCGCCGATCCGCTGCTGGAGGGAATCTCCGCCGTGGTTCTGGACGAAGTCCATGAGCGGAGCGTCGACCTCGATCTGTGCCTCGCCTTGTTGCGGGAAGTTCAGAGGGATGTTCGCCCTGACCTTCGCCTCGTCGCGATGTCTGCGACTGTGGATCCGACCCCGTTCGCCGCTTGGCTCAGCGCGCCGGTCGTAGACGTAGCCGGACGCCTTTTCCCCGTTGACCGAATCTATGATCGTTTTGACGACGATCGACGACTCGCCGACCGCGTCGCCGCCGCCGTGATCGAGGCGTTGGCGTGCACAGACGGCGCCGTGCTCGCCTTCTTACCCGGCGCAAGCGAAATCCGATGGACGGCGGAGCGCCTGACCCAGGTCGGTGTGCCCGTGTTGCCGCTCTACGGCGCGTTGGAGGGTGCAGGCCAGGACGCGGCCCTTCGCGGTGGCCGACGCGTTGTGCTCGCCACCAACGTGGCAGAAACGAGCGTGACCGTCGAGGGGGTGCGATCGGTCGTGGACGGCGGCTTCGTGAAGCGTCTGCACGCGGACCCGACCACCGGTCTCGAACGCCTCGACACCGAGCGCGTTTCTGTGAGTGCGGCCGACCAACGCGCGGGTCGTGCGGGGCGGCTCGGGCCCGGGCGGTGCCGACGTTTGTGGAGCGAGCGCGTACAACGGGCCTTGGATCCACAGGACGTCCCGGAATTGCACCGCGCGGATCTGTTGGGGCCCGTGCTGTCGATCTGTTCGTGGGGCGCGGACCCAAGCCGTTTTGCGTGGTTCGATTCACCGCCCCAACGGGCCGTGGACACTGCCGTGGACGGCCTGCGAGCGCTTGGGCTGCTCGGCATATCGGGGCTGACCGAGGCCGGTCGGATTGTCGCCGGATGGCCCTTGCATCCGCGTTTGGGCCGTTTGTTACTGGAAGCGACAGCGCGTGGCGCGCCAGTGGCCGGCGCTTGGGCGGCCGCACTGCTTGGTGGCCGTGACGCTGGGCGAAGTCGCGAACCCGAGGCCGACAGCCCCTCAGACTTGTTCGACCGCGTGGAGGAGGCCCGACGCGGCCGGTGCACGTCGGATCAACGAAGGGAAGCCGAGGCGCTGATACGACTGGTCCGAGGCCGCCCAAGCCCCTCGGACGACGACCCCGACGCCCTCGGCCAAGCCGTGCTCGCCGCATGGGCCGACCGCGTGGCGAAGCGGCGTGAGCCCGGGTCTGCGCGGGGCCTGATGGTGGGCGGGCGCGGCGTCAAACTCGGGCCCGGCAGCGCCGTTCGCACCGCTCCGCTGTTCTGCTGCCTGGACGTGGACGACGCGGGCGCAGAAGCGACGGTACGAATCGCCTCCGGGGTTCGCCCCGAATGGTTGACGACGACCACGGACGTCGAACTGGATTTCGATGACGAACGGGTCAATGCGCGCCGCCGCACGCGTTGGCGCGGGCTCGTACTCGCCGAGTTCCCCGCGGAGGCGGAGCCCAGAGCGGCGGCCAAAAGGCTTGCGGCCGAAGCCCGTACCCGGCTGGCGCGGGTGGTCCCAACCGACGGTGCGTACGCGGACCTCCAAGGACGCCTGGCCTTCGTTGCGCGCCACCGGCCCGACAGCGGACTTATTTCGGTGGACCCCCTCGACCTGTTGGAGGACCTGTGCACGGGGCTTCGCTCCTTGGGCGAGTTGCGGGCTGCGAACTGGTGCGGGGCCGTGCACGACCGGTTGGGCTGGGACGGGCAGCGGTTGCTGGAGACGTTGGCGCCAGACCGCATCGACCTGCCTTCAGGCCGCTCCGCCCACATCGATTGGACCGGCGACCGTCCAGTGCTCGCCGTCAAGATGCAACACCTGTTCGGGCTGACCGAGACGCCGACCGTGGCCGGCGGCCGCGTGCCCCTGTTGCTCCAACTGCTCGGACCCAACGGACGACCGCAACAAGTCACCGACGACCTCGCCGGCTTCTGGGAACGGACCTGGCCTCAAGTACGAAAAGAACTTCGGGGGCGGTACCCAAGACACAAATGGCCCGAGGACCCGCGCACGGCCTAGCTACAACGTCGCCTGCAGCGCGGCAATGGCCGTCTCTACGTATCCGTCTTCAGTGACGGGTTTTAGATGCTCATCGAAAAGCAAAACGTACGGAAACCAAGCCGGGGCCAAGTCGGTATTGTAGAATTCCTGCTCCGTATCCGCAACAATGGGACGCTCCGGCCCATGTTGATAATCGTCGCTCCAGCTGTCGGCATCATCACCGAAGGGCGCAGACCCATCGTCCATTTCGGTAAGAACGGAAATCCAATAGACGTCTCCGGCGTCGATCGCTTTCACTACGTCCGGGCCAATGGCGTCATAATATCCCGCCTCCCCATCCAGCCATTTCGCGACATTTCTACATGTCGGCATCCACGTCGCAGTGAGGTCGACGACCACGAATTTGCCATGGTTGCCGAAATCCAACAAGTCGAGGTCATCCCCAAACTGATCGACAAATGTCCCATCCCTCGGAATCTTGGTCGGCTTTGGGTCAGACCCCGGGGGGTTGTAGGGCCAAAACCCCCGATAGATTCGACTGTCGTAGTCGAGGGGGTCCGTGCCTGCTGAAAACTCCCATTCATCTTCGTAGGTATCGGCGTCGCTATCGACCAAGAGCGGGTTTGTGCCCAGGTTGACTTCCGCGCCATCACTCAGCCTGTCGCCATCGGTATCCGCCCGCAACGGATCGGTACTTGCCGAAACTTCTTCACCGTCCCTCAAGCCATCGTCGTCGCTATCGGCATCCTCCGGGTCTGTGCCCAGCGCCGCCTCGGCCTCGTTGGTCAGCCCGTCACCGTCACGGTCGGGCGCACCACACGCGCAGAAAGCCAAAACGGACATGAGCGCGCGCTTCATAGGCCACCGCACCTGCCATAACCCGCACGCTAGTGCGGTGACCGAGCGGGTTGAGGGTAGGAGCGCCAGCGAGCACCGAGCGGAGCGGGCTGCGGCGCCCGTGACGGAGGAGCGGAGCCAGCGACACCCCATCAACCTGCTCGGGCGCCGCTCTAGCCCTTAAACAAGCGCAGCCGTTAGCTATTAGCCGTTAGCTATTAGCCTGGCACCTAGACAATTCGCCGCGGCAGCGTAGTCGAGCGCTTCACCTGAAAGCGCACACCACGTCCAGTCGCGCAGTCCATTGGGACGGTTCGTTCGA
>CAMASI010000142.1 GCA_945861065.1 Klebsiella pneumoniae | reverse complement strand
CGGAGTGCGTCAAGCACGCCTTCCCTCGGGTTGCACCCCGTTCCTCGTCCGGCGGCGGCCTCACCTCCCTCGCGACGGTGCTCACCGCTCTCTGCCGAAACGAGCAAGCTCGTCTCGGCGGAACCGCTATCTCCGACAGGCTGCTAGCGGTTGATCCGCCACGCTCCCTACCGCCGCGTTTCGTAGAGAATTTCGACCGTAGCCAAGGGAGACGGAACCAACGAAGCAAACGTGATGCTGTTGCGCACCTCGTTGTACGTCCAATCATCGCCTTCGGCCATGCTCGACGGAAGCGACCCTGGCTCCGTGAGAATGACCTCGATCGTTTCAATCACCGGAATCTCCGCAAGGAAAAACTCTGTGGACAAGGTGGACGCGTTTTCGCCGAGTTCATCCATCACCGGCGCCCAGTCGTCCGTACAGATCGACCACAGAACTCCGCCAATGACATTGGACACGTCAATATATTCCTGGCCAACTTCAGAACTGTTGGCGCAGATCTCCAGCCCCGTAATCGCCGAAAAACTCCGCGTGGCGGGGTCAGGTCGCAGGTCATCGAGCCAGTCGATGAATTCGTCCTTGGGGGGGCTTACACTGTGATCGTTTTCGTCCGAAATGATGACAATGTGTAGCGGAGCTTCGTCCCGAAGAAATCCGACATTGACCCCGTCTACTAGTACCTCAAGCGCGGCGTATACTGCCGCCCGACCGCTTTCGGAATGGCTCACGCCGGGGTAATAGGGCACCATCGCCGCGAATACCGCATCCGGTTCGACAGTTTCGGTATCGATAAACGAATACCCGTTGGCCGCCAAAAGTTGACCGCTGTGGCCGGGGGCCTCCATGTTCGTGGACACGACGCCTACATGCCAATCGAGTCCGGAATACAAGAAGTAGTCGAGAAACTTTGGAAAGTTCACCGACAACTTGGTCGCCTCTTCCGTCATGGATGAACTGTTGTCGACCACAAACAACACGTCGACCTTCGGCGCTGTCGTCTGCGTGAAGGTCTCCGATCGCACGACTGAAGGCGGGATCAACTCGTGCGGGACGATGTCGAAGTCCGGCGGCGGGATGATATTGAACTCAGAGCAAGCGGCGAGGGCGAGGAATGACCAAGGTCGCATGTTGACCTCCAGAAAGGTTCTATCTCCTCCTTCGGGCAGGCGGCTCCCCGAGACAGGACGGCGTCAGCGAACCGCGGCGATCCCGACGACTGCCGCATAAAGGCGTTCCGCACCCAGGACGATCTCACTGACCGGCACGCGTTCGTCCGCCCCGTGCATCGTGGCGGCAAGTTCCCGGTCGACTTCAAAGGGAACCCAGCCATAGGCCGTCACACCCATCGCCCGAAGGAACAAACTGTCCGTGAAGCCGACCGACAACGCAGGCCCAACGACGACGTTGTCGCGGCCGGCGACCGCGGCGTCGGCGATGGCCGCGAATGTTTCCGTGTCCCAGGCGTTCCCACGTGCCGGTACCGACTGGATCACCCGCCAAGCCAAGCCCGGAATCGGTGCTGTCGCCGCCTCCAGGCGCGCCAACAGGTCAGCGGGATCCGTGCCGGGAAGCAGACGCGCATCAAAGGTCGCCACGGCCGTACCGGGAACGACATTGGGCTGGGAACCCGCCTGAAGTCCTGTGAGGTGTACGGTGTCCGTCAATGCGGACCTCAGGGCGGCGTCGCGCATCAACCGGGGTCGCACCAGCACATCCGTAAGCGCCCCGTCGGTGAGAACCAGCCTGGCGAAGCCACCGCGATCACGACCGGCTGCTGCAAATAGCGCGCGCAACGAAGGGTCGATCTTCGGTGCGAAACGCAATCGTTCCACCCGATCGATCCCCTGTCGCAACAGATCGATCGCCTCGCCTTCCAGGTCGACCGAGCCATGCCCCGCCTCGGCCGTGGCCACCAACGCCATCCACAACACACCGCGCTCGGCGACCGACACCGCGTGTACCGTCTGCCCGTCGAAGAGCGCGTCCACCAAACCGAGCCCGCCCTCGTTCAGTGCGACTTCGCAACCAACCTCCCCCCAGTGATGCTCGACGATGTCGCGCATGCCGAGGCTCGCAACCTCCTCGTCTGCCACGGCGAGGAAGATGACGTCCCTCCTCAGCGCCACGCCCTCCCGCGACAAGCGGACGAACGCGGCGAGTTCGACGGCGAGCATGCCCTTCATGTCCAAAGCACCCCGGCCCCAGACAAATCCATCGCGGACGAGGCCTTCGAGCGGCGGCGCGGACCAGCGATCCGCCTCCACCCCTACGGTGTCCAGGTGCGAAACGAGGCATAGGGGACCCTCGGTGCCCTCCCCCCGCAGACGCGCCATCACACTGGCCCGGCCCTCCCCGTGGTCGAATCGTGTCCAGGGGATTCCTTCCGCGTCAAAGAGGGTCGTGAGCCACTCGACAGCCACCGCCTCGTTCCCCGGCGGATTCCGCGTATCGAGCGCGATGAGTTCGACCAACCATTGTACGACCTCATAACTTTCCATCCCCAGGGACTAGCTCGGCGTGGCCCGCCACCGACGTGGCCGGAATCCAACCGCCGCCGCGAGGAAGGCTGCGCGGATAGGGACGCGCGGGAGGTCCATCGTGCTGTGGCTGCACCTCGTGTCGTGCAAGGGCGTGGACCCCGCACCTGAAGACATCGACGGCTTGCTTCACTGGTTGTGGGCCTCCTTCGACGCCGCGCCTGACGAGGAGATTGTCGACGGCCTCGCCAACGTCATCACTGCCGTCGGACCCCTCGAAGACGTTGCAGATGGGTCAGTGAGCTCGTTGGACGACGCGGAAGCCGCCATCGTGGGGCGAACCGGCGTGGCGACGGACCTAGCGGTTGGCGTTTTCCTCCAAGGTCCGATCGCCTGCCAACTCGAGGCCTTTGAAGACGTCGTCGAGTTCAAAGAACAGGACGAACTGTACGACGTATACAATTCCTACGAACGCACCTACGAATCCAATTTGGCACAATGGCAGAACGGCAAGGAAACCACCCTGGATTGGGCCGTAGAATTTTCGGCTACCGTTCTCAGCATCTCTTACGACGCCCATCTGCGCGGCGGTTTGCGCCGGATTTCCGAGGAATCTGGCGGTCCGGCGCTTCTCGCTCGAACGTGGATGCATGAGCCTGCGGACTTCAACGGAAATCAGACGTGGACACAGGATTACCAAATTGAGATTTTTTGGCCTCAACCGGGTGGCGACCTGGGACACCTGTACGGCCTGTGGCGCGACGTCGACTACGGGACGCTCTCGATGCAAGATGAGGACCTGCAACGATTAATGCTCAACGGCCTCGCCGACTGGGACAAGGACACGACCAAATTGTGCGAGGAGAACCGCCCTTGAGTACCCATTCCGGCGCGTTGCACTTGCTCCGCTCCCAACGATTTCTTCCTCTCTATCTGACGCAATTCCTTAACGCCTTCAACGACAATCTTTTCAAGAACGCGTTCATTATTTCAGTCGCTTTTGGCGGAATGCCGGTATTCGGTTTGCCACCGGAACAGGTTGTGGCCCTTTCCGGCGGCGTTTTCATCTTGCCGTTTTTTCTGTTCTCAGCTTGGGCAGGGCAGATCGCCGATCGCTACGACAAATCAAAGGTCATGCAATGGGTCAAAATCGCTGAGGTTGGGATCATGTTCGTGGCACTCGCCGCGTTCGTCTGGCATTGGCCGGAACTCAACCTAATCGTTCTCTTCGCAATGGGAATTCACAGCGCAGTGTTTGGTCCCTGCAAGTACAGCATCCTCCCGCAACTCCTTGAGGAACGGGAACTCGTCGCCGGGAACGCGCTGGTCGAACAAGGAACGTACCTCGCCATTCTGCTTGGCACCTTGCTCGGAGGCCTCTTGGTCGCCCAACCCCAAGGCGGCTTGTGGGTTGGCATAGCCGCGCTAGGTACCGCTTTCGTGGGCGCCTGGGTTGCCAGGTTCATTCCGTCGGCACCCCCTTCAGAACCGCGGCCCGCCGTCACCTTCGACCCGATTCGTCCTACGCTGGAGATTCTCAGGCTGACGACGAAGGTGCGGTCCGTTTTCTTATCCATCCTCGGTATTTCCTGGTTCTGGCTGTTCGGTGCCACGTTCCTCGCCCTTTTTCCGCCGTACACGAAGGACGTCCTCCACGGTGACGAGACATTGGCAACCTTGTTCCTCGCCTTGTTCTCGCTCGGAATCGGAATCGGTTCAATGATTTGTGAGCGCCTGAGTCGGCAACGAATCGAACTCGGTCTCGTCCCGATCGGCGCCATGGGAATCAGCCTATTCACCTTCGACCTGTTCCTCGTCGGGACTCCGTGGACGTTGGAAAACGCGCCCGTCGGCTTGCTGGCATTCTTGTCCACCTTCAGCGGCGCAAGAATTGCGGCCGACCTGCTCATGCTCTCGATCTCGGGCGGCTTTCTCATCGTGCCCCTCTACACCATGATGACGTGGAGAACGGCCCCGGAAGCTCGGTCGCGCGTCGTGGCCGGCAACAACGTCATCAATGCGATGTGGATGGTGCTCGGGGCAGTTGGCCTCACGCTGGCTTTGGGCGCGGGTTTCGGGCCCACAGACCTGTTCCTGGCGCTGTCAATCGGGAACGCCGCCGTCGCTTTGTACATGTACAGCGTCGTCCCAGAATTCGTCCTCCGATTCAGCGCATTCGTCTTGTCCAACGTCGTGTACCGAGTCCGCGTGATTGGTGCTGAACACATTCCCGTGGACGGGTCGGCCCTTCTGGTTTGCAATCACGTGGCCTACGTCGATTGGCTGTTGCTGGCAGGCGGCGCGCGGAGGCCGCCCCGATTCGTCATGGACAGGGGAATCTACGAAATGCCTGCATTTCATTGGTTGTTTCGAATGGGACGCGCGATTCCAATCGTCAGCCGAAAAGTGGACGCCGCCTTAGTCGAACGGGCCATGGATGCCGTCAGCGACGAACTCCGCGACGGTGGTATCGTCGCCATCTTTCCAGAAGGCTCGTTGACCAGGGACGGTGAGGTCGCCCAATTCAGAAAAGGTGTAGAGGAAATTCTCAGACGGGACCCGGTTGTGGTCGTGCCCATGGCGCTCGTCGGGTTGTGGGGGAGTTTCTTTTCCCACAAGGA
>CAMASI010000141.1 GCA_945861065.1 Klebsiella pneumoniae | reverse complement strand
GTTCCCAACGTGGACGTGCTGTTGCTGGTCGAACACGGCGGCGGAACGATGCCCGCCACGGTGCGCACCGACATCAACGGGCTCGCGGAGGTGGCCTACACGTCGGGAATTCACGCGACGGCGGTGCGGCTCACGGCCACGTCGGGTCGGGTGTCGGGCGGCTTGTCCTTCCTACAGGTTCCTGACGGCGTGGCGCTGTTGACGCTGCCTCCGGCCGGAACGCCCTTGTCGGTGGCGCTGGACAACCAGTGGCGGGCGACATCGCCTGTGTTGGCGATCGGCAACTAAAACAGGATCGCGTAGACTCCCTTCGGGAAGGTTTCGCGCGTGCATGAAGGATCACGCAGAGACGCAGAGACGCAGAGCTTTGGCGCCGCCGTTCGCGTGTCGACACCCCCTGGGCGAGACGTTTCGGGGAGATAGCGAACGTGACCTTGGGAGCAGGGCGCGTCGGATTCGCCCCCGCGATTCGCTCTCCGTGGACGATTTGATCGCGAATCGGCTCATCCCACCTATCCGCCGCCCGCGAGCTTGATCGCTTAATTCTACAGGTCGGGTCCGACTTCTACATCAAACGCCGCGCCCGTTACGATGCCGGATCCACCCACCGACACGGAGTTATCGTGACCGCTTGCAGTTTCGCCCCCAAAACCGCCCAGAACCACCGAGTACCCAGCTCTGGCCAGGCCATCGTCGCCACCCACCACGGTGGACGCGAATCCGATCGCGTCGTTTTCATATCCGCCGAAAATCGCGGCGAACTGTTCGCTCTTCGCTTCGTTCGAAAAGCCACCCGCGACCAGCGTGTAGTAGTCAAGAGCCATGTTGTTCTGTCCGCCCACCACCACCGCGTAGGGCGCGTCGGCGTCATTGAACACCTCTCCCACGCGATTGTCCCTTCCTCCGAAAATCGCCG
Source organism: Klebsiella pneumoniae (assembly GCA_945861065.1). GTDB lineage: Bacteria > Myxococcota_A > UBA796 > UBA796 > SXOB01. Next base: position 4,470 of record CAMASI010000141.1, on the reverse strand, counting down.
CATATTCGCCCATTTCAATCACGTTTCCGATTCCTCCTGTGGTAGCCGACCAGGCGGTACTCGCGATGTTGCTGTAGCCCCCCACGGCCACGGCGCTGGGGCCCGACGCCACATTGTACTGACCGCCAAGTACGGCAGCATAGTCCCAGGCAGTTTGGTTGTTATTGCCACCGCCGATGAATGCGAAGCCGCGCTCCGTTTCAACGCCCAGACTGGTCTCATTGAATCTTCCGCCCACTCCAGTATCGAATACACCATGGGCTTTGCTTTCGGTCGTTCCGATCACCGTGGAACCCTGGGCAAGGGCTTCGCTTCCTGCGCCGCCGCCAGCAAGGGAAACGTACCCGCTTGCAACAAGGGAAGCCCCTCCAATCGTGACAGACAATTCGCCAGACGCAGATCCGCTCACCACCCCCCCCCAACCGAGACCGCCCGGTCACCCGAAACCGAGGCCGCAACGAGCCAAATGGCAATCGTCATACGGGGCCTCCCTCCTTAGGGACAAGCGTATTCGGAACGGTTGACCCCGGCAACGACGGAAGAAGCAACCTCGCGGATCGTCAAAAAGGGTTTGAAATCATTGGGGCGCGTTGGCATTGTTGGGCCCCCTCGTCACATATCCACGACGGTCACGGGAGGGGTTGGCGAAAAACGTCCAAGGTCTGTCGCGTGTCCACGTCGGAAAAACTCGTGACCCTGCCGTCGGGCCAACGCACGTCGATTTTGTCCACGATTCCAATCTCTGCGAGCCCGAAATGCACTTCTGGAGGTCCGGAACTGCTGTAGGACGTTCCGCCAGCCCGCACCGTACGCTGCCAGTGCGACCCACCCGAAAACACCGTGACCACCGCTCCGATTCCGAACGTATTCGCACCTTGGTGATGCAAACGCACCCGCAACCACGCTTCGGCACCACAATTGGACAGGTACAATACGTTGGGTCCGTCGAGGTCGCGTTTCACCACGTCGAGGAAACCGTCATTGTTGAGATCTGCGAGCACCACCCCCCGGTTGCTAATGACGGCCTCGCGCTCGCCGTCCACCGCGTCCACGTCCGCGAAGTCCCAGGCGTCAGCTTCGTCTACAAAGGTTCCGTCGGGCTGTTGCAGGAAAAGAGCGTCGGGTTGGATTTGCGTGTTGAGCGGTTCGGGGTCGTCGACGCTGGTGAATCCGTACGCGACAACCGCGTCGATCAGGCCGTCGTTGTTCATGTCCCCGAGTTCTGTGCCCCAGGCCACACGCTGGTCTGCTTGGGGCTGAAGGCCGCGCGCCACCGCGGTGTCCGTCCAACCCGCAGGTCCGCTTTCCAACAACCGCAAATCGCTCCAGTCGGGCACCAGAAAATCGGGGTTGCCGTCGCCGTTGATGTCTTCTGCGCCCAGTCCGGTACCGGCGACAACCACATCCAAGCCCCGAGCGTCCGGCTCAAACACGAAGCTGCCACCGACGTTGGTCAGCGCGACGTTCCCGCCGTTCTGCCCATAGTCGTTGACGAAGTACAGGTCGGGCCACAGGTCGCCGTCGAGATCGTGGAAGCCGCCGGCGTACGTGTAGGCGCCTTGGGCTTGTTCCGGAATCAGCGCAGACTGGTCGACGAAGCTGCCGTCCCCATTGTTGAAGTACAGGGCAGACGGGAAACCTGGCGCCGCATTGGTATCGGCGTAGTGTTCGGCGTCGCCGGTGCAGCCGATAAAGAGGTCGAGGTCGCCGTCGCCGTCTGCGTCGGCCCAACTGCTCGTCTGTGCCGGGCAGGTCAGGTAGATCCCGGCAGCGCTCGTCACGTCTACAAAGCTCCCGTTGCCTTCGTTTCGGAGCAGGGCGGTCGGCTCGTGACAGCGAATGACCAGCAGGTCCAGGTCGCCGTCTGCGTCGAAGTCCGCCGCCGACCCGCCCGCGCCGAAGTCCAGGTTGAAGCCTGCGAGTGTCGACGTCTCTGGGAATTCCACGCCCGACAGGTTGTGGTACAGCGACGCGGTGGTCTCGGTGGGTGCCACGATGTCGAGCCAACCGTCGCCGTCGAGGTCGGCGACCATTCCGCCACCGGCCCAAATCCAGTTGGTGACGCCGGACAACGGAACGACGTGCGCGCGCCTTTCGAAGGGGACGGAAAGCCGAAGCGACGGGTCCTCACAGGTGACGGGTCCCTCGGCGACGAGCCACGCAACCTCCTTTGCGGTTGCCAGGGAGGCTCCCTCCAGCAACTGGGGCTCCACGCCGAAACGCAGTTCGAGGTCGCCGCAAGCAGCGAGGAGCACAACGGCGGTGGCGAAAGGAGGTCGCATCCGCATGGATTGTAGCGTCAGCCAGCCCCGAGGGCCAGCCGCGTTACTCGGGGCCGGATGGACGAAGAACCGCGTAGAACTGTGCTGGTGGCTGTGCAGACACCTGGCGTGACCGACGCCGCGCTGCGGGCCGGGCTCGACGAGCTCACCCGTCTGTGCGAGACGCTGGGGTTGGAGGTGATCGGCGAGGTCGTTCAGAAGCGTCCGACCCTACATTTCACCGTGCTTGGGGAAGGAAAACTTCGCGAGCTTGGGAAGTGGACGGGTGGGACGGGGCAGCTCGTGACGGGGCCGCCGAAGAAACGCCGGGAGGCTGCGGCGGCTGCGCTGTTGGCGACCGAGGCCGAGGAGGCCTTGTTAGACGCCCAGACCCCCGACGACCCGCCTTCGAAGCGGGTGAAGGCGGATTTCGTGGTGGTGGATCACGAGTTGTCGCCCGGTCAGGTCAAGAATTTGGCCCAAGCGACAGGCGCGTCGGTGTTTGACCGCACCGCGGTCATCGTCGAGATCTTTTCCCGCCATGCCAGCACCCGTGAGTCGAGGTTGCAGGTCGAAATTGCGCGGCTCCGGTACCTGGCGCCACGGGTGCGGGAATCCGGCGGCGATCGCCAGCGCGGCGGGATTGGCGGGAAAGGTGCGGGTGAATCGCAGTTGGAGCTGGATCGCCGTCGCGTGCGCGACCGGATCGCCCAACTCAAAGAGGAATTGGTAGAGATCGAAGCGGAACGTGCCGTACGTCGGGATCGCAGGCGCGAAGCGCTCACAGCGGCTCTCGTCGGCTACACCAACGCGGGCAAGAGCAGCCTGATGCGTGCGCTCACGGGCAGCCAGGTCTTGATTGCGGACAAGCTGTTCGCCACGCTCGATACGACGGTACGTGCGCTTCAGCCCGAGACCGTGCCGCGGTTGTTGATCACCGATACGGTCGGTTTCATCGACAAACTGCCGCACGATTTGGTGGCGTCGTTTCGGTCTACGCTGGACGCCGCGCTGGACGCGTCGTTGTTGATCTACGTGGTGGATGCCTCCGATCCGACCTTTCGGGCACAATTTGGGGTGACTCGACAGACGCTGCACGAGATCGGCGCTGGCGAGGTTCCGTCGCTGCTCGCGCTGAGCAAGGTCGATCGCCTCGATGAGGCGCAACGAGCGGCGCTCAGGGCGGAGTTCCCGGACGCCGTGCTGACGTCGGCGGTGGATGCCGAACTGACCGAGGTGCTGCGGGCGGCCATCGTCGCGTCGTTTGCCGCGAGCAGCGTGGTCGAAGAGATTGTTCTGCCCTACGACCGTCAGAACCTGATTGGCCTCGTCCGCGCGAGCGCCGAGGTGCTGGAGGAGAGCTGGGACGAAGGAGGGGTTGCCTACCGCCTTCGCGCCCCACGCGCGGCATTGGACGGAATTCGCCGGGCGCTCGGCCAGGTTGGGTCAAATGACGAGGCGTTGCGCTGAGCGGGGTGTCCGGCCCTGTCGCCGGTGCGGAGTCCCCATGCGCTACCTCGTCCTCGCCCTCCTCCTCCCCCTCGCGGCCTGCCACAAGAACGTTGCCGTGACCCCGGACCTGCTCGGCTCCGCATCGAGCGACCCGGCTTTCGACGCAGCAGAAGCCGCTCGACTTGCCGCAGAGCGCGCGGCCGCCGTCGCTGCCCTGCGCGAGAACTTCCAACGCGTGTACTTTGAGACGAACAGCTCGGTGCTCGGCTCCGACGCCCGCAGCGCGCTCGGCGAGAATGCAGAACTGTTGGGTCATAACGAAGGTTTGCGGGTGGAAGTGCAAGGCCATGCGGACGACCGCGGCACCACTGAGTTCAACGTCGCTTTGGGCCAGCGCCGCGCGGCCTCGGTCGTGTCCTTTCTCAATGGCCAGGGTGTCGACGGAAAGCGCCTACTGGCCGTGTCCTACGGCGAAGAGTTGCCTGTCGCTTCTGGTGTGAGCGAGTCCGCGTGGGCGGCCAACCGTCGCGTAGAATTCCGTATCACTTGGGGCGGATCGGACAGCGTGACGGGCACAGTGTTGTAGGCCCCGTTCAAGCCGTCGGCCGTTAGGGCCCGCGCAAGAATAAGTTGCTGCATCGAGGGCTCGATGGCGCCCGCCGCGCAAGGCGCGGGGTGCAGCCGAACCGAGGAGTACTTGGCGTACTTCGCAGGTTCGGCGGGGTCCCCGCAACGCAGCGCCGCGGGATGCCAGCGA
>CAMASI010000140.1 GCA_945861065.1 Klebsiella pneumoniae | reverse complement strand
CGAGTACCAGGAAGTCCATGGCGACGGCGTACACATCGAGCTTCTCATGGTCGAACGGCATCGCTGCCTCGGGTCGGGAGGGGGATCGGGATCGGGATCGGGTGCGCGCAGGCGTATCGCGGAGCGGCTTTCGATCATCGCGCCCCCCGGTACGTTCAGGTCCGAACCGACCTCATTCGCGCCACGGCGAGTCCGCTCCGCAAGCTCTGGCCGTAGGCCATGTCCGAGCACCTGCACCCGGCAGTTTCGCCGGGCGCGGCGGTGCGCCTCCAGGTGGCGAACATCTTTCGCCAACATGGGCCGCGCTATCGCCGCGAGCACATCGTCACGCCCGCGCAGGGCAAGGTCCTGCGCGACGTTGTGGCGTGTCGAACCGCCACGCTCGGCGGGCACAAGGATGTGTGCGTCGACTGCGGGCACGCACTGGATCTTGCACCCTCGTTCACCGGCATGCCGGTGACCGGTCCGCCCTTTTCCCCGAGGCTTGCTAGAGCGGCGTCCGAGGAGGTTGATGGGGTGTCGCTGGCTCCGCTCCTCCGTCCTCCGGACCGGGTCCGGGCGCCGCAGCCCGCTCCGTTCGGTGCTCGCTGGCGCTCCTACCCTCAACCTGCTCGGTCACCGCTCTAGGGGCTGCGCCGGATCCGCGGTCAGGCGCTGTCCCCGCGGACGTCCCCCGTGACCGCTTGCCGAGGGTGCAACTGCCCGCTAGAGGCGGCGCCCCGCGGACGACAGCCACGTTGGCCATGCGCGGTCCGGACCGAACGGTCGGTCTATTGGAGTCATCGTGTCGTTAGACCTCGCCAAGGTGCGCAACATCGGCATCTCTGCCCACATCGATTCGGGCAAGACCACGCTCACGGAGCGGATTCTCTACTACACGAAGAAGATCCACGCGATTCACGAGGTCAAGGGCAAGGACGGCGTTGGCGCGACCATGGACTCCATGGATCTGGAGCGCGAGCGCGGAATCACCATTCAGTCCGCGGCGACGTATTGCACGTGGAAAGAGTCCCACGTCAACATCATCGACACGCCCGGCCACGTCGATTTCACCATTGAAGTTGAGCGGGCTTTGCGGGTGCTCGACGGCGCCATCCTTGTGTTGTGCGGCGTTGCCGGCGTGCAGTCACAGTCCATCACGGTGGATCGACAGATGCGCCGCTACAACGTGCCGCGCGTCGCCTTCGTCAACAAACTCGATCGTCAGGGCGCCAATCCGGTTCGTGTGAAGGAACAGCTGCGGACCAAGCTCCGCCTGAATGCCGTCATGGTCCAACTCCCTATCGGCCTCGAAGACAAACACGAAGGCGTCATCGACCTCGTTTTGATGAAGGCCTTCTACAATGAAGGCGAAAGAGGCGACACGGTCCGTGAAGCCGAAATTCCCGCCGATCTGCTGGACGCGTCCCGTGAGTACCGCGAGATCATGCTCGACGCGGCCAGCATGGTTTCCGACGAGTTGACCGAGGCCATCCTCGGCGAGTGCGTCACGGTGGAATTGGTCAAAGCTGCGCTGCGCAAGGGCACCCTCATGCGGCAGATCGTGCCGGTGTTTTGCGGCTCCGCGTACCGCAACAAGGGCATTCAGAAGCTGCTCGACGGCGTCAACGACTACCTTCCCAATCCGACCGAGGTCCAAAACACCGGCTACACGCTGGACGACGACCCGGTGGCCGTCCCCATTCCATGCGACCCGAGCAAGGCGTTTATTGGGCTCGCCTTCAAACTCCAGGAAGGCAAATACGGCCAATTGACCTACATCCGGGTGTACTCGGGCACCGTGACCAAAGGCACGTTCATCCACAACAGTCGCACGCGGCAGAAGGTCAAAGTCGGGCGCTTGGTCCGCATGCATGCCGACCAAATGGAAGACATCGAAGGGTCCGGCGCCGGCGACATCATCGCGCTGTTCGGTGTGGACTGCAGTTCAGGTGACTCGTTTACCGACGGTTCGGTTGACCTCGCGATGTCTCCGATTCACGTCCCCAACGCCGTCATCCACTACACGATCAATTGCCCGACGAAGTTTGCGAACAACCTCCAAAAGGCGTTGCTCCGGTTCTCGAAGGAGGACCCGACCTTCCGCGTCACCACGGACTCCGAAACCAGCGAAACCATCATCAGCGGGATGGGAGAGTTGCATCTGGACGTGTACATGGAGCGCATGCGCCGCGAGTACGGCGTTCCGGTCGAGCCGAGCCCGCCCCGCGTGGCGTACCGTGAGACCGTCACGCAGCGCGCCGAGTTCAACTATTTGCACAAGAAGCAGACCGGCGGTTCCGGTCAGTACGGGCGCGTCGGCGGTTTCATGGAGCCGTGCGAAGGCGATTTCATTTTTGACGACAAGGTCGTCGGCGGCGTGATTCCGCGAGAGTACATCCCGGCCTGTGAAAAGGGGTTCCGGTCGATGCTGCCCAAGGGTCTGCTCATCGGGCAGCCCGTCAACGGCGTGCGGGTCACCCTCAACGATGGCGCCTACCATGCGGTGGACTCCTCCGACATCGCGTTCCAGGAGGCCGCGCGCGGCGCGTGGCGCGACTGTTACGCGCGTGCGAAGCCGATCGTGCTCGAGCCCATGATGAAGGTGGAAGTCGAAGGCCCAGCGGAATTCCAGGGCCAAATGGTCGGCACGTTGATGGGACGGCGCGGCATGGTCACGGCGACGTCCGAGGAAGATGGATTTGCCCGGATCGAGTCCGAAGTGCCGCTCGCGTCAATGTTTGGGTACTCGACCGAGTTGCGCTCTGCGACCCAAGGAAAGGCCGAGTTCTCGATGGAATTCGCGCGGTATTCGCGTGCGCCCGACAGCGTGGTGCAGGATCTCGTGAAGAAGTACCAAGACGAGCGCAATAGCAAGCGCTGACGCCGAATCGGCGAGCGAGGGCGACATGTCGAATCGGGTTCTCCCGTTTGCGGCGCTGGCCGATGCCCTGGGTCGCCTTCAACCGGCAGCGCTAGGGGTGATTGCCGCGCGGGCCGGCACCGGCAAGTCCAACCTTCTCGCCCAGATTGCGGTGCACGAGGTCCTTTCGGGTCGACGCGTGTTGCACGTGTGCGTGCGAGACACCGTCAGCCATACCCGGGCCCACTACGACGACGTCGTGCGGGTCCACGTGGAGGCTGAGGGCGGCGACGTTGGTCAACTGCGGCTGACCGTCGAGCGCGGACGCCTCATCCACAGCTATTTGGACCGGCGTTTTGACGTGGCACTGGTGGCGCGCCACGTGGCCATGGTCGCGGATGTCGCGCAGTTCAGCCCCGACTTGCTGGTCGTAGACGGCCTCACCGAAGAGACGCTGAAGGAGCACCTCGCGTCTCTGGTAGACTTGGCACGGTCGTTGACCCTCCCCTTGTGGGTCACCGTCGTGTCGTCGGGCGATGACGCGGCATTGGCCGGCCTGCCGGGCGTTTCTCAGTGTTTCTCGTTGGTTGCGCAGCAGGGCGCCATCGTGGTGGTCCACATTCGGCCCGAGGGGCTGCGGCGTGTGCTTCCGCTCCGGTTGGACCCCGTGACGATGATGCCAGAACGGTCCGACGCTCGGAAGCAGCCGGACGCTCGTGGCGTCGATGCGGTGTTGTACAGTGGTGGCGCTCGTGGGGCGGAATCGGCGTTTGGCGAAGAAGCGCAGCGCTTCGGACTTCGGGAGGTGAATTTCAGTTTCGAGGGTCATAAACAGGAGCGTACCCATGGGCGCAAGGAACTGACGCTCGTGGAGATGGCGGCAGGTGACGTGAGCCTGGTGCACGTGTCCAGTCGGCTCAATCGAACCTACAGCACGGAGGGTGCGGTGCTGCAGAAGGTGTTGCAGACCCTGTGGCATGTGGTGAGTCGGGCGAATCAGGTGTTTGTCGTGGGTCAAATCTGTCCGGATGACACCGTCGTGGGAGGCACGGGCTGGTCCGTCGAACTTGCGCGGAGCTGGAACAAAGACGTGTGGGTCTACGATCAGGAGCGGCTCGATTGGTACCACTGGGACAACGGCGCGTGGATGCCAGGCACACCGCGAATCACCGCGACACATTTTGCGGGGACCGGGACGCGATACCTCAACGACGCTGGTAGGGCCGCCGTCTCAGACCTGTTCGTGCGTAGTTTTACCCGCTTGTGAGCCATGCTCACACGCCTAGTCCCAGGCGCGCCCACAGCCCGGATTTCACAGGAATTGGGGTCGCCGCGGCTTGGGGGCCGGCGATTTGATCGGCGAGTTGGCAAAGGTCGCCCGTGACGCCCGCGTGCGGGGCGCTGTGAATCAACGGGTCATGGGACTCGATCGCCGCTGAGACCTCTGCCCACGCGTTGCGCACCGAGCCCAGCACGGGCGCGCCTGCATACGCTTCGAGCGCCGCTGATTCCATCGTACCGGTCGAGCGGTTCAAGACGACGGACGCCGCATGGGGGTGTCGGAGAACAGGAAGCAGGCCGGCGATGCGTCTGCGCGCCCCTTCGAGTGCGGCCCGTTCTTCGGTGGTCACGACGAGCACGCTGGTCGCCGTTGAAAGGGCTGCGAGCGCTTCTTCGGTCAGGGCCGCGCCGGCGTCTACGATGACGTAACGCCACGACCTTACGAGGGCGTCGAGCAGGCCCGCTACTTGGCCGGCCCCGATGGGTTTCGCCTCGGCGAGGTCGGGATCGGGCCCGAGCACCGCGAATCCGAGCGGGTGCCTGGCCAGCGTGTGCAACCCGGAGTCGAGACGGCGACCTAGCGCCCATTGCAAACTCGGTTTGGGCGGGACGCCGGCCGTCCATGCGACATCGCCGAGGTAGATCTGCAGGTCGACCACCACGACGGACGCGCCGCGCGCGGCGAGACAGGCGCCGAGGTTCACGGCCAGGGCGGTTGTGCCGACTCCCCCCTTGCCGCCAAGCAGGGTGATCACGTCGCCGCCGCCGAGTGTTCCACGTGAAACACAGTTCTGCACCGCCCGCCTCAAGTCGGTTGGCCCTACACTGCGAATGATCAGGTCGGAACACGAGGCTTCCATGGCCCAGCGATGTGCCGCGGAGCTTGGCGCGTCCGCAAGGGCCAGGAATTCGACGCGTGGGTGGCACAGTCTGGCTGCCGCCACTCTTTCGGCTGCGATTTTGAGCTCCGCGTTGACCACCACGATGTCGGGCCGATCGCGTTGCAGCGCGCCTTCGAGGGCGTCGGGTCGCGCCGTAGTCCGGATGTCCGAGCAGAGATCGCCTACGGACGCGACGAGCGTCGTCGCCGTCTGGGAATCAACACCGATGAGGAGGAGGCGCACGGGCCCCGATCGGCCAACGGGACGCACGCTTGAGCTAGTCCTCGAACAAGCTGTCAGCTGTCAGCCGTTAGCGGTTAGCTCGAACGAACCGTCCCCATGGACTGCGCGACTGGACGTGGTGTGCGCTTTCAGGTGAAGCGCTCGACTACGCTGCCGCGGCGAATTGTCTAGGTGCCAGGCTAATAGCTAACGGCTAATCGCTAACGGCTGCGCTTGTTTAAGG
>CAMASI010000139.1 GCA_945861065.1 Klebsiella pneumoniae | reverse complement strand
CGAACGAACCGTCCCAATGGACTGCGCGACTGGACGTGGTGTGCGCTTTCAGGTGAAGCGCTCGACTACGCTGCCGCGGCGAATTGTCTAGGTGCCAGGCTAATAGCTAACGGCTAATCGCTAACGGCTGCGCTTGTTTAAGGTCTAGCTAGACCAGGGCACGGAGGGTTTGTAGCAGCGCTTCGAGCTTGACCGGCTTCTCCACGATGCCGTCAAATCCAGCAGCCCGCACCCTTGTTTCCAGGTCTGGGTCTCTCCACCCGGTACACGCGACGACCGGAACGCGGCGTCCACCCTCTGCTGCCAAGGCCTTCAAAACGGCGAATCCGTCCATGCCTGGCATGAGCAGGTCGAGCACAACAACGTCAGGATCAAAACGCGCCACCGCCAACCCCGCGTCAAAGCCCGACGTAGCGACCTCCACGTTCCAACCCGCCACCAACATCAGATAGTCGCGCACAAGTTCTGCGAATTCGGATTCGTCGTCCACGACGAGGACACGCACCGGACCGCCCACGACCCGAGGAATGGCATCTGACGGCACACCGCGATCCTGGGCGAGGCGAATCAGGTCCGCATGAGCGACCCGCCGATGCCCTCCCGGCGTGCGGTGGGCGGCCAAGTGACCCGCTTCGATCCAGTTCACGACAGTGGGAAGCGACACACCGAACACGTCGGCAACTTGGCGCGTTGTCCAGTAGACGGGCTCATTCGCTCGCCTACGTGTCACGCGGCGAAACGCCCGAAAATCTGACGGAAAACGCCGATCAATCGAGTATGCGGAAACGGAAGAAGGTCTCGCCGATGATGACCTCCTCACCGCCAAACAAACGTCGTTCTGTGATCAACTCGCCGTTGACCAGCGTTCCATTTGCCGACTTGTTGTCCTCGATGTGGAAATTCCCCACCTTACGGAACAATTTGCAGTGGTAGCGCGACACCTTGGAGTCATTCTTGACCTGAATGTCGTTGTCCCGACCGCGGCCCAGCGAAAGCGTTTCATTGGGGAACGGATAAATCTGCTCTTCTGCCGTACCCTCGGCGTACAGCAGAACTGCGCGCCGAACTCGGTCGCTCGCGCCCTCAGACTCGGACATCGGCAACGGCGTGGCGGTCGCAACCACCGAGGGGCCACCGGAATCGCCCATCAGGTCGATCTCTCCGACCTCAATTGTCGCGCGTGAGGCACTGTCGCGATCCACTCCCACGATCGTCGCTGTCGCCTCAGGTGGGGCCATGCCCGCTGAGCGGCCGACTTCGGCCCACGAATCGAGTGCGGCCTGCAACGACCCGACCTCTTCATCGATGGCCGCGATCCGCGCATCCACGCCCGCAACCAACCCTTTGAGACCCGAGGCCTCGGATTCGAAGTCCTCGTCGCTGATCTCGCCGATCGCCTGCCGCAGCTCGAGCTCTTCGAGGCGGAGCTGCGAGTCCTTCACGCTGTCCGTTGTGGCGGCGCGATCGCTTCGCAACCCGACCATGACGCCGTCGATCTGCGACAGCAACGGCATGATCTCCGCAACGACGGCGAACTGCTTCTCCGTGTTGTCCTTCACCACTTTGTCTACGACAGCGGCGGTGAATCGAGCAGACTGCTCGCGCGCGCGCTCAATGAAACCCTGATACTTTCGAAACTGGTCGATGCGGGCCTGAAAGCCGCTCAACAAATCAGAATGGTCCATCGGGTGGTCCTCGGGTCGCCGGTTGGATGCCGCGCGATATGTGCAAGCTCCCGCGTAGCTACCGGGAACCAGACCGAAGGTCAAGGGCCCGCTTGCTCGACGTGCCAATTGTCGCCATCAATCGCGCACGAGCCGGGCACCGACCCAGTCGTCAAACCGCATGTACTGACCCTGGAACACCAGCTTGACAATCCCAGTGGGCCCGTTCCTTTGTTTCGCCACCACAATCTCGGCCAGCCCACGATCGGCCGACTCTGGGTTGTAAACTTCATCCCTGTAGATGAAGAGAATCACGTCTGCGTCTTGCTCGATGGCACCAGATTCCCGAAGGTCGGAGACCAACGGGCGTTTGTCAGCACGGCTCTCGGCGGACCGGTTGAGCTGCGAAAGGGCCAACACGGGGCAGTCGAGGTCCTTCGCCAACGCTTTGAGCCCCCGGGATATGCTGGAGACCTGCTGTTCACGGGGGGCCCGAAGATCGTCGCCCCGCATCAGCTGCAGGTAGTCGATCACGATCAGTCCAACTTCACCCATCTCGGCCTTGAGGCGACGGGCACGGCTGCGTACGTCACTGAGTGACAGCGCCGGGGCATCGTCAATCCGAATCGGCAAGGTGGAGAGCAGCTCTGAGGCATCCAGCAGACGCCCCCACTCGTCGCCATCGAGACGACCCGTTCGAACATGACTCGCGTTCACCAAACCGCGACAACACAGGAGACGAGAAACCAGTTGCGCTCGGCTCATTTCCAGGCTGAAGATGCCCACGGCCTTCCGCGAATCGACTTCACCCAAGGCGACGTTGAGGGCGATGTTGAGGGCGAGCGCGGTCTTGCCCATGCCGGGTCGCGCCGCGAGAATCAGCAGGTCGGAGCGGTGGAGGCCAGCGAGCAGGCCATCGAGTTCACGAAACCCTGTGGTGTAGCCAGCGACCGCACGCTCTTGATTTCCGCGCCGTTCAATCGCCTTGAGCTCGAGGTCCACCTCCGTGCTCACCTCAAACCACGATCGCCGATTCGTCAGGCTTCCAATGTCAGCAAGTTCTTTGGCCGACATAGCGACCAGCGTGTCTAGGTCCTCGGGTTCAGCGTAGGCGCGATCCACGACCTGTTGCGCGGCCCCGATCAGCCTTCGCAGGACCGCCTTTTCCCGCACGACGTCCGCGTAGTGCATGAGATTGGCTGTCGACGGGACGTGATCGCGCAACTCCATCACATAGGCAGTACCTCCATACCGATCCGCGCCACCCTCACGGCCAATTCGCTCGGGCACCGTGATCGTATCGATGTGCTCGCCCCGTCCCGCCATCTGGTACAGGAGCGCAGCCAATGCGCCGTGTTCGGGCCGGAAGAAGTCCTCCGCGCGCAGATACATCTGCACGTCGGGAATGATCCGAGACTCCGTGATCAAACCGCCCAGAAGGGCGCGCTCGGCTTCGAGCGCATGCGGAAGCGCACGGCCGGACACGGTAGGTCCCGTCAGCCCTTGATGACGAACACTTTGACGGTGGCCGTGACTTCACGGTGCAAACGCACCGGGATCTGATGAACGCCCACGGTGCGAATGGGGTCGTCCAGCTTGACGAAGCGGTGGTCCACGACCACGCCCTCGACCGCCAGGGCGTCCGCAATGTCGCGGTTGCTCACCGAGCCAAACAGCCTGTTCTCTTCGCCGACTTCGCGTCGAATCGTGATCGCAGTGCCGCTTACGCGCTCTCCCAACTGGCGAGCCGATGCCAACTCACGCCGACGCGTTGCGTCCGCGATTCGTTTCAGGTGCTCGACCGCGGCGACTCCGCCCTCACTGGCAGGCACCGCTAGCCCCCTTGGGAGGAGGTAATTGCGGGCATAGCCGGCCGACGTCGCAACGATGTCGCCAGCGTCGCCCAAATTCTGGACTTCCTTCTGGAGGATGACGCGCATGCAGAACTCCAACTGCGGCCGCTCGCGCGGCACGCACGATCAGGTGTCGTAGTCTTCTTCTTCGTCGCCCTGCGTCTCGGCCATCTGCTCGGCTTCGGCGCGCGCACGCGCCTGCTCTGCGCGAAGGCGCCGCTTCTCTTCGGCCTGCGCCAAACGCTGTTCGACGTCCACGGCGACACCCGTACGCACGGTCATAAACCGAACGACGTTGTCTTCGTTGCGAATCCGGCGTTCAAACTCGGAAACGAGCTTGGCGGCCCCGACCCAGTTCAAAATCAGGAAATGACCCCGCGGCTGCTTACGGACCGGGTACGCGAGCTTGCGCTTGCCCCAATCGTCGCGCAACAGCAGCGTTCCGCCGGACTGTGTAATGAGCCCCTCGAACTTTTCGATGAGCGCCACCGAAGTGGTGTCATCCAAGTCGCCTCTGAGGATCAAATTTGTCTCGTACTCGTTGACAAGCACGTTGTCTCCTGTTCCGGCGATCATGGGGTGGCCCGATCGCTTCGATTTGTCCGATTCATCGCACTCGAAAGACCATCCTGAACCACGGCATGCACCGCGTCGGACGCCCGCTCGAGTACCTCGGGAAGCTTTGTCTCTTCGGTGGCCGCCCAGGTCGCGAGGACCCAGTCCGCCGCTGCCCAACCCTCTGGCGGACGACCTACGCCCACCCGCACGCGAACAAAGCCGGCCGTACCGAGCTTTTCCACGAGGTCGCGCAAACCATTGTGACCGCCATGGCCACCGCCCTGCTTGAGCCGAATGTCGCCAAAAGGAAGGTCCATGTCATCGTGAACAACGACGACGTTGCCGTCTTCCACCTTGTAGTAGCCACGCAGTGACGCACCCGCCTGGCCCGACAGGTTCATGTAGCTCTGTGGCTTGGCAAGCACGACCGACTCGTTGCCGAGGCGGACCTGTTCCACCACCGCGCCGAGCTGTTTGCGCTCGACGGTCACCCCGCTCCGGGCAGCCAAACGGTCCACTACGAGGAACCCGGCATTGTGCCGTGTCCGCTGGTAGCGAGCGCCGGGGTTTCCCAGGCCGAGGATCAGGTGCACCAAAATCTCCGTTACTTCTTGGCTGGAGCGGCGGGCGCAGCTTTCGCGGGCGCAGCCTTCGCCGGAGCAGCTTTCGCGGGCGCCGCAGCTTTTGCGGGCGCTTTCGCCCCGGCGGCCCCGGCGGCCCCGGTGGCCGATGCGGCTGGGGCAGCGTCGGAGGCTTCTTTGTTCTGCCCGACCAACGAAACCACATCAAAGTCGCGCGTACGCACGATGGTCACGTCGGCTGGCAACGGGAACGTCGAGGCCCGAACGACGTCTCCAACTTCCATCGGTGACACGTCGAACTCAAGCACTTTCGGGATCGCATTCCAGGGCACATCGATCACGAGTGCCCGCACGCAGACTTGCACACGTCCACCGAGCGTGGCGCCTTTGGCCCTGCCCACTGTCGTGACAGGAACGCTTACCTGCACGCGTTTTCCGGCCTCAAGCCGGATGAAATCGACATGAAGCAAAGCCCGACTCAGCGGGTGCCGTTGGACCTCGCCAACCAGGGTTGGGACGGCACCGCCAGGCAGCTGGAGGTTGACGACCGTGTTTGCATCCGCACTCTTGCGGAAGATCTCGCGAAAGGCGAGCGACTCGAACTCAAACATCGTGGCGGCGCCCCCGGCGCTGTACACCACACCAGGCACGCGGCCAGTGGCGCGAAGCCGCCGATTCGTGCCTTTGCCGCCGTGTTCGGTACGGGGCGTAACTTCGAGGGCCGATTCCATGACTTCCACCTCGTGCAGCCGTCCTCTCCCGTGGGACTTGGCATGAACGGGCGAACCGCAGGCAATGCCCATCGGTCTGCCCGTCCCATGGACCAAGGGGCCCCACAGGGCCGGGACGGTGTCGGTCATCGTCGATACGGGTAAAGCCCCGCATCAACGGCGGGCGCGCGCTAACGCGACGTTCGGCCTGAACGCAAGGTGCGCAGCGTCGCCTTGCCGAGAATGGCGTCGTGGGCGCGATGATCGAAAGCCGCTCCGCGATACTCCTGCCCGCACCCGATCCCGATCCCGATCCCCCTCCCGACCCGAGGCAGCGGTGCCGTTCGACCATGAGAAGCTCGATGTGTACGCCGTCGCCCTGGACTTCCTGGTACTCGCCAACGGCGTCGTTGAGCGGTTGCCTCGGGGGCGCTCGCACATCGGTGATCAGCTGTCACGCGCCTCCTTGTCGATCGCACTCAATATCGCAGAAGGCGCGGGGAAGTACTCGCCCGGCGACAAGAGGCGGTACTACCTGTCGGCATCGGGCTCCGCCACTGAGTGCGCGGCGATCCTCGATGTGTGCCGGCGCCTCAACCTTGTCGAGGACGCAACGCATCGGTCCGGTAAGG
>CAMASI010000138.1 GCA_945861065.1 Klebsiella pneumoniae | reverse complement strand
CGAATGCGCAAGTTATTTTTGCGCGGGCCCTAAGGGCCCGCCGCAAAATAAACAGGGCATCTCGCGCGGGGCTGCATCCCGCTGGGCTTCGTCACGGGGACCCCGCCTTCCCTGCGAAGTACGCTGGGTACTCCTCGGTCAGGCTGCGCCCCGTTCCTCGCCCAGCGGGCGCATCCACACGCGATCTCGCACTGTTTATTTCGCGGCGGGCCCTTACAGCGCTACCAGCACCACGGTCGACACGACGGTGAGCGCCGCATCCCCCTCCAACCACTCCCCACTGACCGTCAGCGTGCCTTGGTCGAGCCACGCTGAGTCGAGGTAGGAGCCCGTCCACACGGAGTAGACGGCCCCGTCGGCCAGGCCCCACAGGTTCTGGATTCTGACCGGGAGACCGCCTTCGGACATGTAGTCGAAGGGCCCGACGTACCACATGGCAATGACGCTGCTATGCGGCCGATCGACGGGCATCTGCAGCGCAACGTCGACGGCCACGCCCGTAACTTCCGTGGGATCTTCGTGGAACGCATCCGGGGGCTCCAGGTCGGCCTTTGACACCGTGATGAACAGGCCAGTCCCCACTTCGATCTCCGTCGCCGTGGACGTCAGCGGGGTTTGGTGGGTGATGACGGGCAAGATCACCGGAATTGCGCGCACCTCGTGCACCGTCTTGAACTCAAGCGGGGCGAAAGCGATTGCGAGGTCGTCGTGGCCGCTAGGCGCGCTGATTTCGAAAGACTGGGGGATCAAAGCGACGTCTTCATAGACGTAGCTGCCGTCGCTATCGGCATCGAGTGTGCGACAGGCGGAACCACGGCACAGCCGCAACACCGCGCCGAGTCCGACGCCGTCGGGATCCACCACACTGCCTTGGAGCGTCGCAAGGTCAGTCGGTTCTGGGACCGTGTCCGTGTCCGTCGTTGTCGTGCCGGTCTCGGTGGTTGCCGTCGAATCGGTCGTTATGACGTCCGTAGGGGCACCGGAGCACGCGACGGCGAAGAGGAGAGAAACAAGTCGCATACGACCCCCGTGGCCGCTGCTAACATTGCGATAGAGGCGCGACGTGATCGCCCGCTTGTCGCTGGACCACCACGCGTTTCCTGACCCCCTGGGTGCCGACGCGAGCGGTTTGGTGGCTGTGGGCGGTGACGACCACCCGGAACGCGTGTGGGCGGCCTATATACGAGGCATCTTCCCGTGGACGGGACCCGGGCAGCCCCGCTTGTGGTGGTCGCCCGATCCGCGGTTTGTCTTGAGAACCGATCGCATCACGCCTCCGCGAAGCTTGGTAAAACGAATGCGCCAGCGCCCGTTCGCCATCTCGTTCGACACGGCCTTCGACGCGGTCCTTCAGCACTGCGCGACGGCTGCCCGCCCGGGTCAGCGTGGAACGTGGTTGACGACCGGACTCATGCGCTCGATGTCGGCGCTTCACGAGCAGGGTCTCGCGCACAGCGTGGAGGCGTGGCAGGGAGAAACACTGGTCGGCGGATTGTACGGCCTGCAGGTCAACGGGGTGTTCTGCGGCGAGTCCATGTTTGCACTTGCAGCCGACGCCAGCAAGGTCGCCTTTGTGACCCTGGTCGCCCACCTCAGGTCCTGGGGCGTCGCACTGGTGGATTGCCAAGTGCGCACCGATCATCTGGCCCGGTTTGGTGCCGAGGACTGGCCCCGCGAGCGCTTCCTTCAAGCCCTGGCAGCGGCCGCACCGTCGACCGTACCGACGGGCCGTTGGGGGGTCGACCCGCGCATCTAGCCTTCTTCGAAAAGCGCGTCATCCAATTCAATCGTCTCCGTCCCGGCCTCCATTGGCTCCTCCTCCGCGACTTCCGGCTCCAACAGTTCGTCCTCTCCCGGAACTGCGTCGGGTCCTTCTTCTTCGTCCCGGCGGCCGCGCCGACGCCGTCGCGCAACGAAGCGTTGTTCCGGGGGCGCCTGGGCCACCGGGAACGGTGTCCCGTTTTGGGCCTCCCAACCGACGCGGAGATCAGCCAAGGCTCGATCCCACCGCGCCAACATCGGGGCGATCGCAAAAGGCACAACCAGCGCTTCCGCTTCTGCGGCCAGTTGCGCCATCAGGCCAGCCACGTCGAGCGGTTGGCGCGTGTACACACCGAGCGCGACGCCGTGTTTGTCTCGGTGCATGAGAATGAGGGCGACCAGCTTGTCCACGAGTTCGGGCAATGCGGCGGGTTGGTAGCGCGCGGGTGGACTGTCGAGGGACGACAGGCCTACGACGGGCCAGATCGTTTCCATCAAGGTGTCGTCGTCCTCGCCGCCCCTCAAGACAGCGAAGCCCCGGACCCGATCTTCGTCTTCGTCGCCGAGTAGGCCGGAGATCTCGCGTGGCCCTTTGACGCGGCGGTGCCAGCGCACCAAGCCAAGCGGAATTGCGCCGCCTGCCCGGTATCCCTCGTAGGCTTCGATTCCTTCGGCGCCGTCGGGGATGTCTTCGGGATGCCCGTCCTCGGTAAACGCAAGCAGCGTCGCACCCGGGAACAAACCGTCGACCACTTGGGTGACGGTGATTCCTGCGTGTTCGAGGCCTCGGCGTGCGTCGGCTGCGGAGTCATCCGTAAACATGGCGCCGGTGGCGACGAATCGGCTCACGACCGGGTCGCCGACGATGTCTTCCCACCCTTCGATCCATCGCTCGCGCGCTCGGCACAGCCGCCCTGGACGCGACACATCAAACGACTCCACACACCAACCCAACGCCCGATTCATGACGCTCCGGCGCCTCCCGCAATAGCGGTGGCCTCGCCGCGCCGGGGGTAACTCGTGGCTCACACGACCTATGTCACGACACCCATCTACTATGTGAACGGAAAGCCCCACATCGGGCACGCGTACACCACGATTGTGGCGGACGTATTGTGCCGGTGGATGCGGCTTATTGGCGACGACGTCTTCTTCCTGACCGGGACCGACGAACACGGCCAGAAAGTGCTCCAAGCTGCTGAGAAGCGAGGCTTGTCCCCCAAGGCGCATTGCGACGACATGGTCGAGGTGTGGAAACACACGATGCAACGGCTGGACGTGTCGTACAACCGCTTCATCCGGACCACGGATGACGACCACGTGGCAGTTGTGCAGGCGACGTTGAACCAGTTGCACGCGCAAGGAGACCTGTATCGGTCCGAATATACGGGCTGGTACAGCACGGCGGCGGAGCGGTTCTGGACCGAGAAGGATCTGGTGGACGGCAAGTGCCCAGACACCGGCACCGCCGTGGTGCAGATCACAGAAGCGAACTGGTTCTTTCGCATGGGGTCGTACCAACAACGGTTGATCGACCACATCCTCGCGAACCCGTCTTGCATCCAGCCGGAGGGGCGTCGCAACGAGGTGCTCGGTTTCTTGCGCAAGCCGCTTGAAGACCTGTGTATCAGTCGGCCGAAAGCTCGGATGGGGTGGGGAATCGAGATCCCGTTCGACCGCGACTACGTCACGTATGTCTGGTTTGACGCGTTGCTGAACTACCTCACCGCTGCGGGCTGGTTTCCTTTGCGCAACGTGGCGGACACGTGGTGGCCGGCCGCCGTGCACCTCGTGGGCAAGGACATCCTCACGACCCACGCCGTCTACTGGAACACGATGTTGTTGGCGATCGGGCTGCCTCTCCCGAAGACGTTGTTGGCGCATGGTTGGTGGGTCAGTGGCGACGGCCGGAAGATGAGCAAGTCGCTCGGCAACGTGATCGACGTGGATCTGCTGTGCGACGCCTTTGGCGTGGACGCCTTGCGTTGGTTCCTGCTGCGTGAAATCGCGTTGGGGGCAGACGGCACGTTTTCGTACGACGGGTTCCTGGTCCGGTACAACGCCGACCTCGCGAACGACCTCGGAAACCTCGCCCACCGCGGGTTGTCGATGACCACGCAGTGGCTGGGCGGCGTCGTACCCGAGCGGGGCCCGCTGGGGCCAGAAGAGGAGGGCCTCGACATTTTTGCCCGGGCGACGGTATCGACCTTCGACACCGCAATGCGCGCGCTCCAGCCGTCGGTCGCACTGGCTGCGGCCATTGCGCTTGTCAGTGCTGGAAACAAGTATATCGACACGCGCAAGCCCTGGGCGCTCAACCGCGAGGGCCGTGTGGACGAGTTGCGGACCGTTCAGCGAACGACGCTGGAACTCTGCCATCTGGTTGCGGCATTGCTCGGCCCGGTGATGCCGGAAAAGACTCGGGAGCTGCTGGCGAAGCTTGGACGGGACGACGACACGGCCCGGACATGGCTTCAAACGGTGTTGTCCGGTGCGCCGCCACTCGACGGGCTGACGACCGGGGCGCCGGTCCGCGTTGGCGACCCGTTGTTCCCACGATTTCGCGAGCTTCCAGCGGCGATTGCCGCACTTTTTTCTGCCCCACCCGAGCCGGAGCCCCCACCGATGGCCGAACTAGCGCCGACCAAGCCCGTCATTACCTACGACGACTTCAGCAAGGTCGACTTGCGTGTCGCCCGCATCGTCGCCTGTGCGCCGCACCCCAATGCCGATCGGCTGTTGGTCCTGACCGTGGACGCAGGAGAACCGACGACGCGCACGATCGTCGCCGGCATTCGCTCCAAGTTTGCGCCGGAGCAGCTGATTGGGCGAAACATCGTCATCGTCGCCAACCTCGCGCCAGCCAAGCTCCGAGGCGTCGAGAGCCAAGGCATGTTGCTGGCGGCGTCTGCGGGCGATCTGTTGTGTGATGTGATTGGGGCCGACGCGCCACCCGGCAGCCTCGTCAAATAAGGCCCGGTCGGTAGTTCGTCGCGAGCCGAACGTATTTTGCGGCAAGTGCCCGGTGGTCGGCCGCGGATTGAGGGTCGAGTCGGCGAATCACTTTGCCAGGTACGCCAAGCACGAGGCTATAGGGTTCAATCACCGCGGCCGCCGGAACCACGGCGCCAGCGCCGATGATGCTGCCCTCACCGATGTGGGCGCCGTCGAGCACGGTGGCGCGGATTCCGATGAGTACGGCGTCTTGGATCGTGCAGCCATGCAGGACCGCCCCATGTCCGACGGTCACATCCTCGCCGATGACGGTCGGGTCGCGGTCACCGAGGTGCACGATGACGCCGTCTTGAAGGTTGCTGCGGGCTCCGACGGTGATGTGATTGATATCCGCGCGGAGCACGGCGCCGAACCATACGCTGGCCTGAGCCGCCAGTCTCGCGTTGCCTATGACGGCGGCCGAAGGAAATACCCAAGCGCCGACCTCAATTTCAGGCGTTTCGCCTAAGTAATGGGCAAACGTGACGCTGGGAAATCGCTGGTCAAGTGCGGCAAGACGCGCTTCGGCCCTCGCGAGTACGTCGTGTGAAGGTTGCAACAAGTCCACCGAGTCGAACACGGTCCGCATGTTCCGTCCCTCCTTCCGACCCGAAACGCTGTAAGCATGCGGGGCGGGGAGTACGATGCGCTCAGCGTGGTGGCTGTTACCGGTGCTCGGCTGCAACACGAGCGACGACGGGGATCCGCTCCCCACCGATGTCGGCACCCCCGAAGGCGACTCGGACACCGACGCCGACAGCGACACCGACAGCGACGCAGACACCGACGCCGACGTCGACACGGGACCCGTGACAGTCACCGGAACGGGCCCTGGTGTTGTGAAAGGGAGCTGTGAGGTACAGAACGCCAATGTGCTCCGCTATGACTGTGTGATCACACTCGACGCGGTCGGTTCGGCGGAAATCACGATGGAGGAGGTCGGCGAAGCCCCCCGCATCTACGCCAGCGGGCAGACCGCACTCGTTCACGACATCACCTTGTACCGGATGCATGCAAACGCGACAGTGACGTGGACTGCGAGTTCGTCCGCTGGGGCAGGGACCGTTTCGTCGTCGTTTACCACCGCGCCCTTACCTGATCCCGCGGATTTGACGGGAAACATCACCGAATCTCCCGGGTCGACGGTCGAGGACATCGTCTTTCCTTTTTCGTGTGGCAAACAGGGCATGCTGATCGGCGTGGACCATGAAGGGAGGGTGGTGTGGTACGAGGATACGGCGGCCACCTTGGAACTCGCGGTCGCGTTGCCAGCGAACGGCAGTCAATACATCGCTGAGAGCAACAGCGTTGTTGCCGTGCTCGGGCACGATCGAATCGTCGAAGTCTCGGCGCAGGGCGAGCTGTTGGTATCGCTGATACGGGATGTGCATTTTGGTGGCGCAGTCC
>CAMASI010000137.1 GCA_945861065.1 Klebsiella pneumoniae | reverse complement strand
ATCAGGGCCACAACTCGGCCGCCTCGGCCCGAAGCCTGGAACCCGACCCCTTCGCCCAGGTCATGCTCGAAGAGGCCGGCGCGTCCGGGGTGGATGTTCTCGAACACGACCGAGGTGACCGTCCCGTTGGGTCGCGGAATCGGCGGTGCCGACGGGTCGGGCACGCCGTCCGGGGTCCAGCCGAGTCCAAGTTTGGAGGTGCCCAGTCGGGGCGCCGCCCCGTCCACTTCGCAGTGGGCGCGACCGTCGGCCAGGACCAGCCCCAGGTTGCCGACCCGTGAGTCCATCCACTGGGCCACCACTGCGCTCGGTAGCCGTGGTCCATTCGGATGCCGCCATCGCCAACTCGGCGACGGTGCACTACAGCAGGGTCGCTGAACGCCCGGCGATTCCATGTACCGTGCCATTGACCCCGACCTGATCTCCGCGAAAACCGAGGCGCTCTGCAAGCGAATCGGCGAGCGTTTTCCTGACTCCGGTCTCCTCGCCGTGGGTCGAGAATTGCGGGACCTCGTTGGCGAGTCCAATGCGACTATCGCAAAAATGCAACGTCCACACTGGCCTGCCCGGGTTGCGGTGTTTTTAGGACTCGTCATTATCGGGGGAGCGGTAGCCGGACTCGTACTGGCCATGCCCGAAACCACCTCGTTCGCGAGCCTCTCCGATATCCTTCAGGGGCTGGAAGCCGGCGTCAATGACGTCGTGTTCCTCGGCATCGCGGTGTTCTTCCTGTTCACCGTGGAGGGGCGACTCAAGCGCCGCGAAGCGCTCCGCGCCCTGCACGAGATTCGCAGCATCGCACACGTCATCGACCTGCATCAGCTCACGAAGGACCCGGAACAACTCATTTCGCCGAGAATGGGCACGCCTTCATCTCCCCACCATGGCCTGACGCGCTTCGAACTCGTCCGATACCTGGCCTATTGTTCGGAGATGTTGTCGATCACCAGCAATGCCGCAGCGCTCTATCTGCAGCGTCTCGACGATTCGCAGGTGCTCGACGCCGTGAACAATATTCAAGGCCTATCTACGGGCCTGCAGGCCAAGATCTGGCAGAAAATCCTGATCCTCGACAGCCTAGCCTTTCGCGCGGAAAGTCCGGCCGGGGATGCGCCATCGGCTACGGCGCCGACCCCTCCTGCGCCGCCCGCTCCCTCGCCCGCCGCATCATCTCCTCCATCGTCATAGGCCTGCCCGGCATCGCTTCGGCTCGCGCCGACCCCTCACATGTCCTACCTAAGGGCCTGCGCAAGAATAACTTGCGCATTCGGACTCGCTGGCATCCCGCGGCGCTGCGTTGCGGGGACCCCGCCGAACCTGCGAAGTACGCCACGTACTCCTCGGTTCGGCTGCACCCCGCGCCTTGCGCGGCGGGCGCCATCGAGCCCTCGATGCTGCAACTTATTCTTGCGCGGGCCCTTAGCCAACGACTTCCAGCAGCTTTCCCTCGAAACGCGTCGGATCCCAGTCCCAATATTTTTGGATGTGCCGGTAATCGATGACGATACAGACGGCCTCGGGCTTGTCATTCGCGTATTTGACCGTGGTGACATCCGCGATGGGCACCCGTCTGGGGCCATGGTCGCCCCGCGGAAAGTCGACGAACAAGCCGGGTTCAACCTTTGGTTCTAGGATTTCTCCGGTGAGTACCAGGGCGTCCATGCGGGTGTGGTAATACGCGTCCTTGACCCTGAACCAACCCAACGCGGCCTCCTGTCAGCCGTGTAATCGCGAAGGGCGCCCTGAGGGCAAGGGGCCCAAGAAGCGCTACACGTTTTGGCCCAGGAGGGTCCGTGCGCGTGATCGCCCCGCGAGAAGTCCGGCTGTTGCTCGTGTTGAGCGCGGTGCTCGTCACGAGCGCTGTTGTTGCTGAGCTTGTGGCCGTCAAACTCTTCGAGGTGCCGTTCTACGGTTGGCTCGGCTGGAACAAGATGTTCACCCTGACCTGCGGTTCCATCGTTTGGCCTGTGGTCTTCCTTGCGACGGATACTATCAACGAGTTTTTTGGTCGGCCCGCCGTCCGCTTTCTCACTTGGGTCACGATGGCGATGATCGCTTGGACCTTTGTCATCGCGTCGCTGTCGATTCCGATTCCTGCGGTTGGGTTCTCGCCGGTATCTGACGCGGTATTCGCCGCTGTTTTCGGGCAATCGAAATGGATTATCGTGGGTTCGATGGCGGCATTTTTGGCAAGTCAAATCGTGGACGTCACGGTTTTCCATTGGATTCGGCGCGCGTTGGGCGGGCGCCACATTTGGGCGCGGGCCACTGGCAGCACCATCGTGAGCCAGCTGATCGACAGTTTCGTGGTGATCTACATCGCCTTTTGGTGGCCGGGAACCGTCACTGCCGCCGTCGCCTTGGACATCAGCGTGTCGGGCTTCTTGTACAAGGTCGGGCTGGCCGTCGCGTTGACCCCGTTGATCTACGCCGCCCACTACGCCGTTCACGCGTGGTTGGGACACGAGACCGCGGATCAGTTGGCCCATGAGGCGGCTGCAAACTCGTGATCCTGTCGCTGCTCGCCTGTCGCGTGGAACTCGGTCCGCCGGCGGGGGACTGCCCGTCGTCAGCCGGTGAAGAGGTAGAAGGCGAGGTGTGGATCTACACGTCGATGTACCCAGAAGTTCTTTCGGAGCTGGAGCTGTTGCTTCGAGAGGCGGCGCCGAAGGTGGAGGCGAAGTTCTTTCAAGCCGGCTCTGAAAAGTTGTCCCAACGGTTGGCGGCGGAATGGGCGGCCGGTGGGAGTCCTGCGTGTGTGGTCGCGACGTCGGATCCGTTTTGGGTGGCCTCCGTCTCGCGTGACAACCGCCTACGGCCCTACCTGCCAAAAGGCGTTTTGCGTGTACCTCGGGAGTTGGTGGACCCTGATGGACACTGGGTCACCGTTCGAGAGGGCCTCGTCGTGTTGGGCGTTGCGGACTCGGCGACGGATGCTCCCTCGACGTTACGCGCGCTCGCGCACCCTCAGTTTCGGGGCCAGAGCTCGACGCCAGACCCCCTATCGAGCGGGTCCGCCCTGACTGCATTCGCCACGCTCGAAGCATCGGATGGGTTTGACCTACTTGGTTCGTGGCGGGCGAATGACGTGGTTTCGGCGGGCGGTAACGGTGCCGTGCTGACCCGAATCGAGAGTGGAGAACGCCCCTTCGGCATGGTGCTGCTGGAAAACCTGCTCGCGTCCACGGGGCCGTCCCACCCGGTGTTTCCTTTGGACGGCGCCATTCGAGTCCCTGGCCCCGCGGCGATTCTCGCGGATTGTCCCAATCCGGTAGCTGCCGAAGCGGTGATGGATTTGTTGCTGTCGGACGCCGGTCAGGCGTTGATGGTTCGCCACGGTATGTACCCCGCTCGGGCCGAAGCCGGCACGCCACTGGGGGCACCCGCGCTGTCGGAGATCGTGTTGCGGCGCTTTCCTGTGGAGCGGCTTTCCGACCCGGCGCCGCTGGACAGCTGGCTGGCGCAATGGCGCTTGCTGGTCGGGGGCTGATCCTTGCGCGCGACTTGGCTCGTGGTGGTGGGGTTGTTGGTCGTGGCGCTTGGTTGGCCATTTGCCCGTCTTGTGGCGCACCTTGCCGAAGCGCCAGGCGCATTTTCGGTCCTTCTCGAACCTACGACCCTGCTCGCGGCGTACCATACGATTGCATTGGCCCTGGGCGTCGCTGCGATGGCGTTCATCTCAGGCTTTCCGTTGGGGCTCATGCTTGGGCGGATTGCGCTCCCGTGGCCGAAGCTGTGGCGCGCGCTCGTATTGGTCCCGTTTGCGGTGCCGCCGTGGGTCATGGCGATGGCGTGGCTCTCGCTGCTCAACCCGGCGACAGGGCGGCTGGTGCCGCTGTTCCACGCGTTGGGCTTAGCCCCTCCGGACGTGTATGGACCGATGGGCATGGTGCTCGTGTTGGGCTTTGAGGCGGTGCCCATCGTCGTTCTCGCAACCGCCGATGCCGCGGCGCGCGTAGACCCGTCGCTGGAAGAGGCGGCACGTGTGGGGGGCGTAGGACCCCTGCGCGCGTTGTGGGTTGCGACTGCGCCCTTGGCGTTGCCTGCGGCGGCGATGGCGACGGCTGCGGCGGCCTCCGGAGCGGTCGCTGCGTGGTCGGTCCCGTACTTGTTGTCTACGGGTTCTACGAGGCCCTGGCCTGTCTTGGCGACGCGCCTGGTGGGGTTGTTGGACGCGGATCCGGTGTCGGGATTGGCGGCGGCTGCCGTGTTGGCGCTGCTGTTGTGTGGACTTGGGGCGCTTCCGGTCATCGTCGCACGCGTGCTTGTGCCCGACCGCGGTCGTGTCTCGGTGGGGGGACGAGGGGCACGGCGACGTTTTGCGCAGGTAGGGGCGGCCAGATGGCCCTTGACCGGCCTCGTGGCTGCCTGGTGCTGCGTGACGGCGCTAATGCCCTTGGTCGCGTTGGTGGCCACGTCGATCTCGGGAGGCGGATGGGGCCGAGCGCTGTCTCGGCCGGATGTGTGGGACGCCGTTGCGCGGTCGTTGGTCCTTGCGACGTTGGCGGGGATCACTGCAGCTGGCGTGGCCGCCGTGCTCGTGTGGGCCGCGCGACGGGCGCGTTGGCGCGGAAGTGGGGCCGCGCTCACGCTCGCTCGCCTGCCGTGGGCCGTGCCAGGAACCGCGTTGGCACTGATGTTTCTGCTAGGCGCGTCGCAAGAAATCGCGCTGGTGCTGTTGGACCGCGTGCACTTTATCTTGGCGCTTGGCAACACCGCGACGCTGCTCCTATTCGCGTATGTCCTACGGTTTCTTGCGCTGCCGGTCGGGGCCGTCGACGCAGCCTTTGGCGCGGTTGACGGCTCCTTGGAAGAGGCGGCGGCGTTGAGTGGTGCAGGACCGGCCCGCCGTTTCCGAGCCATCGGCCTTCCGCTGGTCCGACGCGACGTGTGGCGCGGCGGCTTGCTGGTGGGTGTGGCTGCGCTGTCGGAGGTCACGATGTCGGTGTTGCTCTGTGGGCCTGATTCCCGCGTCGTGGGCACGGTCGTCTTCGACCTGCTCACCTACGGAGACCCTTCCGCGGCGGCGGCGCTGGGTGTGGGGTTGGCGGCCGTCGGTCTCGTCGGCGCGGCGGCCGTGGACAGCGCCACATGAGTGCCCTGGCGTTGGCGGGTGTTTGCCACCGATTTGGGTCGGTGAACGTGCTGGACGACCTACAGTTGTCGGTGGCAGAGGGCGACTTTGTATCGGTGCTCGGTCCTTCTGGCTGTGGAAAAACAACCGCCTTGCGTGTCGTCGCGGGCCTGGAGCGCCCGTACGCCGGGTCGGTGACTCTGGGCGGCGAATGTGTGAGCGGCGAGGGGCGGTGGGTTCCGCCCGAGCACCGGCGGCTGGGGATGGTCTTTCAGGGCTACGCGTTGTGGCCGCACAAGCGGGTGTGGGACAACGTCGCGTTTCCCTTGGTGGTGGCGCGGGAGTCGGAGGTCGAGAACAAGGTCAGTGACGCGCTCGCCGCCGTTCGACTCGACGGCTTTGGGCAACGATGGCCGCACGAGTTGTCGGGCGGACAACAACAGCGGGTCGCGTTGGCACGTGCCATCGTCGGGCGGCCGAGACTCCTCCTGCTCGACGAGCCCCTTTCGGCGTTGGATGCCCGTTTGCGTGCCGACGTAGCCTTCGAGATCAAGTCGATTGCGCGCGCGCAGGGGCTGACCGTGGTGATGGTGACCCACGACCAGGAAGAAGCATTTGCGGTGTCGGATTCCGTCGCCGTAATGGACCGCGGAAAAACGGTACAGGTCGGACCCCCTCAGGACCTGCTCGATCGACCAACGGTGGCGGCCGTTGCACGCCTCGTGGGCGTGCAAAATGAATTGAAGGGTGATCGGAAGGGGGATGTGGTGTGGGTCGGGGGTTTGCCCGTCGAAACGTGGTGTGTCGCAGACGCGCCGTTGTCGGGTCCATGCTTGCTGGGCGTGCGCCCGGCGGATGTGGTGTTGGACGCGGCCGGGCTGCCCGCAACCGTGGTCGGTCAGTCTCCGTCGTCCGGGTTTTGGCGGGTTCGATTGGCGGTGGCTGGCGGTGTGGTCGAGGCGCGTTCACCGTGCCCGATTACCGGGACAGTGGGTGTGCGCATTGTTCGCGGTGTGGCGCTGCCGCTCTAGCGACCCTCGGGGGGGCGCGATGATCGAAAGCCGCTCCGCGATACGCCTGCGCGCACCCGATCCCGATCCCGATCCCCCTCCCGACCCGAGGCAGCGATGCCGTTCGACCATGAGAAGCTCGATGTGTACGCCGTCGCCATGGACTTCCTGGTACTCGC
>CAMASI010000136.1 GCA_945861065.1 Klebsiella pneumoniae | reverse complement strand
ATGCGCTGGCCCAGCGAAAGGGTTCGTACGGGTTGTTGCCAGTGCTCCCGCAGGTCCAACAACGTGGCCAACTCGTCGAGCGTTTCTTTCCATTGACCGAGCGGCACGTCGTAGAGTGCACGGTGGAGCACAAAGGTGTCGAGCGGCGGCAGGTCCCACAACAGTTGGTGCTTCTGACCCAAGACCAACGTGATCGATCGGAGAAAGTCGGGGAGGCCGCCAAGGACCTGTTTGACGCGCGCCGGTGCCGTCACCGCGCCTGAGAAACTCGTCGCCGGGCGTTGCGGATTCTGCACGCCTCGGCTATGCTGCACGTACCATCCAACAAGGTAGGTGTCGCATGTCGCATGTCGCATGTCGCATGTCGCATGTCGCATGTCGCATGCCGTGGGCGGGCTACGCCCCGGCGAAACGCAGGAGTCTTTCGAGTCCATCGTCGCTACCGGTCCGGTGAGGTTCGCATGATCCCGCTCCTCCTCGCGGGCTGCGTGGCCGCAACCCTGTCCTCGGTCGACGCGCAGGACCTGGAGACCGACGCACCGGCTGGTGGGTTGGACATCGATCTCGGCTCGCCCGTGCTCGGGCCGGAGGTTGCGGACGGTTTGTGGCCCGGCGTGTCAGACCGCCTCGTCGCGGACGTCACCGGCGACGGCGTTCCAGATCTATTTACGTGGCTCCTCGTCGAGGATACCTTCGCCCTGGTGCCGGGACCCCTCACCGGCATGGTGGACGTTGCCACCGCAACGCCCGTCAACGACGCCCTCTGGCTGCCCGGGCACTGCGGTCATTCGAGCAGCGAGGTCGCGCAGCCGAGCGACGTGGATGGCGACGGCTGGGCGGATCAGTGGGGTGGCCTGATCACTGAGGGCAACCTTGTCTACGCGCTCATGGCGGGGCCGCTCGTCGGAGTCGCCCCCAAGGAGATCGCGCGCCTCGGCAACGAAAACGAATGGCAATCGGACGTCAGCCTGAACGACGACGTGGACGGAGACAGCATCTCCGACCCGATCTTGTATGCCTGGACGGACCTTGACCATGACCTGGAGGAAACGCGGCTGTTCCTCGGCCCCGTCAGCGGCGACGTGCCGATGGACAGCGCCGTGCTTCTGGTCATGGACGTGGTCGTCATCGACGGGGCTGGCCAGGACACCGGCACCTACGGATCTGTCGGACGCTTCCGCGACGTGGTCGACCACGATGGCGACGGTGTGCGCGACCTGGTGCTGTCCGAGGGCGCCGGGGACACCTTTGTGTTTCCGGGAGACACCCGCGGAACCGTGACCTATGCCGACGCACCGATCAACTTTGAGTTCGGTCAGCGCACGTCCGCACATGTGGGCGATATCGACGGAGACGGCTTCGACGACATCGTTGGGGCGAACGGAGAGGCTGGCCTCGTCGGCTATGGACCACTGCTCCACGGTGTCGGCGGTGCCCGGACCACGGCTCTGGTATCCGGGTCTGAGACTTATTGGGGGGAGCCCTACGCCTGGCAACCCGATCAACGCGTCCTCGCCCTGCAGCTCTCTGATTTGACTCGGTCGTGGGAAGATAGCTACACGTGGTTCCCCGCACGCGAGGTCGCGCTGGTCGACCCGCCCACAGACGGCACGCTCGACATCGACGACAACCGCCTGCTGGTGGTTCGCGACGATACTGAGGCAGGGCAAATGGCTCTGCCACCAACATTTGCCGACGTGGACGGATCCGGTGCCGCCGCGTTGGTCGCGCTGGGCAGTCCCTATCTGTTTGAAACGTGGACGAACGCCATGGGTGCGCCATGATCGCCGCGCTGCTGCTCATCGGGAGAGCATCCGCCCAGGTCTACACGGTGGACCCCACAACGATCGCTGACCTGCCGGTCCCCCTATTGGTGAAGCCACAAAATGTGTTCCCTTTCGTCCAGGTCGCGATGCGCGACTTCGGGACGACCTTCGTCATATGGGAATCCATCACCCAGAATACAACCCGAACTTTTTTGACGGGCCGTAAGAAGGAGTCGGGCGTTTGGTCATCCCCCGTGGGATTGGATGACGAGGACCTCGACCCTGCGTCTTTGGGGGCGCAACATCCGTCCTGACCCTCATGCCATCGCTGGCGACGCCCCTTGGCGGCATGCCTGTGTCCTATCTTCGGCGCAGTCGCACGACCTGCGGGTCCGCCTGCGGGCTCCGCTACGTCCAACTTTACCTGGCCGACCATCTCACCGCGTGGACCGATCCCATGGGCATCCCCAATGCATCCGTCGGGTCCTGCGTTCGCCATGGCCTGGGCCAGCTCCTCATCGAGTCCACGGTCCCGCCCCGGTACATCGCCACTTGGGTCAAGCAGGGCTTGTTGGCCAGTTGCGATCCCCCGAGCAGCGACCCGGCTTGGGAGGCGCTCGACGACCTCTTCGCGAACTGGAACGACGATGCCGCCGCCTACGTGAGCGCGACGATCTTCGACGTTGCGAACGATCCGACGGGCATTGCGGCCGCGGAGCACCACGTCAGTGGCGACGTGAGTGCCGAAAGCCGCGACATCGCGCAAGTGTACGACGACTGGCATACGCCGAAAAACTCGGTCGCCTTCGTGGGCTGGGACCGCGCCGTCGGCCCGCCCGAGTACACGGAGCTCGGTCGGCTCGCCTTGTCCGACGGCGACCCTGGTGTGCAGCGGCGGCGAGTGCGTAGCGACGCACGGTGCGATCGACATCCTGCCCGACGGCTCGGGGTTGGCCACAGCGTGGCTGGAGCAGGGCGGAGACACGATGGCCCTCTACGCGCGTTTGTGCCCCGCCGCCGTCGCCAACTGTGCAACCACTCCCGGTGCCTGGACCCAGCCAATTGGCGGGAACGCCGACCTGGTGATCACGACCGCGGTGGGTGGCACCCTGAAGAATCCCGAAATCGCCTTTGTGCGCTCGGAGGACGCCGCTGGCACCGTGTTCCCGTCCATCTACATCTTCCACATCCGCGACGACGGCACGGGTGCAGAGCTGTGGTCGAGCCGAAAGCTGTGCCTGGGAGCGCCGGGTCCGGCCCCGGTTTGGCAACATGTGCGCGTGGACCCGCCGGGGGCGAACGAGAGCCAGGGGCTGGGCACCCAGGAGAACGGTATGGTTGCGGTGGCCGAAGGGGTTGGAAAGATCCGGGTGGTGTGGACGGAAACGTACCTGGTCGGCGGGGTTGCTTTGCGCGAGCGCATCCAGACCGCGACCACCCCGATCCCCGGCTGCTGACGCGCGGCGGCAGTTCTCGCCTCACTCATCGACGTACCCGAGCTCGCCAAGCTCCTCCATCAGGGCGTCGTCGCTGTTCGCCGTGCGGTTGGCCTCTTCCGCCGCGAGGTCGCCTCGTCTAAGTCTAAGAACGCCTAAGCCTAGAACACGCCAGCCGAGATGGCGATCAGATCGGTCAGCATCCCGCGTGGATCAGCGATCGAGGCGGTGCCGCTCCTCTGCGCGCTCAGCGTTCTCTGGTGCGTCAGGCCAAGCCTGACTTGACTCGTCAACTGTGAGGTGTTGACCATGTGAATTGCCCGTTCGATATGGAGACCACCGGCCCTTGGAGGGAGCGATCCCTCTGCGGGAAGCCCGGGAGACCACCGCGAGGTGGTCGCTCCGCGAAAGCGGAGGGTCGAAGGCGTGGGCCGCAAGCATTGAACCCGATTCGGCCTCGTTACGAACAACGGAAGTGGCCTTCCTCCCAGAGAATGGGCGGTCTGTCACCGGCGACGTAGCAACGGGCACGTTCAGTCGCCGGACTTCCCGGGGTGGATGGGGGCAGCGCACGCCGAAAGTCAAGTCAGGAACCTGAGAGATCCGACGTCGTGGGTGGAACCCAACGCCCTGGGCAACCGGGAGGACGGCGACGCCGGAAGTCGGCGGGGCTCGTAGTAGCGATGAAGCGGGTAACGACCGTGGAGCGAAGGGGTCCTACCGGACACATGCATGAAACGACGAGAGGAGTTCCGATTGGATCGAAATGATTCCACTACGGTGCAAGGGGTGTTGCTCGACGAGGCCCGAAAGGACCCTCGTGGATCGATCCCCCCGAAGCTCGCCTCCCTGCGGTTCAAGCTCGGCCAAAAGGCCAAACAGGAGCCGAAGTTTCGGTTCTATGCGCTCTACGGCCATCTGCTGAGGATGGACGTGCTGGAGACGGCGTTCGCGTCAGTGGCGGACAGCGATGGCTGTGCGACGCCGGGCGTCGATGGCGTCACGATGGACCACATCGTGAACGCGGAGGGTGGCGCTGCGAAGTTCATCGCGGACATCCGTGAGGAGCTGCGTGCGAAGACGTACCGTCCCCAGCCTGTGAAGCGCGTGTACATCCCGAAGGCGAACGGAAAGATGCGTCCGCTGGGCATTCCCACCATCCGAGATCGGGTGGTGCAGACTGCGGCGTTGTTGCTCCTGGAACCGATTTTCGACAGCGACTTCCTGGACTGCTCGCACGGGTTTCGGCCCGGGCGGTCGGCCCATGGCGCGGTCCAAGAGGTCCATGCGAACCTTCGCGCGGGCTACACGTCGGTGTACGACGCGGACCTGCAAGGCTACTTCGACTCGATCCCGCACGACAAGCTGATGAAGGGCATTGAAACTCGGATCTCCGACGGTGCGATGCTCCGACTCATCCTGTCGTTCTTGAGGGCGCCTGTCCAGGACGGAAAGAGGCCGCCCAAGCGGTCGGAGAGCGGCACCCCGCAGGGGGGCGTCATCTCACCGCTGCTAGCGAACTCCTTCCTCCACTGGTTCGACCGGTCGTTCTTCTCGGAGAGCGGCCCGGCGACATGGGCGAAGGCCCGTCTGGTGCGGTATGCCGACGACTTCGTCGTGATGGCGAGGTACATCGACAAGCGCATCATCGGGTTCATCGAGGAGAAGATCGAGGGTCGGCTCGGGTTGGTCATCAACCGTGAGAAGACCCGGGTCGTGCAGGTCAAGAGCGAGGATGCGACACTCGACTTTCTCGGCTACACGTTCCGCTGGAGCCGCAGCCACCAACGTGGCGGCGGCCCCCGGTACTGGCGAGCCGAGGCGTCGAGAAGGGCGCAGATGAGAGCGCGCGACAAGCTGCGCGACCTCACCAGCGCGCGATTCTGCTGGATGCCGATCAAGGACGTCGTAGGTCAGGTCAACGCGTTTCTACGCGGCTGGCTCGCCTACTTCTCCAAAGGGCACCCGGCAGGCGTGCGATGGGACCTCGTTCGATTCGCGGAGACGCGCCTGGTCCGACACCTCGGGCGGCGAAGCCAACGGCCCTATCGGCCTCCCGAAGGGGTCAGCTTCTACCGGCACGTTCATGACCTCGGTCTGATCTCGCCGGTCGGAGCCCGCCATGGCTGACTGTGCATGCCTGCGGCGACGAGTCCGGGAGCGCCGGATGCGGGAGATCCGCACGTCCGGTGCGATGAGGGCGGGGCAACCGGCGGAGACGCCGGCCCCCGCTACTCTACCGCGACACTCAGGCGACCGCCCTGTCGTTGAGGCCGTTGAGGAGGCGTTCGAAGGCGTCCTTGACGCGAGTTTTTTCTCCGAAGTTGATCAGGATTCCCAGTCGATGGCCCGAAAGCTTGAGGCAGGTGAGGACCTGCTTCCGATGGACGGGCGCCAGGCGCTCGATCGACTTCAACTCGACGAGCACCAGGCCTTGCACGATGAGGTCGGCCCGAAACCCCTCATCGAACTGGATGCCCTGGAACCTGATCGCGATCGGAACGTGTCGTGCCACCTGGAGTCCGCGCTGGCGTAAGACGTGGGCCAGTGGGAGGACAGGTCGGACAAGCCCTCGTCGGCCACCAGCCGCCACGACATCGACCCCTCTGCACGCCCGATCTGTGCCCGATCCACTGTCGGACGGCCCGCGTATTGCCGATGATGTCCACAGCGTGTGGTCCCGGCAGGGAGGCAACGGGGCGATTGTCCTTCAGGACGCTGGCGTCTGCGGCTGGGAGCTGGGCAACCTGGACGCGACGCCCGACGGGAATCAAAAGCGGGTCGGCGCCATCCTGGAGGACAAGAACCCTGTGGCATCCGGCACGACCGGAGGCACGACGCAAATTGTGGTCGCGCGGAGGACGGTCGACTGCCGATAGGCTGTGGTCGTTGTGTTTGGCGCCCCATGCCCGTCACTCCGCCTGCGACGTCCGCGAGGCCCCAAAAGCTGTCGTGAGCACGGACTCCAGCGGTGGGTCGGTCACGGTGACATCGGCACCCGGCGCGCGCACGAGCACCTCCGCCAACAGGCGGTTGACCGCCTCAGCGGGAAGCGTCGTCGCCCACACGTCTCGCCCTTCGTCGATGAGTCCGAGCGT
>CAMASI010000135.1 GCA_945861065.1 Klebsiella pneumoniae | reverse complement strand
CCCCGAGCCCGACCGGCACATTACGGAGCCCGTGTCATCACTCCGCACTACGAGTTCCATTTCGAAAATGGTCGTGGCGATGACGTCCGCAGAGACATCGTAGCTGACCGTCGCTTGGGCTGATCCCCAGGGAAGGGGCTCACTGGGGTGGGCGCGATCCCCACAAGCCGGGCCCGGCCCGCTCCCGGTCCCGCTCCCGGTCCCGCTCCCGACCCCGCTCCCGGTCCCGCTCCCGACCCCGCTCCCGGCGTCGCCCCTGGAAGCGTCAGCGATCATTCTGGAGCTTCTTCGCCAAGGCTACGAGCATCGCCACGACGCGATCGAGCTGCTCGTTACCGGACCGATGCGTTGCGTCCTCGACGAGGTTGAGGCGACGGCACACGTCGAGGATCGCCGCGCAGTCAACCGTTCAACGACGCCGTTGGCGAGTACCAGGAAGTCCATGGCGACGGCATACACATCGAGCTTCTCATGGTCGAACGGCATCGCTGCCTCGGGTCGGGAGGGGGATCGGGATCGGGATCGGGTGCGCGCAGGCGTATCGCGGAGCGGCTTTCGATCATCGCGCCCCACTGGGGTCGTCTGCGTCCGGGCCGAGTGGCCAAAGGGCCAACACTATCGCTCGGCACAACCTGTCCCAGCGTGTATGATCGTGAGACCTTTTCGATCTCCAGCGTGACCGGGAAGGTTTGCGCCGAGGACAGGTGGAATAAACCGCACGGGTCCGCCTGTTGGCCACGATTCGGCGCCACATCGACCCCTCGCCATCCCGACGGGTCCCCCTGTTGGACGACGGGTGGCACAAACGCACGGGCCCCCCTGTTGTCCCCCTGTTGGCCACGATTGACTACAGGTGGCATAAACCGCACGGGTCCCGCTGTTGGCCACGATTCGGCGCCACATCGACCCCTCGCCATCCCCACAGGTGCCCCTTTTGGCCACGATTCGGCGCCACATCGACCCCTCGCCATCCCCACAGTCTACCAGATCCGCGGCCAGATCGCCCACAGAGCGCGAACCTGGGGGTGTGATCGCTACCCGTTTGGCTCCCGTTCTGGATGAGGGGCCAGGTCAACGCTTGGCTACGGTGGTTGGGTCGCGAGTGTGGACCGCGAAGCGGCGGGCGCACAACAGCGCTGGTGCGGAGGTGCCTATTCGTTCGTTGTTATGGTGTTCTGCTCGTCAGGCCGCCCGCTGTGGGCGGCTCCTTGCGAAGGATGTTGCACGGGTTCTCCAAGTCAGGTGTTGGCTTTCCCTGGCTTCGTACACGAAGCCTGCCGTGTTCCCGCCCCTTCGTCGATCCCAAACGCGACCGCCACGCGATTTTCGAACCAACATACCTGCGTCACCCCGCGCTGACAGGACGTTGCCGCGGCCTCAAGGAACCGTTTGAGCAGGCCGCGGAGAGGGGCCGCGTAGCCCGGGGGTCCCCGGCCGCGAGCCCCTACAGCCGACGCCCACCCGCTGGGTGGGCTCGGCGAAGCGGTCGGCGGACGGGGGTGGCGTCCACAGGCCCGTCTCCGCGGCCGTACGACACCGCTTTGGGCGGGCCGCCCGCCGACGGCCATTGGGCAATTGGTTCCAGCGGCTACCTACGGGTTTGGATCACACCCCGAACCTGGCGCGAACCTGGGCCGTTTCTGGTCCCGACTACGCGCCGAAAGCGGATTTTGGTTGCCTGAGCGCGCCTCGGGCGCACGAACGCGCAAGGCGCACCCGGCGTTGCCACGCGGTGCAGGGCCAAAGGGGCGGCCTCAAGGGGCAGGAGGAGGTCCCGTTGCCCGGACGAGACGTGGTTGGGCCCCGGGCGACATCTACCCGATCATGCGCACGTCCCCCGCCAAGACGCGAACCACCGCGCCGCTGGCGGTCCGAACGCACAGCGCGCCGTCGTCCGCCACCCCAATCGCTACGCCCTCAACGCCAGCGACGGACACGGGTCGCTCTAAACCCCAGGCCCGCGCCCGCCACATGGAGAGGTCGTCAAC
This sequence comes from Klebsiella pneumoniae, assembly GCA_945861065.1. GTDB lineage: Bacteria > Myxococcota_A > UBA796 > UBA796 > SXOB01. The sequence goes on along the minus strand of CAMASI010000135.1, from coordinate 4,735 downwards.
GGCGTCGCACAGTGCGCTCACGACGCACCCAGGCAAATCAGCCGGCACGGGACCGACTTCGGACAACCACCCCGCTCCAGGAGGCGCTGTCGTGACGTTGATGCCAAGCCCGATCACCAGCGCCCCAGACCGTGTGTCCGCTTCGGCAAGGACTCCCCCCACCTTTCGCCCGTCGACCAAAACCAAATCATTCGGCCATTTGATTCGCAATCCTAAGAGATTCGCCACCTCCGCGACCCCGGAAAGCACAAGGACTGGCCACCGTAGTGTCGCCACGGTCGGCCTGAGAAGCACGCTCAGCGCCAACGACCCGGGCGTCGTTTCCCAGATTCGGCCCAACCGACCCCTGCCTGCGGTCTGCGTGCGGGCCACAATCGCCGTTCCGGCTGGCGCGCCCTCCCGGGCCAGGGCCATGACATCGTCGTTCGTAGACGCCGTCACATCCACCCACACGACGGAAGGCCGATCGCTCAATCCGGCTGCACTTTCATCGACAGGTCCACCCATCTGGCCTGATGCACGAGCCCGCCCACCGAAATCAAGTCGAGGCCGCTCGCTTTTAGATTTCGTACCCGTTCCGCCGTCATGCCTCCAGAGGCCTCGATCACCAAATTGGGGCGTAAGGACCGCAGGTGAGAAACCAGGGCGATCAACGCACCATCCTCGAAATTATCGACGAGCACAGCATCCGCGCCTGCCGAGACTGCCGCTTCGGCCTCTGCGACCGAACGAACCTCGACTTGAATGCGATGCAGGTGATGGACGCCTGCCTTGGCGCGCCGGACGGCTTCCGCGACGCCTCCAACTGCATCCACATGGTTGTCTTTCACGAGAATGCCATCCCACAAACCTTGGCGATGGTTGAAAGCGCCGCCGCAGCGTACTGCGTGTTTTTCCAATGTTCGGTACAAGGGTGTCGTTTTCCGAGTATCCACGACCCGAGGACCGCCCGGCCCGACCTCATCCATAAATGCGGCCACATGCGTGGCAATACCGCTGAGGTGTTGCAATAGATTGAGCGCCAAACGTTCGCCGGTGAGCAGCGCGGCAACGGGGCCGGTCACACGCGCCACCAGCGCCCCAGCTTCCAATCGCTCACCATCCGCGGCGGTCGGGTGAAAAGTCACGCTCACACCCAATCGTGCTGCCGCCGCGTTCAATGCAGCGCCCGCGGCCTCCAGGCCGCACAATACCAGAGGTTCTTTGGCGCGGATGACAGCGACGCCGGTCAGGTCCAACGGAACAGTCACGAGCGTCGTAGCGTCGCCAGCGCCGACGTCTTCGTCAAGCGCCGCCCGGATGAGTGTTTCGAGCGTCATGCCAGCGCCTGGGCAAGCCGGTCTCGGCTCGCCGTCAGCGCCGTCTGACGTTGGCGCGCGGCCGCGAGTTTGCCCACAAACTCTTCCACCACATCAGCTGGGGCGTTGTCTGCGAATCCCGGAATCGCCAATCGTGCAGTCAGGCCAGCAATATCCTTTTCGATTTTAGCCAACGCTTTGTGTAGACGATCCACTTCCGCATGGAAATCGACCAAGCCCTCCAACGGGATGACAATCTCGGCCCCGCGCACCACCGCAGTCGCCACGCCGACCGGATTGCCTACGCGCATCTCGACCGAGCACGAGGCATTGTCAGCGAGGAACGCCGAATGCCGACACAGGAGGTCGTACACGTCGGGGTCCGCAACGAGCAGCCGGAATGGAGCGCGTGGAGAGAGTTCCATGTCCGACCGAATCCGACGCACCTCGATGACGGACGCCTGCAACGACGCGATTTCTTCCAGCGCCGCCGCGTCTGACGGGTAGTCGCCGGCGCGGGGGTAACGGCTCGTTGCCACGAAACCCGTGGCGCCCGGCAGGGACGCCGCTATTTCTTCGGACAAGAACGGCATAAGCGGGTGTACCAAACGAGCGACGGCGCCAAGTCCACCAACAAGTGCATGCTGAATGGCATTTCGCCTCGCGGGCGGCGTAGCTGCGTCATACAATCCCGCCTTACTGAACTCGATGTACCAGTCGCACAACTCACCCCACGCGAACGAATGAATTTCGGCCGCCGCTTCGTTGAAGCGGTAATTGTCTAGCGCGTCTCGAACCCGGCCCACTGCTTCGCCGGTGCGAACCGAGAGCCACCGCTCGTAGGGGCCTGGGTCCATCGGCGCGCTCGCGTCGTAGCCTTCGAGATTCATACGACAGAAGCGCAGGGCAGACCACAATTTCGTGCTGAAGCGTTGGGCGCCTTCCACGCGTTTCTCGTTCCACAACACATCCCGGCCCTGAGCGGAAAGCGCAACCAACGTAAACCGGAATGCGTCCGCCCCGACCCGATCGATGACCGACAGCGGGTCCACGACGTTTCCCTTGGTCTTACTCATCTTTTCGCCATGCTCGTCACGTACCAACGCATGGATGTAGACGTCGCGAAACGGCACGGACCCAGTCAGATGAAGGCCTGCGAACATCATTCGCGCGACCCAGAAGAAAATAATGTCAAACCCGGTGACCAACACAGATGTGGGATACCATTTCGCGAGATCGGCTGTTTGTTCCGGCCACCCAAATACAGAAAATGGCCACAATGCGGAGCTGAACCACGTATCCAGGACGTCTGGATCCTGCGTGAGCGAGCCGTGCCCGCACCCGGGGCAGGCAGTTGGCGCCTCTCGAAGCACATGAATGGTTTGACAGGCGTCGCAAGTCCACGCGGGAATGCGATGGCCCCACCACAATTGGCGACTAATCGTCCAGTCGCGCACGTCCTTCAGCCACGCGAAGTAAGTATTTTCCCATTGTTGAGGCACAAATCGTGTGAACCCATTTTTCACCGCCGCGAGCGCAGGCGTAGAGAGAGACTTCATTTTCACGAACCACTGCGTGCTCAGCATCGGCTCGATGACAGCGCCAGAGCGCTGGCTTCGTCCCAACGCCATCACGTGTCGCACGGTACCCCGGGTCATGCCTAGGGTGTCCAATGCGGCTTTTACGGCGACTCTAGCGTCGGCCACTGAAAGGCCCGTGAATTGTCCACAGGCGTCATTGAGTGTGCCGTTCCCATTCAACAAATTAATCATTGGCAAACCGTGCCGCTTCCCGACCTCGAAGTCGTTGAAATCATGCGCAGGCGTGACCTTCACCGCCCCGCTCCCAAACTCGGGATCGACCAGGATCGCATCCGCAATGATTGGAATCCGCCGATCGAGGAAAGGGTGCTGGACGCTTCGTCCAATGAGGTGTCGGTAGCGCGGGTCTTCAGGGTGAACGGCCACCGCGGTGTCGCCCAGCATCGTCTCAGGCCTCGTGGTCGCGACGACGATTTCCCCACCTCCATCCGAATCGGCAATCGCATACGCGAATGAAAAGAGCTCGGTGACGTGCCCTTCCTCATGCACGACCTCGAGGTCTGACACCGCGGTCTGATCCGCCGGGTCCCAATTGACCAACCGTTCGCCGCGGTAAATCAGGCCATCCTCATACAACTTCACAAAATGTTCGGTAACTGCAGTCGTCAGTGCCGGATCGAGCGTGAAACGCTCACGCGACCAGTCGCAACTCACGCCGAGCCGTTGGAGCTGACCGACAATGATCGAACCCGATTCTGCTTTCCAAGACCACACCCGCTCAACGAATCCGTCCCGGCCCAAGGTCCGGTAGTCGATTCCCTTCGCCTCGAGTTGGCGCCGCACCACCCACTGCGTCGCGATGCCGGCATGGTCGGTGCCTGGCACCCACAACACATTGTAGCCATCCATCCGCTTGTACCGGATCAACACGTCCTGCAGCGTGTTGTTGAGCGCATGACCCATATGCAAGGAGCCGGTCACATTCGGCGGCGGGATGACAATGGAGAAGGGCTCGCCCGGCTGAGACGGGTCCGCCCGAAACAGGTCCGCCTCCGCCCAAGCAGCGGACCAGCGGGCGGCGGCGGCTGCAGGATTGTAGGCGTTTGTGAGAGGTTCCATGGATGCTCCGCGGGCGCGCGGGGCTAACGCGACAGGCGGCTCACCAACCGCCAGCGACGTCCACCACCACCTTGCCCGCGACCCCACCTTGTTTCAACCGCGCCAATGCCGCCGGTAAGTCCCGGATAGGAACCACGGAATCGACAGGAATCGGGAGCCCGCCTTGTACCCAGTCAAACAACTGCGCGAGGTCTGAGGCACTCGGCGAGACAGCGATGAAACGACAGCTCTTTGAAGAAAAGAGGGCCTGTAGCGCCCCCATCGCAAAGCTTAGCGAGGGCAGCGTCGTGAGGTACACGCCCCCGTCCGCCAACAGGTGAGCGCAACTTCCGAAGGTCCAGGCCGCCGCGGCATCGTAAATGAGATCAAACTTCTCTTGGGAAGATAGCGGGTCGGTGGTCTTACGGTCGACGACCTCGTCCGCTCCTAACGACCGAACGAATTCAATCGACGGCGTGCTCACGACCGCGGTGACATGAACACCGAGCCGTTTTCCCACGCCGATGACAGCGGTTCCAACGCCGCCAGCAGCGCCAACAACCAGCACACGCGCGCCCGCCGAGACGGATGCCACATTCCGAAGGCCCTGGAGTGCCGTGCAACCACCGGTGGGCAAAGCCGCGGCGACGGCGTCCGATACGCCCGCCGGAACCTGTGACAACGTCGAGGCCGGTGCCACAGCGAATTCCGCGAAGCTGCCGCGTTTCGTCGATCGACCGTACGCCAGGAAGCCTGCAACCCGGTCCCCAACCTTGAACCCGGTGACGCTCGCACCCA
>CAMASI010000134.1 GCA_945861065.1 Klebsiella pneumoniae | reverse complement strand
GAGAGCGGTGAGCACCGTCGCGAGGGAGGTGAGGCCGCCGCCGGACGAGGAACGGGGTGCAACCCGAGGGAAGGCGTGCTTGACGCACTCCGACCGAGGGTGGGGTCCCCGTGACGAAGTCCCGCGGATGGCATCGCCTCCCGCAGCAGGTGCGCTATCCCCGACAGGCTGCTAGGTCGCATCCGCCAGGGCGAGCCAGTAGTCATACAAGTCGATGTGTTCGGCGATGGCGGGGCTGCGCGCCATCTCTTTGGCAAAGGTGCTCAGACATTCGAACACTTCGGGCACGTCACGAACATGTTGAGCAACCTGGCGGGTGGCCATGCGAACGGCACCCACCTGGCCGCTCCAAATCGCCGCGGCGACGAGATCGTCGAAATCGTACACCGCCTCTTCGATGGCTTCTGGTGTCGTATCACTGGTGAGCAACGCTTCGATGTCGTCCACGTACTCGTTCACGTCCACTTCCGACCAGATCTCTTGGAGCAGGGCCGCCCCGGGGCCCCGACGCCAGTCTACAGCGGGTGCTAGGGCCTCAACCGTGGCGCCCAACCGAGCCGCCAGCCCGGCCACCATCGCGAGTTCCAGGGCATCAGCGCCGTCCACGACACCCTCGCCCAACATCTCCTCGATCTGCGCCTCCAGGACCTCCAGTTCCGCTGCCATCACCGACCTCCTTAGCGTCGGGTTAGCGCGGCGGGATGCGGCTTGTCCTGGCTTCCCACAATGCCCACAAGGTCTTGGAGATGCGCGCCATTCGGCCCGACATCGACTGGGTCAGCTTGGCGGAGTTGGGGATGGAGGACGAGCCTCCTGAGGACGCCGACACATTCGACGGAAACGCGCTGTTCAAGGCAACGTGGGCGTGGGAGCGCACGGGTTTGATGTCGCTCGCCGATGACAGTGGGCTGGAGGTCGAGGCCTTGGGAGGGCTCCCCGGGGTCCATTCGCGACGGTTCTCCGTCGAAGCGACCGCTGAGGCCAACAATCGCCTGTTGCTCGACAAGCTGCGCGGCGAGTCCAATCGAGGCGCTCGTTTCCGCTGTGTGCTCGCGCTCGTCGATGCTGCGGGCGGGCGTACCGTCGAAGGTCAGTGTCTCGGTCAGATCGGCGTCGAACTCAGCGGGAAGGGGGGATTCGGGTACGACCCGTTGTTTTATGCCGACGACGGGAATGGGTTGAGTTTTGCTGAGTTGAGCGCCAGTCACAAGAACGCCATCAGCCATCGCGGCCGCGCGCTGGTCCGCTTGGGCGAGCTGTTGGTCCCACCGTCGCGCGACGATCAGGGACACGACGAACGCGGTTGAGGTCACACACAGTGACAGGACCTTGGCGCGGCCTGGGTCGTGGATTCCCATTCGGTCCAAAAACGTCCACACCGCCATGTCGTAGGAGACCAAGGGCGCGACGAGTTGGACTGCGGCAATCGCGGCAAGAACGAGGGGCACGAGGTGACGGTCCGCGGGCATGGCGCCCACTAGGCCCTTGTCGATGACGCGGAGCACCTCGGCCTGTGGCCTTCCGCCGTTTTACCGGCGTTGTTGGAACGGTGGACAGCTGGTCCCGTCGGCGCGTGCGCGTTCGGTCTCTGCGCCTATCGGCGCACTGGCGACCAAGCGGGCACCGAGCACGCGGCCCAAAGCGCGGTTGCCTGTCGCGGGTTCGGGGTTCCAGGCCACCCCGAGCGTGTCCAGGCGATGGCCGACACTCGTCTCGCCGGCCTCACGCAATGCTGCCGCTAGAACTGCGTCCGCGGGCCACGGATCGCCGTCGCCCGTTCCACATCCTTCCAGCGTCCGGACAGCGCCTCCGATTTTCAGCACGGGCCGTCCCTCAGGTGCCATCGCCACGACTTCCACACCGACCCGCCTGCCCAACTCGCTGGCCAACCACGCCGTCACCCAGGGCGTCCCCCCGTGTCCGAGTGCGGCAGCAGGCGTCGTTGTGGGTGTTCGCCTTCCAGATCCCACCGCGCGCCACAGTCGGTTGCTGGGTCGGTCCGAAGCCCCCACCCACGAGGCCCATCGGGCCAGTTGAAGCTCCTGCTCAGCCTCCCATTTGGCGCCACGTCCCCAACCCGCCAAAGCGGAAATCGGGGACGCTGGCGGGGGCGAAGGCGGACGGGTCCATTCGTCTGCCGTGGGTGTCACGAGCCATTCCGCAAACAGCGCTTCGCACCAGCCTGCGGCGCAGGCGTCGCCGTGGCGAGCGAGTGCTGGGAGCAGCGCAGGAGGCCACTCATCGGTCGGCGTTTCGAGCGGTTTCTTACCCGGCGGAATCCCCAGTTCGAGCCCGGCCAGCCTGAGCCCGATGGGGTCTTCGACGCCTGCGGCCGCGGCGGCGGCCAGTCGCAGGGAAAGGGCGCGAGGGTCGCGTTGCACTAGCGCCAGGGCGTCCTCTCCGGCAGGGTCGAGCCAATTGCCGGAGATCAGCCCATCCGCGACCCAAAGGACCAAGCTGGAGGACTCGTCTTCAGTCCAGGGAATTCCTCCGAGATCGATCGGCGCCTCTGCTTGGTAGGCCGCTGTCGCCGCGCGGAGTCGGGGACGTCCGACGTTGGCGTCTGCACGAGCAACGAGCCAACCCCTCAGTGAATCGTCCTTCGATGCGGCAAAACCGATTGCATTAAGAAGTGCAGGTTCGCCACAAGCAACGCCGAGGTCTTGGTGAACGACTTTGGCGAGGACCGCGGTGGGAACGGCCTCGCAGGTGGACAACGTGCGCGCCTGCCGTTTGGACAGCGGGCGCTCGACGGCCCAAGTCCACGCCACGTCCTCCGCCCGGTCGCGTGCCCAGCCGGAGCCCAGCGCGAGCGGGGCGCCGACAGCGGTCACAGGCAAGAGTCGTCGCCAAAACCACACAGGCAGGGCCTATCTCAAGCCTCGCGTTGTCGTGGAGTAGGAGCGGGACGGAGTTTGGGGACGCCGACCCGCTCCTGGGGGGACAAACGAGGGACAACGGAGGGTGTCGGTGGATCCGACCAAGGCTGATACCCCACCGATCCGCCGTAGCAACAGAAAAAGCATAGGAGCTTCGCCGAAGTTCCTATGGAAATCTCGATCCCACTGGATCGGTTGATCGGTTCGAGGCCGGTTTTCGCCCCAGCGGCCCTATGGATCGACGTCGAACAATTTTGATGTTGCGGTGCGGTGGGCCCGTCCTGTGGAAGACTTGTGGACAGAAAGGCGGCGCGGCAAACGGGCTGAACGCCCACCATTCAAGGCGCTGGAGGGCCTCCCGGGGTAGGCACCTACGTCCGGATTGCGGCGAATATGGACGATGACAAGGCACATGACGAGCCGCTCGAAATGGGCGGAACCGTGCTCCAGCCCGGCTCTCGGATTGGTTCTTACGTATTTCTGAGGGAGATCGGCAGCGGCGGCATGGCGCGGGTGCTGTTGGCGAAGGATCCAGCGGGTTCGCTCATTGCCCTGAAGGTGCTGAGGCGGAATCGCTTCGCGACGGGTTTGGTCCGATTCCGACGGGAGTTCCGCGCGCTGTCTCGCATCAACCACCAGAACGTGGTTCGGGTCGAGGCGTACGGCGATTTGCACGGTCATCCGTTCATTGCGATGGAGTACGTAGACGGGCCTGATCTGCATGCGCTGGTGCGTGGATTTAAGACTTGGGACGCAGAACGGCGGTGGCGTCGCTGTGAGGAGATTCTGGTCGACTTGTGTCGGGCGCTTGCCGCCGTGCATCGTCGAGGCCTGGTGCACCGCGATCTCAAGCCCAGCAACGTGCTTATCAGCCGTGACGGCGTGTGTAAGTTGACGGACTTCGGCATCGTGAAGGACCTGGACCCGTCGCACGACCCCCATTTGTCTACAACCTTGGTCGGAACCTGGGCGTACGCGAGCCCCGAACAAATCAGCGGCAATCCCATCGATCACCGCTCGGACCTGTATTCGCTCGGCGTCATCTTGTTCGCCATGTTGACGGGAAAACGCCCGTTTGTCGCCAACGATATGGCTGGCTACCTTGCCCTGCACCGCGACCGACCTGCGCCGGCGTCTCGGGACGTGATGCCTACCGTACCTTCGCATTTGGACGAGATCTGCCGTCGGTTGCTACAAAAGGCGCCCAGGGACCGGTACCAATCCGCTCAGGAAATCCTTTTTCGGTTGGAGGCGGAGGAGCGTGTGCCGGTACCGGCGGCTTCGGACGGTTGGGAGCCGCCGTTGGTGGGACGGGCGCTCGAACTCGACGCGATTGGTGAGGCCGTCGCGGGTCTGACGGGTGGACGCGGTGGCGTTCTGGTCCTCGATGGCGACGATGGCTCGGGCAAGTCGCGCTTGCTCGACGAGGTCGTGGAGCGGGCCCGAAATCTCGGCTTGGCTTTCCATCGAGAGGAGTTTCTTCGCGATTCTCCGGTATTCAAGGTGTTGTTGCACATCGTCAACGAGGTCCTCAGAGACACCGGTGGCGCAAAGAGCAAGGACCTCGTGGCGGATCTGTCCGAATTCGCCCAGGGCGAAGGTGTGATCAGAGATGCGCGCTACCGCGTCTATGACGGTGCCCGTGAAGCGCTTGGAGAAGCGCTGCAGGACGGGCCTCGCCTGCTCGTTCTCGATGACATTCACGAAGCCCACCCGCGGGAACTTCACCTGCTGAGTTTTTTGATCCAAAAACTCGTTGCGCGTGAGCAGCTTCCGTTGCTTGTCGTGGCGACGTTGCGTCCGAAGGCTTCAGCGGCCGCGACTGCCTTTGCCGCGGGCGCGGAACTCGGGGTGGAACCCCGCGAAATGACGGTGGGTCCGCTGTCCCGAGAGGATATCGCGTCCATTCTGGTGGACCTCGTTGGCGACACGCCGGCTGCGCGATTGTTGGCGCAACGGCTCCACAAGGAAACGGAAGGAAACGCCGCTTTCGTGACCGAATTCCTCCGCGCGTTGATGGCTTCCGGACTGTTGGCGCGGGACGGAGACGGTTGGCGAATCACGGTCGCCTCCGACGAGATTGCGACGGGTCACCTGGAGATACCGCTGGGTGTGCGTCAAATGATGAAGGCGCGCCTGGACGCGGTTCGCTCAGAGGATCGACGGGTATTGGAGGTCCTCGCTGTCGGTGGAAGGGAGGTCGATCTCGACGTTCTGATCGATGTGCTCGAAGAAGAGGAAGACGTCGTCATGGACTCGCTCGATCGGTTGCTCACCTCGGGAATCGTCCGAGAACGCCGCACCCGGGACGTGTTGTTGCACGCCGTCAGCCATCGTAAATTTGCCGACATTGTGTACCGTGATCTCGACCCGGAACGACGTGCGTGGTTGCACCGCCGCATGGCGGCCGCATTGGAGATTCGCTACGCACAGAACCCTGCCGCGCTGGAGGTTGTTGGCGAACATTACCGTCGCGCTGGAGATGCGGGGCGGAGCTACCGGTATTTGGTCGCCGCGGCGCGCCGTCTGGCCGATCGTTCCCTCATGCAAGAAGCGTGGGAGTTGACCGAAAAGGCGGGCGCGTTGGAAGACAGTGCGCTCGCGGACCTTCCTCGGGCCGAGTTTCGGGAGTTTCGGCGCGACAACCTGATGGTTCGGGCGTCCGTTCATTACAACCGGGCAGAGTGGGCCGACGCGGAGAAAACGTGGCGCGTCGTGCTCGGGTATGCCGAGGAGGATGGGGACCCAAAGACCGCCTGTGAGGCGCGCCTCCGCCTCGCGACGGTATTGCGTAGGCGCGGAAAACCGACGGAGAGCGCGTTGTTCGCGGAGGTGGCGCTGGAAGCCAGTCGCCGCCTGCACCACCGCGAAGGTGTTGCGGACGCGTTGCACAATATGGCCGCGTTGGCGTGGAGCAATGGCGACCTCGACGGCTGCGAGCGGTTGGCCAACGAGGGCTTGTTGGTCACACAAGGGGGGCAGCTTGCGGATCGGCGCGCGGAATTGTTGCTGGCGTTGACCGCGGCGCAGGCCACGCGTGGGCACCTTGCGGCGGCAACGACCGGGCTGACGGAGGCGGAAGGCATTTTCCGTGAGTTGCGGATGAAGCGGCCGCGGTGCTTGGCGCTCGCAAACATTGCGGAATTGTTGGTGTGGCAAGGTGAGCCGTTGCAAGCGCGGCAGCGTGCGCATGTGGCGGTCGAATTGGCGCGCGAATTGGACTACAAATTGGGGCGGGTCGCTGCCACGCGGGCCATGTCGGTCGCAGCGTTGGACCTTGGCCTGTACGACGAGGCGAAGGCGGGGCTGGATGAGGCACTGGCCCTGGCGCGGGTCATCGAGTTGCCTGAGGAAGTGTTGGCTACGCTGGTTTCGCGCGTGCAACTGGCGCTGGAACAGGATGACCTCGACGCGGCCATCGCGTTTGGCAACGCCGGGCTGGAGGTCATGCTTCAACGCGACCCGGAGCGTTACCTTCCGGTGATCCAAGCGCAGTTGGCGTTGGCGACGGCGGAGCGCGACCCGGTCGGGGCGCGGGAATTGCTCGACCTGGCGGAAGCCGCTGCGATGGATGCGCCGGTGCCTAGGCGCGCTCGGGTCCAACTCGCTGCGGCCACGGCGCGACGGGCGTTGTTGGACCTTGACGGCGCGCGCACGCTCGGCCGTTCCGTGCTGCAAATGGCAAGCAGCCGGGGTTTACGCATGATTAGCCTGGAGGCACGAGCGCTACTTGTGACGCTGACTGCGGGTGACGAACGGCGCACACACGAGACTGTGGCGTCGGAAATGGCCTTGGATTTTGCGCGGTCGCTGTCGCCGGAAATGAAACAGAGTTTCTTGGCACGGCCGTTCCTCGCAGGAATTGTTTAGATCGACTGTGCTACGCAGGCGCGATCCCCACAACCGGGCCCGACCCGGTCCCGACCCCGCTCCCGCTCCCGACCCCGCTCCCGGCGTCGCCCCTGGAAGCGTCAGGGACCATTCTGGAGCTTTTTCGCCAAGGCTACGAGCAACGCCACGACGCGATCGAGCTGCTCCTTACCGGACCGATGCGTTGCGTCCTCGACAAGGTTGAGGCGCCGGCACACATCGAGGATCGCCGCGCACTCAGGGCGGAGCCCGATGCCGACAGGTAGTACCGCCTCTTGTCGCCGGGCGAGTACTTCCCCGCGCCTTCTGCGATATTGAGTACGATCGACAAGGAGGCGCGTGACAGCTGATCACCGATGTGCGAGCGCCCCCGAGGCAACCGCTCAACG
>CAMASI010000133.1 GCA_945861065.1 Klebsiella pneumoniae | reverse complement strand
AGGTGAGGCCGCCGCCGGACGAGGAACGGGGTGCAACCCGAGGGAAGGCGTGCTTGACGCACTCCGACCGAGGGTGGGGTCCCCGTGACGAAGTCCCGCGGATGGCATCGCCTCCCGCAGCAGGTGCGCAATCTCCGACAGGCTGCTAGCTGGCCGCACTTTTGACCCTGGCGCAACCCCGTCTTAGCCCCGGCGCCCTTGGAGGACTCAATGTTCGGTTGGATGCTGGGTCTGGCCCTCACGACCGTCGCCCAGGCCGGTACCATCGCGGTCGTGGACTTCCAGCTCGCTGTCACCCAGACGAACGAGGGGAAGACTGCGCAGTCGAAGATCGACCAGATGTACACCGCACGCAAGGCCGAGATCGACAAGCTCAAGACTGAGCTCGATCGCGAGATCGCCGACTACCAGTCGCGGTCGATGATCTTGTCCGAAGGCGCGCGCGCGGATGCCGAAGGGCAACTGGTGGCCAAACAGCAACGTTTCGAACAGATGTACATGGGCTACCAGCAAGAAATCCAACAGACCTATGGAAATTTGCTGCAGACGCTGGACGAGAAGATGCGGGCCGTTTCCGTGGGCCTCGCCCGCGAGAAGGGTTTCCAACTGGTGCTCGACAAACAGGCCGTCGTGTTCTCCGGCGCCGACGTCGTCGACATGACCTCGGATCTCGTGGTCCGGTACAACGCCAGCTACAAATGACGCCAATCACGACCGGGTGGATCGGCGCCTTGGTCGGTGCACGGGTAGAAGGCCCGTCGGACCGTGTCATTTGTGGTGTTGCGCCGTTGGAGCGTGCCACGCCGAGCGACCTGAGTTTTTGCCGCGGCGGGCCCCGGTGGGCCGAACGGTTGGCAAACACCCGTGCCGGCGCGGTGTTGGTGCACGATCTCCCGGTCCCGGCAGGCGTCGTCGCATTGCGCGTCGCGGATCCCCGCCTTGCTTATGCCCATGCTGCAGCCGCGCTGGTTCCGCTGGAGTGGCCGAAACCCGGGATTGATGGCCGTTCAGCCATTGCGCCCGACGCTTCGGTCCATGCCACCGCGACGATCGAGGCCTTTGCGGTGGTGGAAGCGGGCGCGGTCATCGGGGCAGAATCGTGGATCATGGCTCACGCGTATGTGGGCCGCGGCGCCAGTCTGGGACAGCGTTGTCGCCTCATGCCGCACGCGGTGGTGATGGACCGCTGTAAACTCGGAGATCGGGTGTGGCTCAAGCCGGGTGCCGTGGTCGGTGCCGACGGATTTGGGCACGTGCAAGGGCCCGAAGGCGTGGTGAGGGTGCCGCAACTCGGCATCGCGGTGCTGGAAGACGACGTAGAGGTCGGCGCCAACGCCTGTGTGGACCGGGCGGCGTTGGACGAAACGCGTATTGGGCGCGGAAGTCGGCTGGACAACCTCGTGCAAATCGCCCACGGCGTGCATGTGGGTGCGCAATGCCTGATCGCGGCTTTTGCTGGCGTAGCGGGTGGCGCGCGCCTCGGCGATCGCGTGGTCATGGCGGGTCGGACCGCAGTCGTAGACGGCATCGAGGTGGGCGACGGCGCGGTGTTCGCTGGCCTCGCCTCGGCGGCGAAGAATGTGCCGAAGGGGGCGAAAATCGGTGGGTCGCCGGCACGGAGCTACCGCCGTTGGCTTCGGGAGTCGGCGGCGGTCTCGGCGCTACCGGAACTGGTTCGTACCGTTGCACGCCACAGCCGGCTTCTCGGAGAACGGGTCGGAACGCCGTGACGCGCGAGGAGATCTGCCGTTTGTTGCCGCACCGTCCGCCGATGTTGCTTGTGGACGAAGTGGTGGAAATCGACCCCGGTAGGCGAATCGTCGTGTTGCGTCACGTGCGCTCAGACGAGCCGTGGTTTGTCGGCCATTTCCCCGGGGAACCGATATTACCGGGTGTATTGATCGCGGAGACTTTGGCCCAAGCGGCCGCCCTGTTGCACCTTGCGGCGAACCCAGAACGCGCGGGGGAGACGGTTTACCTGGCGGGCTTCGACAAACTGCGATTCCGCCGCGTGGTTCGACCCGGAGACACGCTTCGGGCCGAGGTCAAGGCGACGGGCGGCAAGCTTCGCGTCGTCACGTTTGACGTGGCGGCCACGGTGGATGGGCAGCGCTGTGTGGAGGGCTCGCTCATCGCTGCTGTTTCAGCGCGGGCCGCGCCTATCCCCCGGGGATAGGGCGACGCGGCGGAGGGGCAATGGGGATTCATGCGACGGCGGTCGTGGACGCGACGGCGCGATTGGGCGCGGTCCACATCGGTCCCTTTGCGGTGATCGGCGCAAATGTCGAGCTGGCAGACGGTGTGGAAGTCGGTGCGCACGCGGTAATTGTGGGGCCGACTCAGGTGGGTGCCCGAACCCGCATCCACGAACATGCCGTGATGGGCGGCGAGCCGCAGGACCTCAAACACGACCGCAACGCCGCAACGCGCCTGGTGATCGGCGAGGACTGCGTGATTCGTGAGTTCGTCACAGTTCATCGCGGATCGAGCCTGGGGCGCGGCATCACAACGCTTGGAGACCGTTGTTACCTCATGGCGAACAGTCACGTGGCGCACGACTGCCAGGTCGGCCACGACGTGATGTTCGCCAACAGCGTGGCCCTGGGTGGACACGTCACAGTGGGAGACGGCGCGGTTTTTGGCGGCTTGGCGGCGGTTCACCAACACGCTCGTGTCGGGCGGCTGGCGATGCTCGGCGGTGGCGCCATGTGTGCCCAGGACGTGCCTCCGTTCACGCTCGCGCAAGGGGACCGGGCCCGTCTGTACGGGCTCAACGTCATCGGGATGAAACGTCGCGGGTTGGAGGGCGACGTGATGACCGCGCTAAAAGAGGCGTGGCGCACGCTCTTTGCCAGTGAGCTGCCACGTCGTACGGCCGCAGAAGACGTCGCGAGCCGGCTCGGTCACGTCGCAGAAGTCGCGGAACTCCTCACGTTTGTCGCCACCAGTGAGCGGGGCCTGTGTCGGACCGCAGCGACCTGATCGACGTCGTCGTCGTGGGCGCTGGCGCGATGGGCGCCCATCACGCTCGTGTCGTCGCGGCGGACCCCAAGTGTAGGCTGGTTGCCGTGGTGGACACACAACGCGGTCGTGCGGAGGCGCTGGCGGGCCGACATGGGACACGCGCCTCGCGTGCGGTTCCGTCGGGTGCCGACGTTGTGGTTGTCGCGACGC
The DNA here is from genome assembly GCA_945861065.1 of Klebsiella pneumoniae. Lineage (GTDB taxonomy): Bacteria > Myxococcota_A > UBA796 > UBA796 > SXOB01. Next base: position 4,142 of record CAMASI010000133.1, on the reverse strand, counting down.
CCGCGACCACGCACCGAGCCGTAGCGGAGCCCATTCTTCAGACGGCTACGTGGCTGCTGGTCGAGAAGCCGCTTGCCGACTCGGTGGAAGCCGCCATGGCGTTACAGGCGCCCCGTGTTGCCGTTGGATTTGTCGAAAGAATGAACCCGGCTGTTCGTGCGTTGGGAAATACCCGGATTTCCCGTGCGGAGGTCGTGAGGCGGGTCCTGCCCTCCGTTCGTGGCCGCGACGTGGATGTGCTTCTGGACTTGGCGCAACACGATCTCGACCTGATCGGCTTGTGGGGTGGCTCCGACGCGTGGGTCCTGCAGCGCGGTGATTTTTCGCGCGACGAAGTGGAGGTCGAATTCACGACGGGTTCCGTCGCGGCGCGGTGCGTTTGGTCCCGGAACGCCACCCGGGCAGAGCGTTGGGTTCGTACCAACGGTCCGGATGGCGCGACTGAGTTGGACCTGCTGGCGGGAACGGGGCATCGTGCCGGCGTTGTGTTGCCGGTGACGTCGGCCGATGCGTTGACGCTTCAGTGGGACCGTGTCGTGGCGGCCGTCGAGGGGCGAGCGGAGCCGGCAGCGACCGCGGTGGACGGACTGCGTGCGGTGCGGTTTGCGAGCGGCCTGCGCGTCGCACTGTGCGCGTTGGGGCTGACCGCATGTGACGGCCTGCAACGGGCGTGGGACGACGTCTACAAAGTGACAGATTACGGCGTGTCGCTGGACTGTATCGCCGACCCGACACCCACCGACTTCGGTACGAGTCACGTCGAAATCGACATCGGATCGGGAAGCCCTCGTGTGTTTTCACTGAACAACTGCGACGGCTCGGACTGTCGTGGACGCACGACGCGTTGGTTCGGCGGGATCAAATCGGCGGATGAGAACGCAGTCAACGGGTGGCTGGCTACGTCGCTGTGGACGCCGACGTCGGCGGGCGCTGGCTCCTGTTCTGCCACCTACGGCGACCTCGGCATGACGCTGAAACCCAATGGGCACGTCGTCGTCGATTTGTTTAGCCGGGCGTCCATCGCGGTGGTCGAGGACACGGCCGCTTGTGCGGGCCTGATTCCCGTGGTCGAGGCTGACGCGGATTGTGCCCGGTGGGAGCACCTTGAGGCCGAGCGCGTGGAGTAGCCCCTTGCCGTTGCTGCTTGCTGCGTCAGAACCCTCAGCGGACGCCTTGGCAGCGGCATTGGTGCCGGCGCTGCGGGCCCGGTGGCCGGACTTGCCTCTGATCGGATTGTGCGGGCCCCGGCTCCGCGCGGCCGGCGTGGTGCCTGTGGGGCGTTCAGACGAGTTGGGTGTTCTGGGCCTCGCGGAAGCGTTGCCGCGCTTGTGCACGGCTATGAGGGCCAGGAGCGCCCTGTTGCGGGCATTGATGTCGGTGCGCGCCGTAGTCACCGTCGACGGGCCGGATCTGCTGCTCGGTGTGGCTCACGCGGCGAAGAAGCGCGGCCTCCCCGTCGTGCACGTTGTTTCGCCGCAGGTGTGGGCGTGGCGACCCGGGCGTGTCCACACGGTCGCGAAGTCGGTGCATGCGTTGGCCTGTTTGTTCCCCTTCGAACCGGCCTTGTACGCGGGTACCGGTCTGAACGCTGTGTACACGGGGCACCCGCTGGCGGTGTCGTCGGGGCCCCGGCTCGCGGAACCGGGTTCGCTTGGGCTCGTTCCGGGATCTCGAACCTCGGAGGTCGTACGTTTGTGGCCGGTAATGTGTGAGGTAGTGCGGCGTTTGCGGCCGACAAAGGTGTGGGTGGCCGTAGCGCCGGAGGTCGACCCTTCGCTCCTGACCGGCATCTTATGGGAGCGAGCACCGACCGTTGCGGACCTGGCGAGACGGTCCGGGCGCGTGCTGGTCGCGTCGGGCACGGCGACCCTTGAGGTCGCGATTCACGGCTGCCCCCAGGTCGTTCTTGCTGCGATTCACCCGGTGAGCTGGGCGGTGCTGCGCCATTGCGTCCACACACCGTTCGTGGCGCTTCCCAACATCTTGGCGGGACGAGCGGTCGTGGCGGAACATGTGCAACACCTGAGTCCCGACGCCATTGTGACCGACCTGTTGCAGGCGGAGCCCGTTCACGTGGACCTCGTCGGTGGTGCCGTCGCGGTTGCAGCGATGGTGGATCTCATCGCGGAAACGGTGGGAGCGTTGTAGACTTCGGCATGTGGACCCAACTCCTCTTCGGATGCCGTCCCGAACCGGATCCGGTTCCACCCGACACAGAGATTCTGGTTCTGCCGACGGATACGGCGGATTCGCCCGTCACGGAGGACACGGACGACGACACCGGAAGCGCCGCGCACAGCTCAGACACGGGGTCGGTTCTGAACTTCGAACCTGCGGTGCTGCACGAAACGGTGCCCGTGATCTGTGCGGACCCTGGAGCGCGAGACATCGCGTGGTTTGACCGGCGCTTTTTCGACGTCGGTACCGTCGCCGAGCCCGACCTCGTGGGTGGTGGCCTGGCGGTGCTCGACGCCGATGGAGACGGAGCATTAGACCTGTTTCTCGCGGGCCAGCGCCCGTCGTTGTGGAAACAGGGGCCAGATCAGTTTGAAGAAGTGCCCGAGGCGTTGGCGGGGGTGGAGTTGTCGGCGGCTGTGGCGGCGACGGCCGTGGATATCGACGATGACGGCGACCCTGACCTCATCGTCACGCAGTGGGAGGCGCCCGCCGTGCTGCTTCTCAATACTGGCGGTGCGTTTTCCGACGTCAGTACGGAATGGGGCTTGCCAAGCCTGCCGCATCACTCGTCTGGGGCGGCGGTCGCCGACTACGATGGGGATGGCCTGCTCGACGTCATCGTCGCGGGCTATGGCGCCCATCCCGCCGACGAATTCGACCCGACGACGTACACCCCGGACCCCAGTCGATTGTTTCGGCAACTTCCTGGCGGTGGTTTTGAAAACAAATCGGACTTATTAGCCGAAAGTGTCCAGCAAGCCTACGTGTTTCAACACGGATGGATCGACGTCAACGGCGATGCCTGGCCGGAGTTGTTCACAATTGTCGATTATGCCACGGTGTGGCCGTCCTCGTTGTTGCGTAACGACCGGGGAACCCTGGTTGCGGCCACAATGACTGGGATCGATCGTCCCTACTCTGGAATGAGCTTGGGATTTGGCGACCTCAATGACGACGGCGCCCCAGACCTGCTACAGACAAGTCTGTTTACGATTTCACTCATGACCACGGTCGCGAACGCGGGTTCGGACGTCGGTTTCGTGTGGGTGGAGGCGGCGGTCCCCAACACATTGTTTGTGGCCGACGACCAGGATTTCGGATGGGGCGCGGAGCTGGCGGACCTCGACAATGACGGCGATTTGGATGCTGTGGCCGGCTTTGGCGCTTGGCCTCGTTTTGCGGACGTGTCCGACCCGGTAGAACACGACGAATTGTGGGAACGAAACAGCGGCGGCCATTACGTAGCCAAGGGGCGGGCGCACGGGTTTGATGACCCTGGCGCCACGCGTGGCCTGCTCGCCGTAGACGTGGACGGCAATGGCTGGCTGGACCTCGTTCGGGGAGAGCTGGACGGCCCGTTTACGCTGGACCTGGCGCGGTGTGGGTCTGCCGCTTGGCTCGCCGTGAGTCTGACCCAACTGCCGCCCAACGTGGACGCTGTGGGCGCCCGTGTGCGTGTGGAGGCTGGGGGGAAGACGTACACGCGATGGATCGACGCGGGCTCGCGCAGCTTGTACGTCGGCGGTCCGCCGGAAGCGCTGGTGGGTTTGGCGGAGAATGAAGTCGTCGACCTCATTCACGTGGACTGGCCCGACGGCACGGCGAGCGAGGTGGTGGGGCCCGTCTCCGTTCGTCAGCGCGTAGACTTGCAGAGGCTTAGCGCCCCCGGTCCACGCCTCTGACAGCGGCGGGCAAGCGCGTTGATCCGTTGTCGCTGGCTCCGCTCCTCAGTCACGGGCGATGCAGCCCGCTCCCTTCGGTGCTCGCTGGCGCTCCTAGCAGCCTGTCGGAGATAGCGGTTCCGCCGAGACGAGGTTGCTCGTTTCGGCAGAGAGCGGTGAGCACCGTCGCGAGGGAGGTGAGGCCGCCGCCGGACGAGGAACGGGGTGCAACCCGAGGGAAGGCGTGCTTGACGCACTCCGACCGAGGGTGGGGTCCCCGTGACGAAGTCCCGCAGATGGCAT
>CAMASI010000132.1 GCA_945861065.1 Klebsiella pneumoniae | reverse complement strand
TTAGCTCGAACGAACCGTCCCCATGGACTGCGCGACTGGACGTGGTGTGCGCTTTCAGGTGAAGCGCTCGACTACGCTGCCGCGGCGAATTGTCTAGGTGCCAGGCTAATAGCTAACGGCTAATCGCTAACGGCTGCGCTTGTTTAAGGGCTAGTTCCGTGCGACGGGGAAACGCTCCAAGAGCAGGCGGACACACGCTTCGATCGGCGCCAAGCCGTCTAGAAGCAGATCCGCGGTGTCCGCACAGGGCGCCACGAACTGCTCATGCGCAGGCCGAACGGTGCGCTCGTACTGGTCAAGCACGCTGTCGACGGTTCGACCGCGCTGTTTCACGTCGCGCCGGATTCGGCGAATCAACCGCAGATCGTCGGGGGCTTGCACGTACACGGCGCAGTGGAGGTGCGGGCGAATCAGGGCGCCGAGCACGTGGAGGCCCTCCGCGATCACAACCGGCTTGGCTTCGACGCGCTCAGTTTCGTTCGTTCGTCGGTGGTTGGCAAAGTCGTACACGGGGAGCGTAGCTGCCTGCCCCCGAGCCAGTGCCTGGAGGTCCGTCGCGAGCGCGTCGAGCGCTACGGCGGACGGGTGGTCGAAGTCAAAGCCCAGCGGCGGACCTGGCAGCGAGTGGTAGTACCGATCCTGCGCAATGAGCACGGCGGATTCGCCCAGGTGCGCCGCCAGCGCGGCCGCTACGGTGCTCTTGCCAGAGGCCGTCCCACCACCGATGCCGACGATGAAGGACATGGGTCAGCCTCGACTGGCGTGTACGGTCGCGCGAATCTGGGCGCTTTCGCGCACGTCGACCCAGGGCGCTTTCACTGACCCCTGCACATTGGCGGTGGGCAATAGGGTGATTCGTTCCTTGGCCTCGGCATCGCCGACGAGTGTGCCACAGATGAGGATTTGTGCGGCATCGACCTTGCCCTCCACGCGACCTGTGACGGCGATTTCGACCCAGTCTGAGGTCCGCAGATTCCCCTTCCAGGTGCCAGCTACGTAGACGGGACCGTCAAACTGGGCGTCGCCGACCCACGTAGCGCCGGGACTGAGCCAGCCCGACCAGTGTGTCACGTCGACTTCGGCTTGAGGTGGGTCACCAGGCGGTCGAGGTCCGCGGCGTCCGCGTACCGGATCACGATGGCGCCGCCCCGCTTGTGAGGCGTGATGCTCACAGAAGCTGCGAGGCTGTCTTGCAACGAGCGCGCGACCAATTCGAGCGCGACACGTTGGGAGCGCGTCACCGTGGTCCGCCGGGGACGAGCCTTTGTGAGCTCACTCACAAGGCGCTCTACCTGCCGCACGTTGAGTTGTTGGGTCTCGATTCTTGCCAGGACTCGGCGGTAGTCGTCGTCGGTCGCGAGCGGGAGCATCGCCCGTGCGTGTCCTGCTGTGAGCCTACCCTCACGCAGTGCTGTTCGCACGAATAGCGGCAGCTTGAGAAGGCGAATCAGGTTGGCGACGGTGGCTCGGTCTCGGCCTACGCGACGTGCGACCTCCTCTTGTGTGAGCCCGAAGTCCTCGATCAGGCGTTGGAAGCCTCGCGCACATTCAAGTGGGTCCAAGTCCTCCCGGAGCAGGTTCTCCACCAGCGCGATTTCCAGCGAGGTGGACGGGTCGTCTACGTCTCGGACCAGGATCGGAACCTCACCGAGGCCCGCCAAGGCGGCTGCGCGGAGGCGACGTTCGCCGGCGAGCAGAACGTACTTTCCCTCCTGGCGGCGAGCGACCAGAGGCGCGAGGATGCCGTGGGTTCGGATGCTGTCGGCGAGGGAGATGAGGGCCGTGTCGTCGAACCGTTCGCGGGGTTGGTCTGGGTTCGGCAGGACCTCGTCGATTGGCACCTGCCGCACGCGATTGCGATCCGACGCCGGGTCGAGCGAGAGTGCGTCGTCGGGGATCAGCGAGCCGAGACCGCGGCCCAGCGAGCGGCGTGCGTCCCGTGCTGGGGTCATGAGGCTTTCCGCAATCTACCGTGCGCTGGATTCAGGCGTTCGGCCAACTCGCGGGCCAACGCGACGTAGGCTTTGGCCCCCGTGCTGCGACCGTCGTATTGTCCGATGGTGAGCGCGTGGCTGGGGGCTTCGCCGAGGCGAACATTCCGAGGCACGACCGTGTCCAACACGTCGCGACCGAAGTGGTTTCGCACTTGGGCTTCCACGTCGCGGCACAGGTTGTTTCGCGGGTCCACCATGGTCAATACGATGCCGGCCACGGTCAGGTCGGGGTGGATGCCCACGCGAACAGCGGTGATTGTCTCTAGCAGGTCGCGCAAGCCCTCCATTGCGTAATATTCAGCCTGCAACGGAATAAGTACGCCGTCGGCTGCGGCGAGTGCGTTGAGGGTGAGTAGACCTAGGCTGGGAGGGCAGTCGATGAGGATGTAGTCGTAGCTGGTGCGAAGCGGGCTCAACGCGCGGCGGAGTCGGCGGTCACGACCCTCTTCGTCGACCAACTCGATTTCCGCGCCCACGAGGTCTCGGGTGGCGGGCGCCAGCGTCAATGTGTCGCTGATGGGGACCAGCACCTCCGAGAGCGGCTTGAAATCCAGGAGCGCGTCGTACACGCCGGGTTTCTTACTGTCTCGCAAGACGCCGAGGCCGGACGACGCGTTGCCTTGCGGGTCGAGGTCGACCAAAAGCACGCGGTGACCGTCGGACGCCAGGGCGGCCGACAGGTTGATGGCGGTCGTGGTCTTCCCCACGCCCCCCTTTTGGTTGGAGATCGCGAGCACGCAAGCCATGATTCGGGGTCCTTTGGGGCGGGGTAGCGGGCAGATGAGACGGAGGAGGGTGCGGAGGAGCGGAGCATACGGCGCATCGGTGGCGGGCGCAAGAGATAGCTGTGCAAGTGCCCAGCATTCGCGATGTACACCGCCGGTTGCTCGAAGAACGACGTGGCAGCATGAACCTCGTTGGACCGGGCCCAATCGCGCCTCATTTCTTGGATACGAAGCTCGCCTTCGCGGCAATGCCGCCCGTTGGGTGTTGGGTGGACCTGGGCAGCGGAGCGGGTTTCCCGGGACTTGTGTTGGCGGCCGAGTACCCGGCCTTGTCGATCGACCTGGTCGACAGCCGACAGAAGCGCGCCACCTTCCTCGAAGCGGTCGTGGCCGAGGCGCGCGAAGGTGACCGCGTCCGTGTTAGAAACGTACGGGCCGAGGACCTTCCGCTGGCGGCATGGGATGGCGCGACGTCGCGCGCGTTTGCACCCCCAATCGATGCGCTGGCCGCCTGCGCCGCTCGGGTGCGTCCCGGTGGGCGGGTGGTACTCTTCCTCAATGCAGACGACCCACTGCCCGAAGCACCGGTTTGCGCTGTGTTCCACGTGGAACATTACCGGGTGGAGGGGAAACCAAGGCGCGCGGTGGGATGGGTCGTGAACGGATAAACGCCGCGTGTGAGGCCGGCTCACGCCTCGGTGCCCGCGCCCCAGGCGAGGTGCGCGAGCACGGTGTCTACGGCCGCCGGGGTGACTCCGGGAAGCGCTGCGAAGACGCCAATCGTGGTTGGCCTGTTCTGTGACGCACGCTCACGCGTCTCGGTGGACAACCCAGGGGTCTTGAACCAGTCGAAGGACGCCGGAATCGCGACGCTGTCTACACGGCGTCCGCCATGGGCCCTGCGGCGCGCGCGGGCGATGTAGCCGGCGTATTTGACGTCTTGCTCTACCGTTTCGACATCGAGGCGGGACAGTTCGGGGAGCGGGACCAACTGCGACACGTGCGCCCAACTCGCCTCCGGGCGTCGGAGAATTTCTTCGGCCGTAGCGGCCCGGTCTAACCCACCCAGTCCGAAGGCCGCGAGGCGTGCGAGCACGTCTGCCGTAGGGCAGAGCAGTTGACGGGTGAGTGCGGCGCGTCCGGACTCAAGCGCTGCGACACGGGTCTCAAATCGCGCCCACGCGACATCGTCGACGAGCCCGAGCGCCCGCGCCCGAGGCGTCAGGCGCCGATCAGCGTCATCTTCACGGAGGATGAGCCTGTGTTCTGCGCGCGACGTGAACATGCGGTAAGGCTCGCCGCCGACGCCCCGCGTCACGAGGTCATTGACCAGAACGCCGATGTATCCTTCGTCGCGGCCGACGACGAAGGGCTCTCCCAGTGCGGCGCTCAGACCAGCGATGAGTCCCTGGGCCGCAGCCTCTTCGTACCCCGACGTTCCGTTGATCTGCCCGGCCAGGTACAGGCCTGGCAAAGCGCGGAACATGAGCCCGGGGTCGAGGTCGGTGGGGTCGGCATAGTCGTACTCAACAGCGTAGCCGTACTGCACGATCGTCGCCCGTTCCAGGCCCTGGATACCGTGAACGACGTCGGCCTGGACGTCTTCTGGCAGGGATGTGCTCAGACCGTTGACGTAGACGCGGTGGGTGTTGAGCCCCTCCGGTTCCAGGTAGAGCAGATGTCGGCTGCGGTCCGCAAAACGCACGACTTTGTCTTCGACGCACGGGCAATACCGAGGGCCGCGCCCGGTGATGTTGCCACTGGCCATCGGCGACCGGTGGAGATTCGCGAGGATGAGTTCGTGGACCGCTGGCGTGGTCCACGTCAGGCTGCATTGGATGCGGGGAAGAACCGGTGCGGGCGGCCCGAACGAGAATTGCGCGCCCACCACATCGTCCTGTTGGGGCTCGGTTTTTTCCCAGTCGATGGTGCGCCCATCGAGTCGAGGAACTGTGCCGGTTTTTAGGCGACCGACCCGAAGCCCGAGCGCCTTCAAATCGTCGGACAATGCGGTTGCAGCGCCATCCCCTACCCGTCCGCCTGCGGTGCGCGCTTCACCGCGAAACAACACGCCGCCGAGGAAAGTTCCCGTGGTGAGCACGACGGCGCCAGCGCCGAATTCGGTGCCGTCGGCCAAGCGGACCCCGACGACTTGGCCGTTTGCGGTGCGTACCGCCACGACCTCCCCTTGCACGACGGTCAGGTTGGGGAGCACGGCGAGGGCGGCTTGCATCTCCGCTGGGTAGCGGTCAACGTCGACTTGGGCGCGGCTGGAGCGCACGGCCAAGCCCTTCCGCGTGTTGAGGTAACGAAAGGCCACCGTGGCTCGGTCCGCGACCCGGCCCATCAGGCCCCCGAGTGCGTCGATTTCGCGCACCAGGTGGCCCTTCGCTTGGCCGCCGATGGCCGGATTGCACGACAGGCGTCCGATCTGCGCCCGCTGGAGAACGATCAAGGCGGTGGTGCGGCCCAGGCGAGCTGCTGCTGCCGCGGCCTCACATCCTGCGTGGCCGCCACCGACGACAACCACGTCGAACTGAGTCACTCCACGGTCACGGTGACGGTCTTGGCCCATTCCGGACCGTAGGACATGTGATTCGCGTCGGCGAATTGCAGGGTCAGCTTGTGGACGCCGGGAGAGAGTACGACGTCCGCTTCGGTGTCGGCGCCCCCGTAGTGGAGGTGGGTCTCGTCTTTCGGAATTTGTTGCCCGGCGGTGATCGGGTCGAGGTCGATGAGCACGTGGTGGTGGCCGCTGTTGTCGACCATTTCGCCGGCGCGACGAACCTCCATGCCGGTGACGCCCATTTTGACGTGCACGGGGGACTTGACGTGGGCGCCGTCTACGGGCTCGATGAAACTCACGCCGTGCACCGACGGGGGCGCAGTGGCCGGTTCAGGCGCCGGCGCTTCTAGCACGGGTTCGGGTGCGACGATGACGGGTGGTGGCGTGCTTTCGCCGCAGGCGACGATCAGAAAATATGCGAAACCCATCAAGACTCCCGGAGTGCCGGCCGCGCCTAACTGCCCGAAGCCCCGACCGCGGCGCCTCCGATCGGCCGATCCGGAGCCAACAAACGTTTGTCCAGTGCCCACACACGGACGACCTCCTCGACCAGCGTGTCTGCGAGTGCTCGGCTCGCGCGGGCGGGCCCGAATCGACCGGACAGGACGGTGTCGATGGACTCCCGGTATCGAAGCACGATTTCTCCGTCGGAAGCGACGAGCGCCATTCCGACCTCCGCGGTCACCAGGTACGGTTCGTCTTTGAAATCGACGACGACCGGACCGGCAGGGGTATCGACGATGTCGCCAGGCACCTGAGAGGCGGTCAATGGGACGCCTTCCAAAGACGCCACCCAGGTGAACAGGGTGGCCTGGCCGCCCATCGCGCGACCGAGGGCCGACAACGTGTTGTCGAGATCTCCCGCTCCGTGAAGGGCCGACGCGATGCGTTGTTCTCCGCCGATCGGCAGCGAGGCCAACGAAAAGCGCCCGTCCCATTCACGCCCGATTCGTGCATTCAGGGCGCCTGGAATTTCGTAGCCGGTACGCCCCGGCAACGTGGAAAGGTCCGCCGTACGGCGGCGTCGGGTGTCGAGGAACTCGTCAGGGAGCGGCCGTCCCACCCAGGTGTCGGCGACGAGGTGGGGGCGCGCATTTGTGGCCACGACCGGTACGACGTGAATTTCCCCTGCAGTTCGGCGGGGTTCAAAGCGCCACGGCGGAGGCGGGGCAGCCGCGAATGCCGCAGCGAGGAGCAGGGTGGTCGGAATCACAAGTTCAGCTTGCCACACATTGTGGCCGACGGCGAGCCGTTCACAACACCGTTGCAACGAACGTGACGAGTGATGTCTGATCGAGGGGGAGGAATCCCTCGACCGGTACGTTGTCGAAAACCAGCGCGTGGCTCAGCTTGAGGCTGAACTTGTTAGACAACTTGCTGGTCAGGCTGGCGGTGTTGAGCACACGAACGTCCTCCAGCACCAACACGTTTTCAAAGGCCTCGACCTTGTCGTCGAAGGCCACGTCGGCGCTGAAGGCGTGGCTGAAGCCCAACAGGACACGGGCCGCGAAAACGTCGGCATAAGCAGGGTCTACGCCGTCCACGAAGTTTTCTTGGGCGACGTCGAAGCCGACTTCGGCCACGAATTTGGTCGTCTCAGACGCGGCAAGGATTCTGCTGTACCCGACCTGTTCGTGGGTCCGGAGGTCGTAGCCTGCGAACGGGTCGAGCACGGCGCCGCCAAGCGCGTACAAGCTGTCCTTGTCGCCGAAAAAGCGGTCGTAGCGGGTTTCCAACCCCGCTCGCTTTGCGTTCTCGACAAGGCCGACCGCGCGCTCCTGGTCGTCCACGTGGCCGTCTCCGTTGGTATCGGGAACGGCGCGGCCCAGCGCAACGGCGGCGATGGCACCGACTTTGTTCTGATTCCATTTGTAGTCGGCGGTCGTTCCCCCGTTGAGGGTGAAGAACACCGCATTGCCGGTTGCGAGGGAACCTCCCAGCTCGGCGACGAGGTGGCCTTCGGGCTTCTCGACTGCCTGACCCTCGGCGTCGGTTCCAACAAAAGTAGGGTCTTCTGCGTATGCGTTCAACAACAGCAGGATGACAATACTCACGGGTACCCC
>CAMASI010000131.1 GCA_945861065.1 Klebsiella pneumoniae | reverse complement strand
TAGCTCGAACGAACCGTCCCAATGGACTGCGCGACTGGACGTGGTGTGCGCTTTCAGGTGAAGCGCTCGACTACGCTGCCCCGGCGAATTGTCTAGGTGCCAGGCTAATAGCTAACGGCTAATCGCTAACGGCTGCGCTTGTTTAAGGGCTAGACTGGGCTAGACTCTGGCCGGAGGCATCATGTACCGCTTGCTCGTCCTTAGTTCCCTTCTCGCACCGGCATCTGCGTGGGCCCTTTGTCCCGTCGCGGACGGCGATTTGGGAGGCGCAGACCTCATTCTCGCCGACGGCGATTGTATCGAAGGCGTCTACACCAATGTGGGCGATTTTCTCGTCCCCTTCGGCGCCAATGTGGCTTCGAATGGCGCGGTAGAAGTGTACGCGATCACCGCAGTGATCGACGGCAACTTGAGCGGTAGCGCAGCGGGAGCCAACGGCGGCAACGGCGCCTCGCTGAGCCTCGACGACAGCACCGGAGGATCCGGACCCGGCGGCGGTGGCGGTGGCGACTACGGCCCGTGCGTGCATGGCGGCGGTGGCGGTGGTGGCGGCTATGGTGGAAAGGGCGGTTTTGGCCCCACTTTCAACGGTATCGCCTTTTATGCGGCCGGCGGCTCAAATTACGGCGTTGGTGGCGCCCCTGTGGGCCCAGGATCAGTGGGCTCCGGCGGTGGGGGCGCCGGTTCGGGCTGTTCCGACCCGGGTGCTGACGGCGGCTCCGGCGGAGGAAGTGTCCACATTGAAGCCACGGACATCAGCGTCAACGGCGGCGTGTACATGAACGGCGGCAATGGCGGCAACATCAGCGACTACAGCGGCGGCTCCGGAGGTGGCAGCGGCGGTTCCATCACCCTGATCGGCGGTACCGTGAGCGGCGTCGGTACGGTTCGGGCCCAGGGCGGCAACGGCGGGGACACTGTCCCGGGCGTCGGCGGCATCGCAGGCGGCGGCGGCGGCGGCGGCGGCGGACGGATCGGCGTGGTTGGGGGCGGCGGCACCCTCGCCGACTCGGTCGGCGGCGGCCCCGGCGGCGATTCCCAGATCATCGTCGGCCTACTTGAGGACAACGGCCGACCCGGCGAGGGCGGTTCCGTGTACCACGAAGGTGGACCCACCCTGGTGATCGGTGGTTCGTGCCCGGGACCCGTCACGATGGACGTCACAGGACTCACGCCTTTTGGCACGTACCTGCTCATTGGCGGGTTGGCCGCGGGCACGACCCCCATCCCTTCAGGCGCCTGTGTTGGCGACACGTCCGGGCTCGGCCCCACCGTCAAGGCCATCCGAACCGCAGCGGCCGACGCAGCCGGTGAGTTGCACATGACGCCGAACCTCGCTGCGGGTCCGTGCGGCAAGTGGATGCAAATCGTGGACGAAACCACCTGCACCCTGACGAATCCGGCGATCGTACCCTAGCCCACCCTAGCCCTTAAACAAGCGCACTCGGAGCGGTCAGCGGTCAGCCGTCAGCCGGACGATTCCCGAGAACGCCGCGGACAGGCGCCGCACCTGAGACACTCCGACGTCCGGATCTCCGGCCCCTACTCGCGGCGTTCGTGCGGGCTAATCGCTGACCGCTAATGGCTGACCGCTTGTTTCAGGCCTAGCGCTCCCAAGCGACCGCCGACGCGCCCTCTGCGTCGCGTCGGCGAACCGCACGGGCCGCGATCGCCAACGCCGCTCGCGTCGCGTCTCTGCCCCGCCCTGCTGACACGACCCAGTTCACACCTGGCTCCAGGTCGGTCAGCACCACCGGACGGTCTAAGATCAAGGCGGCCCCACAGTCCGCCGCCCGCCATTGCGGTGCGGCGCTGTAGTCTACGACCACGCGCCCTAATATCCGCTCCGGTCCGCACAAACCCGCCACATTCTCGACCGGAACGCCAGGGCTCCGCGCCACCCCGATCACGGTCCACATCAGCGTCAGCCCGGCCAACACCTTCGGCCGATTTGCCATCACCACCGCCCACGACAACAGGATCGCCGGGAGCATCACCACGGCATGGCGCGAGCCGGCCAGAGGCGCCACGCCGATTAGCGCGAGCCCCACCGAGGTCAGGAGCGCGGCCTTCGCTTCCTTACGCAGCGGCACAGACAGCAACAACAGGCCGAACCACGCGGCAAATCCGGTGCCCGCTAAACCTGTAGCGCACCACGCCAAGGTCGCCCCAAGCGCCTGCGGCAGGTCCCACAACGCAAGGGGAACCCCCTGGCGCGCTGCATGCTCGGCACCTCGATGAGACCACTGTTCCCACGCAAGCGGTGCCATCGCGCCGCCCACAACGGCCACAGAAACCAACGCCCACCACCGCCGAAACGAACACGCCAAAGCCGCCGCGAACACACCCGACGTCCAAGTCGTGAGCGTTGCCAGGACGGCCGATAACGCCGAGACCCGAGGGGACCCGCCCACAAGGCCCCACAACACCAACCACGTCCCCAGCGCGCCGAGGGCGTAGGGCCGCCCCTCGTGCCCATAGGCCACCATCGCGGGATGGGTCGCCGTCAACAGCGCCGCCGCAAACGCGACAGGTGCTCCCCCCAACGCCGCGCCCGCAGCCCACGCCACCGGTACCGACACCACCGAGGCCACCAAGGCCGGCAACCGCATCGCCAGCGGCGTCGGCGCACCTGTCACGCTTGCTGCCCTTGCCAACAACGCATGTGTCGGAGGTTGCAGATCCAACTCGGCAGACGCCCGCAGCGGATCCGACGCCGTTGCGACCTGCCACGTGATCGATTCGTCCAACCACAGCGGACGGTCGGCGATCGTCGGGAGACGAAGGCCGAGTGCCAGGACCGTCAGCGCGATCGGCCACCGCAACTCATTCAGAGATAGCCCGGTGCTCATCATGTGGATCGTACCCCTCCTCGCTTGCACACCTGAGCCCGCCGCAGTCGACCTCGTTTGGATGGAGGGCTTCGGCTACGGCTGGGAATACTTCAACCACCGCGTCGGCGCTCTCGACATCGGCGTGGACGAAGCTGGCGCCTTCGCTGCCGTCATCGGTGGCACGTCCACCACGGGGGAGACGCCGTCGTTGGAGGCGACCTGTGACCCCGATCTATGCGAAGAGTTCCCGTTCTTAGACAACGCGACCGTGTGGGCCGACCGCGCCACGGCGAGCACGTCGGCGATGACGGCCTCGAAGGGCACCGCTCAATTCACCACCGGGGTCGAGGGCGCGGACACCACCGTGGCTGTGGTGATGGAAGCGGACGACTCCGCAACGGCAATCCTCACAGGCCTGAATTTCGATACCGCGGGAGACCTGCTAGGCTGCTACGACCCGACGTTTGGCTGGCACCCAAAACAGCTTGTGGTGACGTTGGGCGCGCCGCGACTCAACGCTGAGGGTGTGTCTGTGGACGTGAGCGCAACCTTTGCGCCTGGGCCCTCGGAAGAAGACGTTCGCGCGTGCATCGATGCCGTGTACGGCGACGCCGTCGTCTCGGTGCGCGTCGATTTCTTGGTGGTCTCTGGCGCCGAAACCGAGCCGCTCTCGATTCACTCCGAGGCGACCTACCCATTCGCAGGCGACGCCATGAATCCAGAGACGCAAGAAGACGCAGCGCTTGAGCCGTTGGGCGTAGACGCGACGACTTCCCTGCTCGGGCTGACCTCGATCGCCTGGACCTTTCACGAGGCTGAGGCACGCGGCGCCTACCTCCGGACCCTCGGCGTCGAGGTTGGGCCCCTCGGGGGTCGCGGCCTCGCCACAAATTATTCGCCCGCAACACAATTGTCCGCGTTCGACTTCCAATTCGATGGCACGGTGGTCGTCGTAGACCTGGGCGTTGATGTGCAACGAACCCGCTGGACAGGAAAGTTCGCCGCAGAATTGTCGCCCGACCGAAGCCCAGTTGTGCACCGCCTCGCGGCCCCGTGACCCGCGGGGTACATCGGCGTTCAATGCCGTAGGGGAGTCGTGGTCCACCATTTCGATGCCTTGTCCGTGTACAGGGCCGGCGCCCTGCGCCTGGTTCCCGTCGCAGGCACGCCCGAGGACCTGCTTCAAGATGGGGGCGGCCTCGCCGAAGCCTTCGACCTCGTAGGTCAGGGACCCATCGTCGGTGTGCTCCGCGATTCGTCCATCGCCGCGGTGGTGCTGTCTGACGGTGAGCTTTCCGTCGAAGTGCGCCGCGACGGTGCAGGTGCCAGGCTCATTGTACGATGGAGCGGCGTTGTCGCGGTCGACGACGCAGTGGAGGTTCCCTCCGTCGTCGCCAGCGGGGACGGGCCCTGGCTCAGACCCGATCCGTCTTCGGAATTGTCCGACGCGCGTGCCGCCCTCGCAGACGTGACCCAGCCGTTGCACGCCGTGCGCGACGTGGGTGGCAAAGTTCGCTGGTTCACACGCGGTCTGCACGGACCTGGGGTGGGCCAAATGGACCTTGCCGCCAGCGTGCCGGCGGTCACCCCCGAGTCGCTCGGTTCGGCCGATTTTCGGGCTGCCCACGGCGTTCGTCGCGCCTACGTGGCGGGTGCCATGGCAGGCGGAATCGCCTCGGTGGCGCTCGTTCGGGCCATGTGCCAAGGCGGTTATTTGGCATTCTTCGGTTCGGGCGGATTGCCCATCGAAGCCACCTCGGCGGCCGTCGCAGAACTCGCCAGCCTCAACCTGCCGGGCGCCTGGGGCGCCAACCTGCTTCACAACCCCGTCGAACCCGCCGTAGAAGACGCCACCGTCGACGCGTACCTGCAACATGGTGTCAAACGCGTCGAAGCCAGCGCGTTCATGACGTTGACACCCGCCATCGTCCGCTACCGGTTGGCGGGGTTGAAGGCCCGGCCCGACGGCACGATCGACGTCGGACATCATGTGATGGCCAAAGTCAGCCGCACCGAAGTAGCGACGAAGTTCCTTCAGCCTGCGCCCGAAGACATTGTGCGGGAGCTACTTGCCCGCGGCACTGTGACGACGTGGCAAGCCACGCTGGCCAAACACGTGCCGATGGCCGACGACGTGACCGGCGAGGCCGATAGCGGGGGCCACACCGACCATCGCCCGCTCGTCGTCCTCCTGCCCGTTCTCCTACGGCTACGGGACAAGATCGACGCAGAACACGGGTTTTCGCGTCGCGCGGTGCGCACGCGGATTGGCGCCGCCGGTGGTCTTGGAACGCCCACCGCGCTTTGGGGGGCCTTTGCAATGGGCGCCGACTACGTGCTTACCGGCTCTGTGAACCAGTGCGCTCCTGAATCGGGCACGTCCAACGCAGTGCGTTTGTTGCTCGCCGACGCAGCTTTTCACGACGTTGCGACGGGCCCAGCCCCCGACATGTTCGAGATCGGCGCCAAGGTCCAAGTGCTTGGCCGCGGCGCGATGTACGCACAACGCGCGCAGAAACTGCATGACCTATACAAACGATTCGACGACCTCTCCCAGATTCCGGAAGATGAGCGCAAACGCATCGAAACGCAGATTTTTCGACGCCCGCTCGACGAAGTTTGGACGGAAACCAAAAGTTATTGGGAACAACGGGACCCCGCTCAGGTTGTGCGCGCCGAAGCCGACGGGCACCACAAGATGGCCCTGGTCTTCCGCTGGTACCTCGGCATGACCTCGCGTTGGGCACGCATGGGCGAAGAAGACCGCAAGAGGGATTTCCAAATCTGGTGCGGTCCAGCCATGGGTGCATTCAACGCATGGGCCGCCGGAACGGACCTCGAGCCCATCGAAGCCAGGGGTGTGGTTCGTATCGCCGACGCCCTGATGGAAGGCGCTGCGGGCGAAGCCCGGAGGTCCATGGCGCGGACCTTTGGACTTCACCTACCGATTATAGGGTGACGGTGAAGAGGAACGGCACGGTGATTTCTTCTTCCGGCGCCGATTCCCGCGCGAATTGAATCCACATTTTGTGCACGCCCGCGGTCGGAAACACAAATCGGAACGGGAGGTCGGGGCCGAGGTAGGTATGCGGCATCGTATGGTCTGGCGGCACGTCCTCCATCCCGGGGAACCAAGCATGGGTGTGGGCTACAAATCCCAGATCCGCGCGCACGACGGCGCTATGAGCGTCCGCGCCCAGCCACTGCACCAAGTCGGTCAACTCGACCCCCGCATCGTCGGTTAGATGTAGGTTCCACTGGGCCTCCACGCCCACCGCCGGCAACACGTCCCAGGTCAGCGTCGCGCGCACGCCCGACACCGCAACTTCTGTGGCAAAGTCCGCGGAATAAGATGGCAATTGCGGCGTATCGCCCTGCACCGAGTCGGACGTTTGCAGCTCGAAGACTTCGTTGGCGACGGCAAACTGAAACGACAGGAGAAAATCTCCCGAGTACGGAAATGCCTCCGTAAAATGAAACGTAGCGGCGCGCAGGTCATCCGCGGTTACCGGATACTGATCTTCGTGGTGTTTGTGTTCGAAACTGCTCAGGTCGGAGGACACGACCAACACATGGACCATGCGCGTATGGCTCTGTTGGAGCAATTCGACTGGCAGACCGTCCTGGTCGAGGATGCTGTACCACAACTCGGTGGGTTCCAACGCGACCGCCGGGGCGGGTTCCGTCCAATAATCGAGCTGAAACGACGTTGGAATGCCGCTCGTGTTCCCCGTGTGCCCGCCGGGAAGGTCTACGTCGCCACAGGCCAGAAACGCCGTCAGCAGCGTCATCGCAACGCCCCACAAACCGTCGAATCCACCGTGATGTAGATTTGGGCTCCGGCATAGGGGTCCACAATGCTGTGATTGGCGTTGGCGAGTTCCACTTTGAATTGGTATTCGCCGTCCACGACCGGGTCCTCCAGGTTGAAAGCCTCCGACGACCCTTGAAACACATATTGCCCGTTGAGGAAGGCGTGGGCGTGGCCCGTGCCATCGGGCGCGGCGTCGGCGTCGGCTTCGTACCGGTCCGTCAGCTCAAAATTCTCGACGGACACGACGACCGAAAGTGGTGTCCCGCAGACCACTTCTGCCTCAATTGGAGACAACAACGCCACGGTTGAAACGCCGCCAGGGCCGATCCCCTCACCCACGCCACACCCAAGCCCCAGGATCGCTATACCTAGCACGAACGCACCCCTGCTCATGTCCATGTGGGCCACCTAATGTTGCGTACGTCGCGCTCAAAGCCCGGTGACCGACCCTGACGGGCGCGAGCCCCAGAAGCCGCGGCCGACCCGCACCCGGTCCCGCTCCCGGTCCCGCTCCCGGTTCGGTACGCTGGCTCACCGATCATTCTGGAGCTTCTTCGCCAGGGCTACGAGCATTGCGACGACTCGGTCGAGCTGCTCCTTGCCAGACCGATGCGTCGACTCGTCAACGAGGCTCAGCCTTCGGCACACATCGAGGATGGCGGCGCACTAGGCCTTAAACAAGCGCAGCCGTTAGCGATTAGCC
>CAMASI010000130.1 GCA_945861065.1 Klebsiella pneumoniae | reverse complement strand
CTCGGTCGGAGTGCGTCAAGCACGCCTTCCCTCGGGTTGCACCCCGTTCCTCGTCCGGCGGCGGCCTCACCTCCCTCGCGACGGTGCTCACCGCTCTCTGCCGAAACGAGCAAGCTCGTCTCGGCGGAACCGCTATCTCCGACAGGCTGCTAGAGCATCGAGTGGAGCGGGCGACGAGACTCGAACTCGCGACAACGAGCTTGGGAAGCTCGTACTCTACCAACTGAGTTACGCCCGCAACGGGCCGCTGCTAGCGCGCGGTGGGCGCCGACGCCAGGGCGATGGGGACGCTCGCGCCCCGCTCCGGTGTCCGGGCTAGGAGACGGACGCCATGGCGCGACGGAAGATTCGGCTCACAACGATTTTCCTGGTTGGCACCATGGCCGCCTCGGCAGCCGTGGGCGCGCTCGTCTGGTGGGTTCAGTCGGAGGGGTTGGAACGTCGGGTGATCCAACTGGCGGAGTATTTGGTCGAGTTCCAGACCGGAGAGGGCCTGACGATCGGCCATATCGAGCCAGTTTGGCCACCTGGTGTGCGCGTTCTCGGCCTTCATCTGTTCGATACGGACACGGCTGAGTCCATCCTGACGGCGGAAAGTGTCGACTTGCCCCTCGCCCTGACCCGGCGCGGCGCGCAGCTCGGCGACGTCGTGGGCCACGGCGTGTCGCTCTCGGTTCACCTGGATGACAAGGGCAAACTGGTCGAGTTCGATGACCGGCGCGGTGGGAACAAACCACTGAAGCGGCTGCCGTGGCGCACGCTGGAGTTGAGGGACGCTTCCATCATGCTGGCCTTCCCTCAAGGGGTGGTGGGCCTCGACGAAGTGGACTTGCTTCCCGATTCCGAAGGGCTGCACGACCTATCGGGTGGGTTGCGAGTGGCCTTCCGCGGCATCGACGAAAGGACATGGTTCTCGGCGCGCGGTTTGCGGCTTGGGCCCGACGTGATCGACGTGCCTGACCTGCATTTTTCGCTGCCGCAGTTGTCGATTCAGGCGCGTGCCCACATCCCCTTGGAGGGCCCGATCGACATTGCCGCCTCGATGAACGTTTTCTTGGAGGGTCTCAATCCGCTGTTGGTGGCGCCACGTGCGCTTCACGGTGTCGCCGACCTGGACGTGCATGTTTCGGGTCCGGCTGGCAATCCCCTGGTCGAGGCCAACCTGTGGGGCCGGGGCCTTGGCTACGACGCTCCTGGCTTGCTCACGCCGCTACTGACCTACGAAATTGGGGAAGCGCTCGGGTCGGTCGAGGTCGATCAAAAGGAGGTTCGGATCCTGTCCGCGCGGCTGCACCCGGGCCTTGGTGAGTTGGTGGCGACGGGGCGGATCACGTTGGCGGATCGGTTTCTACACGATGGCGTCGTCACCGCAACGGGTTTGTCGCTCGAACGCCTGCTACAGATGACCGACGCTGCGCCGACCCCATGGATCGATCTGGACGGTGATTTGGAAGTGCGGGTGGAAGGGACTGTTCAGCCTCTGGCCCTGGAAGGTAACTACGAGATGGCGGTTCGTGACCTGTTTGTTGGAGACCGACCGGTGTCTCGTGCAGACGTGTTGCCGATGCTGGACATCGAGCGCGCTTGGTCCCGGGGCGCCATCACACTGACGAAAGACCACGTTGTCCTCGATGGCGTGGCTCGAGGTCCTCGCAATTCCGGTACAGCCAGGGTGGACGTGGGATTCAAACCTCGCGGACCCCTCGACCTTCAGTTTCGGCTTGACCAGGCCGATCTGCGCGATTTCCAGCCGCTCAAGACAGTGGCGATGACAGGGCACGGCGTGGTGTCGGGCGCCATCCGAGGGCCCTTCAATCAATTGAGGTTTGACGGCCACGGCGACCTTCGCGATTTTTCGGTCCAGGGCGTCCCCTACGCCGACCACTTGGTCGCCAAAATCGTGTCCCCAAACATGAAATCGATTGAGCTTCACGATGCCGAGGCTGTTCGCGGCGTTACGCCCTACTCGGGTTTTTTCCGAATGGATTTCCGGACGCCCGTTTCCATGGACACGGACGTGACGTTCGCGCCGGGTCGCATAGAGAACCTCGTCCAGGCCTTTGTGGATATCGACGGAATCTCGGCGCAATTGGATGGCGGTAGTCTCTCGCTGCATGGTCCTCTTTACGACCTGGACGGGGAATCTAATTTTGTCCTTCGAGATGCGGTGGTCTGGGGAGAACATTTCGATGTCGGTCGGGGACGAGGCTATATGGATCAAGGCGTGTTCACGCTTGACGACCTTCGAGTGTCTCGTCGAAAAGGCAGGGAGGGACTTATTTTACGGGGGTCCGTCGATCGAAAATTCGCGTTGGATATGGAAATGGTCGCGGACGGATTGTCCCTGGCCGGTCTAGATGCCATTGACGATGGTACGCCGATTTCCGGTGTTATTGGGGCCCACGTTAGATTTGGGAACACGCTGTTCGACCCCACGCCCGCGGGTACCGCGAGAATTTCGGGCGTTCGTTATGCCGGAGTGGACGTCAACGATTCCGTCTTGACGTTCCAAACAGAACCCGGCGGTCTGATGACATTTGAGGGGGATTTGTTGGGAGGGCGCGCGAAGGCCACGGGAACGCAGATGATCTGGGGCGAACAACCGTACCACGCAGATGTGGCGTTGAAAGACTTGCCAGCCCACGTGCTGTATCCCGTCGGCGCAGATGGCGGGCGGATCACGGCGCTGGCGTCGGGCCAACTTACGCTGGATGGTGATTTTGGCGAAACGTGGTCGCCCGTAGACCTTGACGCCCGATTTGATGCCGTGGACGTAAGTTGGGGTCGTCACAAGTTGACGAATCCGGCACCCTGGACCTACACCCAGCGTGGGAACAACTTCCGCCTCGACAATTTCGTGCTTGAAGGTGGCGATACGCGCGTTCGTTTGGCCGCCGTAGGTGAGAATGGCCTGTTGTTGACGGGTGACGGCCGCTTCGACCTAGACCTTCTTCGTGCGGTCGTGCCCGGCCTCGTTCGGGCGCAGGGCACAGGAGACATCGTCGTTTACGCGCTCGGCACCGCGCCAGATGTACGGGCGGTCATCTCCGTGGACGCGGACGCGGAAATTCTCGAGCATGCATCGA
Organism: Klebsiella pneumoniae; assembly: GCA_945861065.1. Taxonomy (GTDB): domain Bacteria; phylum Myxococcota_A; class UBA796; order UBA796; genus SXOB01. The sequence goes on along the minus strand of CAMASI010000130.1, from coordinate 4,421 downwards.
TTCCTGCACCGTTCGAGGACGTGGTGGGTCGCGTGCAGTTTACGCAACAGCGCATCGAGGTAAGCGGAAATGGCGATCTCGGCGGCGGCCCGTTTGTCGTTTCCGGAGGAATTGATACGGAAGCGTGGTGGCCGACCCGGTTCAACATCGATGTGAGCGTCGACGATTCCCAGCTACGATGGGTTGAATCGCTCCCGCCCGCGCGAGGAATGGCGCGCCTGACGCTCGACGGTCCGACCGATCGCCTGCTGATGTCCGGGGAAGTCACCATTACGGAAATGGATTTTGTCGATCGAATTGACTGGGAGGATTGGGTTGTTGCCTACCGAGAGACCATGCTGGTGGACCCCGCCATCGGTTCGGACGAACCAGGACTCTTCGGATTTGACGTCCATATCGGGGCTGACGGGACGATGCGGTTGCGGAACAACGTCGCCGACGCCGTTGCGTCCGCGGATTTGCGCCTCGTGGGCGATACGAACAGGCCGGGCCTTACAGGTTCAGTCAGCGTGCACGACGGTGGCCTGGCACTGCTCCAAGACCGCGAATTTCGCATCGTTCGAGGGCATCTTGCATGGGATGACCCCTTCACCTGGGATCCCCGCCTCGACTTCGACTTGGAGACCGACGTAAAGACGCGTGATCAACCGGTTCGCGTCAACTATCTCGTGACGGGGCCGTTCTCTGACTGGCACACCTCCACCCGGTCTGATCCGTCGATGGCACAATCCGACCTGAACGCGTTGCTTTGGTTTGGTGTGACCACGGACGATTTGGAAGAACTGGGGGCGTTGCCGGCCGCTGTCACGCAGGCGGCGGCGGATTTGTTGCTGACAGATTTCCTTGTCAGCGGACGCGCCGGCGACATCGAGGACCTTCCGCTGCTATTCGACCGATTGGACCTCGCCACGGGCGTGAATGCGCGCGGCGAATATTCACCGGATCCGCGTCTGGTCTTGGAGAAACGACTGGACGATTTTGGCGGTATCGATCTGTCGTGGGAGCTCAACCTCGTGCGGCCGGAAGACAACTACCTAGAGATCGAGCGCCGAATTGGCGGTATCTGGAGCTTGGCGGGCTGGTACGCCACGCTCCAAAGGGATCGGGTCCTCCCCATCGGTGGCGCTTATGGGGCGGACGTGACGGCGCGTTGGGAGGCGGAGTGACGGCAGCTTGGCTGCTCTGGCTGACGGCAGCTTTCGCAGAAGAACCTTGGTGGGTGGGGCGTCCCGTGGTGGGTGTTTCGTTGGAAGCGCCCTCTGGCGGGCTTCCGACGGAAAGCCTTGACCCGTTGCTTCGGGTCCGGCAGGGGGAGCCCCTCGACCCCGCTGCGGTCCGCACAGACCTTACGACGCTGTTTCAGGTCGGTCCGTTTGCTGCGGTAGAGGCGCGTGTCGAGCCGTGGGACAACGTCGACGAAGACGGAAATGCGGTGCGTTCCGCCCTTCTGACCTACTTTGTTTGGCCAGCACCGAGGGTGGACCGGGTTCGCGTGGAAGGTGCGCACGAGGTGTCACGTCGGGTGGTGCTGGACGCGGCGGACATCACTGTCGGCCAACCTTGGTTTGCGGACCAAGACAAAGCGCCGGCCGAGGCTCGGATTCGCGCGGAACTAGCAGCTCGAGGCTACGGTGACGCTGCGGTGTGGGTCGGTTCCTGGTCGCCAGATGCGGGGCGAACCGAAGTCGTCATCAACGTGTCGGAAGGCGAGGCGAGTCGGCTGGCCCGGCTCGAGTTCGGCGGGGACCTGTCGGGTTTGTTTCCGGATGTGGAAGAAAAGGACCTCACGCGTTTGGCGGCGGCAGCCGGACTCAAGGTCGGCCGACCCTTCTCTGGTGAAACGGTGGCTGCGGCCCGGGACGCGGTCCGGGAGAGGTTGGCGTCGATGGACCGCCCCTTGTTCGGCGAGCGTACGGGTTGGTTGTCCGCCCGTGTGACGCCACTCGTTGCCAATTCCGATGACGGTTGGGTGGCGCGTTTCGCGGTCGAGTTGGGGTCGCGTCTCGCCTTGGACGTCGAAGGCCTCGGCCTGTCTGGCGAACGCCGCGCCGTCGCTGCCCTCGGAATTGATGCGAGACTACGGCTGACCCGAGGTTTCCTCGACGAAGCCTCTGGGGATGTCACGAGTTGGTTGGAGGAGCGGGGCTGGGCCCACGCAACAGCCACGGTGGAACGTGTGGACACAGCAGCGGACACAGAAACCTTGGTCGTTCGCGCGGTCCGTGGGCCACGTGCGCGCCTTCGGCAAGGGAGATTTCCAGGCTGGGTTGGCGTGCGATTTGAGGGAAATGAAACCGTTGATGACACGACCCTGATGGCGGTGTTGGACGACGGCGTCGAACTCCTTCGGCTCGATCGGTACACGCCCGGCGCCATGCAACAGGGTTTGGACGTAGCGGAGGCGTGGTATCGGTCGCTGGGTCGTCCGGACGCCTCGTTGGCGCTTCGCGAGGTGCTCGAAGATCCACGACGCCGTCGTTTTGCGCGGTGGTTATGGTCGCCGATTCGCGCGGTCACAGGGCGGGAACCTACGCTCCGATTGACACCCGTTGTGGACGTCGTCGAGGGGCGGGCCGTCACCTTGTTGGGCGTCTCGGTGCGGGGCGCGGCTGACGGCGTCGGGCCTGACGGCTGGAATGAGGAGATTTCCCGCCTCATTGGGGGTCCCGGCTCGTTGGTGGCTGTGGAGGCGTTGGGTGCCCGAATTGAAGCTGCGCACCGTGCCGCGGGGTGGCTGGAGGCGTCAGCACGCGCGCGGCTGCTCGCGGTGGAAGGGGAGTTGGACCGCGTCTCGGCGGTGATCGAGGTCACCCAGGGCCCCCTCGTGCTTTTGCGCTCGGTGGTCGTGAGTGGACCGCGCATCACGCGGCCTGCGTTGATTCGGCGGGAGGCCGCGTTGGTGCTGGGTGAGCCACTGACGGAGCCCGACATCGAACGAGCGCGCGAGGACCTCTATGATTTGGGGATTTTCCGAAGTGTATCGATGGATTTGCTCGGCGACGGAGACCTTAGGGACCTCGTTCTATCGGTCTCAGAGAAACCCCGGTGGGCGTTCGAGACCGGGTTCGGCTTGGCGACGGATCAAGGTGTCCGAACATTTGGTCGGATCGATCGGCGCAATTTGTTCGGAATCGCCCACCGTCTCGAATTGTACGGGCAGGTAGGCCTAGATTGGCGGACAGAATCACTGTTGGATTGGGTGCCCAATTTTCGGACGCCCGAGTGGCGCGTGGTGGTGCAATACCGGGCCCCTCGTTTTCCGGTAAGGAACGAGGACGTCGTGGTGGACGCGTTGGTCGGCGAGCGGCGTATCGAACGAACGTGGTCCTTAGATCGGCGGGGAGGCGGGCTCGCGCTGACGACCCACCTTGCGGGTGATTGGAAAGTCATCGGTTCCGCTCGGTTGGAGGAGCGGCAACTCGAAGATGTGGACGAGGGGGCGCTACTGGTGGGTGAACCTTGGGAAACCATTCTCAGTGCCGATCCCACGCTTCCTACGCTCTTCCGCCCACAGGAGACGGCGTCGGTCGTGGTGGTGGCCGATCGTCGCGACGATCCGGTACTGCCGACTCGGGGGTTGCTCGCCAGCGTGTCGGCGGAAGTCGCACCAGGGCTCATACGGGCAAACGACGTGGTTTCGCCCTCGTTCCTCAAAGCGGTATTTCGCGGCAACACATGGACGTCTCTGCCTTTTGTGACCTGGCATGTGGCGGTCGAGGGCGGCTGGATCGGTTCGCTGGACGGTCACCCGCCGCCGCTTGAGGATCGATTTATGTTGGGCGGTACGGCGAGTTTACGCGGCTTTCCGAGGGCCGGAATCGGACCCCGCAATTTGGTTGCACAGCCTGATATCGACTGGCCTGACGGCCTTGACCCGCTGATCGACCAAACGGTTCGAGATGATGCCGAACGTTGGGTGCCGACCGGTGGTGATGCGCTCGCAGTGTCGACGTTGGAAGCGCTCGTGCCACTTCCCGTGCTCGGTTTGTCGGCTTGGGACGGGTACAGCGCGGCGGTGTTTGTCGACGTTGGCAACGTGTGGTTGGTCGGCCCCGGCGACGCGGACACGGCTGCGCCCGACGTCGCAGGGTTGTTGCCTCCGTTACGGGTGGGCACGGGCGCAGGTTTGCGAGCTTCGACTCCCGTGGGTCCATTACAATTCGACCTCGCCGTCAACCCAGTCGCGCTCACGGCGACCGGTGCGCGGCAGAACCTCTTGCTTGATGCGTTCGGCGAGCCTCGGTTTCGGCTCCACCTGACGCTTGGCGCGCTTTAGGGCCCGCCGCGAAATAAACAGTGCGAGATCGCGTGTGGATGCGCCCGCTGGGCGAGGAACGGGGCGCAGCCTGACCGAGGAGTACCCAGCGTACTTCGCAGGGAAGGCGGGGTCCCCGTGACGAAGCCCAGCGGGATGCAGCCCC
>CAMASI010000129.1 GCA_945861065.1 Klebsiella pneumoniae | reverse complement strand
ATCGCTTCGCCCGGGGGGGCCTTTGGCGACGCCGCCATGCCGGTCTGGTTCATCTACGGTCCGGTGCTGCCGCATGCACCCACGTTTGCAGGCCAGTCGACCAGCAACTGGGAGTTCGGCCCTGGCGACGAAGACCTGTTGCGGTGGATACACATCCGAGTCGCGGACTTTGACCAGGACGGCGCAGATGACGTCCTGGTCAACTCCCCTGGGCTGGATGGCGTAGAGGCGCTCTTCCTCCCCGGTGGACCGCGCGAACCGGAGAAGCGATGGATGGAGGACATGACCGACGGGATGCTGCTCATCGATCCGGATCCGCGCTTTGACCAGGATCCGGACATCGGGCTGCGCTGGTCCAAGGTCGACGCACCTGCGTACGTGCGCGAGGAGGGCGATGCGCCGCTGGCGCTGTGGATGAAGGAGCTTGTGGGTGGGGGTGGGGAATTGCTGTTCGTGGACCCCGTGCAGGTCGGCGATGTGTTGATCACCGACGCTTCACCGATGAAGGTGGTGAACGAGTGGGTAGCGCCGGGAGGGTTTTCCGATGTGGCGCCGGACTACCCCTATGGCATCCTTCCGTATGACAGCGACCGCGACGGCTTGCAGGATGTCCTGATCTCCCTCGAGGAGGAAGGCATTCACCGAATGGACGGGGAGACGTTGGTGCCGTCAGCGTCCATCGACCTGGGCGCTGACACGTTGTGGATGGATTTCGACCTGGTGGGGTCGTGCGGCGTGGAATCGACCGACCCCGAGGTACCGGGAGGAAGCCTTAGCGCAGGCGATCTGGATGGCGACGGGACAGACGACCTGATCGTGCATGGACCGCACCGGCATTCCTGGGAGCCTGTATCGTGGACTCTTGTATTCACCACGGCTTTGCCGGATCTGGCGGTAGATCCGCGCGATGCTGTAGCGACCACGACGTTGTTTACTTCAGAATCTGACTCCGGCATACGAACGTATCCTTTTGCAGTGTCGGTTGCCGACCTCGACGGTGACGGCTTCGAGGACGTCTGGACGCCGGACCGTTTCTTCTATGGACCCCTGGTCGGCCTGATCACCGAGGCTTCCGTGGAGTGGGACAACACGCCACTCGAGGGCGCGGGCAACGAGTTGGATTTGGGAGGGATTACCGATGTAGCGCTCGGGGATCTAACCGGCGACGGCGTATCGGACGCGGTGGTCGGATGGTCCACATGGGACGATTGGGACGATTACGATCCAGGCGGAGGCGCGCTCCTGGTCTACGAGGCACTGTGAGTGCAGGTCGGCTGGCCCGGGACCAGCCACCTGCGCCTGTGGTTCGAAGCCCTCGGATGCCAAAGCACGTCCGACTGCCCTGCCTCAACCTTCGGTGGAGGCGTCGGAGGCATCAGGGTCGTCGTCGGCAGTCAGGACGCCACAGGGTATCCACCCGGCCAACCCCATTGTCCGGTACCAGCGATTTTTACCAGTTCAGAAGACCGAAATCCCGGCTGCGGCTCCCGTGTCCAGCGGATGCATCGAGCATAAGGCACCGGTGGCTCCGGGTTCGTCGGCGCGCGGGCCCTGGTCATGCCGATTGGGATGGCGCTGGTAGAAATCGGTGGTACCGGACAAGTCGTGTCCATCGTGTCGCTCAATCCTGTCAGGAGTCATCGCGACCAAAGATAGGCTCAGCGCCATTGAAGTGGCACAATGGAGTCCGAGCTTCGAGGTCTGGATCGATGGGACGAGTGATGGGGCCCGACGTGGGAACGAGAACGGTCGGCGTCGCGGCGAGCGATCCCGGGCGGACGCTCGCGTCGCCGGTGCGCACGCTGTCCCGGCGGTCGGTCCGCGACGATGCGGTCGGGCTGCCGTTCGGGGTCGAGGAACATGGGTGACTGGCACGCCAAGCATCTGGTGCTCGCCGCCCTGGCGCTGATCGTGGGACTGGTCGTGGGCGGCCTCGGTCCGCGTGGGAAGATCCGCGATCTGGAGGCCGAGGTGGCTACCGCGAAGCGCGAGGCTCGGCGCGACGTGGGGCGCCAGATCTTCGGCGAGGTGTTCCGGCCGCGCACCGCTCCTGCCCCTGCTCCCGGTGGTGCGGCCGCCGATCCCGTCCCCGACGAACCTGCCGACCCCGACCCGGGCGATGACGCCGACGACGACGGCAACTTCCGGATCCGGGTCGAACGCCGGGGCGACGAGGGCGACGAGGGGGAAGGCGGTAGCGAGCCGGACGCGCAGGCGATGAAGGACGCGCTCGACTTGCGGCGGGCCCAAGCCAGCGCCGCGCTCCGCGAGCAGGCCGAGGCCACCGACGAGCAGATGGCCGAGGTCGACGCAATCGCCGCAGACATGAACGCCGATCTTCACGATCTGGCCGAGGACTTCGTTGCGACCGTCGCCGCGAGCGGCGGCCGGCCGAATCGCCGCGAGTTGATGGTGTTCGCCGCCGACGCCCTCGACGTGCTGATCGGCACCGAGGACTCCCTGTCCAGCGTGCTCGATCCGGCGCAGCTCGAGAGTCTGGACGACCGGGCGCTCGACCCGACAGCGTTCGTCGACGGGACGCTCGTGGACGTGATGTCCAAGCTCGATCGATGAGCGATCACAGACCGGGTTGGCGTCGGGCCTTGGCATCGAACCCAGATCCCGGTCATCCAAAGTGACCGCCCTCCGCGACATCTGGCTGATCGCCGGGTTCGAGATCCGCCGCGCGATCCGGTCCTGGCGCGCGCTCGCGCTGCTCGTCCTGTACGGGGTCGCAAGCGGGGGCGCGACGTTGCTGTTCACCCGGTTCGTCGGGATGCTCGAGAACACGCTCGCCGACGAGCTCAACGTCGCGCCGACCGAAACGCCGGGCACGATGCTTGCCCAGCTCGTGACGTCCGAGCTGTGGCACCGCACCGTGCGGCATCTGGTCGGCAGCGACCACCTCGCCGACGTGCTGGTCACCGCGCCGCCGCTCGCGGTGTTCGGCCTCTGGTTCGGGTTCCTGGTCGTCCCGTTCTTCGCGGCATCCGCGAGCGCCGAGTGCGTCGCGATCGACGTGTCCACCCGGGCGATCCGGTACGAGGCCCAGCGCACCGGGCGGCTCGAACTGGTCCTCGGTCGGTTCGTCGGCCAGCTGGGGCTGAACGCGGTCGCGACGCTCGCCGCGTCCGCCGTCGTGTGGGTCGTCGCGATGACCTGCATGTACGGCGTCCAGCCCGTCGACCTCGCGGTGTGGCTCCTCGCGTTCGCGCCGCGGGCGTGGACGTTCGGGCTGCCGTTCACCGCGCTCGGGACGGCGGCGAGCCAGCTCACGGCGTCGTCGGCGTGGGCGCGGGTCCTCGCGCTTGGCGGGACCGCAGGGAGCTGGGTCGTGTTCGGCCTCGTGACGTCGGCTCGGCGCGAGCCGTGGACGACGGTCGCCGACGTGGTGGGACCTGTCCTGCCCCAGAGCTGGCTTCAGGGGCTGTGGGAGCCCGGCTTCGGCTGGCTCGTGTCCGCGGCGGCGTGCGCGGGGCTCGCCGCTGTCGCGCTGTCCGTAGGGTACGTCCGCTTCTCCGCGAGAGACCTGTGACGACGGCGGCCCTGACGTTCGACGGTGTGGTCAAGCGGTTCGGGCGGCGGATGGCGCTCGACGGGCTGTCGTTCCGGGTCCCGAAGGGGACGTCGTGCGGGTTCGTCGGCCACAACGGTGCCGGGAAGACCACGGCGTTTTCGGTGGTGTGCGGGTTTCTCCGCGCCGACAAGGGCACGTTCGACGTCCTCGGCCACGGTCCCTACGACCCGCACCGGCACAAGGGGCTCGTAGGGGCCCTCCCGCAGGACGCCGAGCTGCCGGATCGCCACACCCCGCGCGAGCTCCTGCGCCACCTCGGGCGGCTGCAAGGCGCGTCGTCGGCGCGGGCGCGGGCGGAGAGCGACGCGCTGCTCGACGCGGTCCTGCTGACGGAGCGGCGCGACACGCCGATCTACACGCTGTCCCATGGGATGAAGCGCCGGGTCGCGATCGCGACCGCGCTCGTCGGCCGGCCGCCGCTGGTCATGCTCGACGAGCCGTTGTCCGGGTTGGATCCCGTCCAGGCCCACGCCGTGCGCGAGTTGCTGACGAAACTTCGCGGCGAGCAGACCGTCGTGGTCTCGTCCCACGATCTCGCGGACCTCGAGCGGATCTCCGACTGGGTCGTCATGCTGAAGGACGGGAAGTGCCTGCGCGAGGGCACGGTCGGCGAGGTGACCGACCAGAGCCGGATCGTGCAGTGGGACCTCGGGCCCGGCGAGGTCCCGTTGGCGCGCTTGGCAGAGCGCCTGACGGACCACGCATTCACGGTCGACGGCGACCGGCTCGTGCAGACCGCCCCCGACGGCGCCCTCGATCGATCCAGCGTCGTGGTGATGGAAGAACTCGCGCGCGCCGGCATCGCGCTGCGCCGGGTCCGCAGGGGGGTCGGGCTGGAGAAGCGATTCGTCGACGACGTGCTGGGTGGCGGGTGATGGACGTCGCCGAACCGAGGCTCTCAGCGGCTGGCCCAGCCAAGGACCAACGTCGCGAGAAGCTGCTTCGGGGTTCCGGCATCCACAACCCGATGACCATCCCACGACGCCGTCTTTTCGCCGTCGCGCTGCCAAACTCGGGCACCCTCGACCGCGATGACAGCGCCGTGGATTGGTGACGGACGCCCCGCCACAGCGGCCACGTCGACCGGGTCGAGACACCCACCGGGCACCACAGTTCCTGTACCCCGGCGATGTTTTGCGACGATTTCAGGCCATCCCGCAACCTCGGCGCCGACCCACAATACCTTTCCACTGCCTTCGTTCGGCCACGCAAATACAGACCAATCTCTCCCGTCTTCGGAAACGCTTGCACGTTGGGGCGCCGCCTGAAGATAGCCCATCACCGCGACGTTGTTGGCCACAGACTGCGGCAGTTTTGGAACGACAGTGGGCAACGCTAGGGCCTTTGTTACTTGGGTTTCGGTCTTATCGATTTGTCCGATAAGGTGGCGAAGCACGGGAGCAATCAGGGCGTCAACCGCCAAACGCGCGCCCTTTTCAGAACCCGGCACGCCAAAAACCACGGCACGCCCAGCGACGCCAGCAGTCGCCCGCGACAGCATCGCAGCGGCGCCAATTTCTGCGTGCGACAAGGCCCGAAACAGCTCGCCGAATCCGGGGATCGGGCGATCAAATAACGGTTCGAGCGCCTCTGGCGTCAGGTCCCGGGGCGAAAACCCGGTTCCGCCAGTGACGATCACAAGGCGCGCCCCGGACTCAATGGCAACCCGTACCGCGCCCCTGATTCCATCGACGTCATCATCCACGACGACACGGTTCGCGACGTCGATTCCGGCCGCGACCAACCGCTCCGCGACGATCACGCCGGACGTGTCATTGGCGGCAGCGCGGGTTGAGCTGGCGACGACGACCACGGCCAGCACGGCCCCTTCGGAGCCTTTGTGGGGGTCGGGTCCGGTCGAATAGCGTTGTTCACGGTCCATGAACGCGGCTTATCGTGCGTCCGGGCGTCGACACGGGTCGCCCCAGGCCCGATTCCATGGCGATCCGAAAACGATGAGCTAAGACCGACCAGTTGTCTGAGACCCCTGCGATGATCCCGAAGATCCCCGACCCGGCCACGCCTTGGACCGTGCAGCTGCGTCGTGCTTTGTTCGCCGCTCTTCCGTTCCTCGTCTGCGTGGGGATCGGCACGACGGTCGGGCTCAACAAGGCAGGCCAGGCCGGCGACGCGGTGGAGGAGGTCGCCGCAGAACTCGCGGGCCTCAGCGCTGCCGGCAGACTCGCCTGTCAAGACGAGGAAGCTGAGTTGCGTACGGCCTGCCTTAGGTGGGCCTGGAACAAGGCGGTGGGGGACGCGGTTGCGCCGGAGGATTCCGATTCCGCCCGCGTCTCCGCGGTCGTAGCCAAACGGCTCGCGGAGGCGGACGGATCGCCCAAGTGGACCGGTCATCCGGGCCCACACGGCACGATCGATGACATGCTGAAGGCCGCCGGTCTGGTGCGGGTGCCGATCGCCTGCGAAACGAGCCCGGAGTCAGCGCAGTGCCGGGTGGGAAAGGAGGCACATCGGGTGATCCGGAGACAGGTACTGGCAGTGGCGGCGTTTCAACTCGCCCTGCTGCTCCCCTTCGTCGTATTGCCCTGGTTGTCGCCGGGGCGGACGTCCGCCAGGGATCGGGTGGGAATCCGCGGACTCCTGGCTGCCCGGTCCTCACGGCGCTCGGCAGCTGAGCTGGACGACCCGTTCGCGTTGGGTCGGTGGTCCCTGGCGCCGATTCTCATAGGAGGACTTGGCTGGGTGTTCGCCCCTGAGGGAATCGCCGCCCGATTCGTTGAAAACTACCGCCAGGAAATGGATCCGCGTGGCTACGCCTACGTCATGGCGCCATTGTTGGAGGACGCGAACCCGATCGCGTTGGGTTTCATCGGATTTCTGCTGTACGCATTGGTGCAAATCTCCGAACGGTTCCGGAATGGCTCTTTGTCCGACGCCACACTCTCCGCATTGGCCGTCCGAGGCGCAATTACCTTCGCATCGAGCGTGGTCATCAGCCAACCCGGTTTCAACGCCGAGTGGCCGGGAATCATCGCATTTGGCGTCGGCGTTTTTCCCGAAAAGGGCCTGCTCTGGCTCAAAGAAATGCCAGTGTCAACCCGGACACGGAGTGGTATCAAGATCTCGACGCTGACGGCTTCGGAGACCCAGCCGCGCCCCCGGTGGTGGCCTGTGAGGCGCCCGATGGCGGCTACGTGCGATTCAGTGATGCGGAGGATTGTAATGATTCCGACGCATCGGTACACCCAGAAATGTTGGATGACTGCGATTTCGTCGACAGCAACTGCGACGGTGTCGTCGATGAGGCGGCCGTACCGATAAATTGGGTTTTCGACAGCGATGGCGATGGCTTCGGTGTGGACCCGTGGCAAGGCGCGCCTACCTGCGCAAGCCCTGGCGCTGGTTGGGTCGATGCCGGGTTGGGCCTGGATTGCGACGATGGCGATGCCGCATGGGGCGGACCGGTGGACTGGTTCGAAGACCTCGATGGCGACGGGTTTGGTGCGTTGCTCCTGGTCCACGCCTGTGAACCGGCGCCAGATGCGGTGGCGTTGGGTGGCGATTGCGACGATGCAGACACGGAGATTCCCGGGCCCAGCGAGACCTGCGGCGGGGGCGACGAGGACTGCGACGGCGAGGTGGGGTTCGACGATCACGTAGACGTTGCCACAACCATGGATGGGTGGATTGATCTGGACGGTGACGGGCTGGGCAATGCGGCCTCCTATGTACCCTGGTGCCAGGACCAGCCTGTGGACGTGGTGTGCAATGACGACGACTGTGATGATTTCGATGCCTCCAGTCTGTCCGGCAAGGCCTATGTCTATGACGGCGATGGCGACGGGTTTGGCAGCGGCGACGCGGTGGCTTCCGAAACAGTCTGTGACGCGCCCGCTCCCAACTACGTTGATGCCGACAACGCCGCAGACTGCAATGATGCCGACCCGGACGCGCGTCCCAACGGCGTGGAGCGGTACGCGAATGGGGTCGACGACGATTGCGACGGCCTGATCGACGA
>CAMASI010000128.1 GCA_945861065.1 Klebsiella pneumoniae | reverse complement strand
CGAAGGCGGTGCGGGCGGCGTTGTATGCGCGAGTGTCCACCGTGGGGCATGGGCAGGATGTTGGGTTGCAGCTCGATGAGTTGCGGCAGGTGGCCGCACAGCGGGGTTGGTCAGTCGTCGCGGAGTTCGTCGACGAGGGGGTGTCTGGCGCAAAGACGTCCCGACCGCAACTCGACCTCATGCTGGCCGACGCTCAGGCCGGGCGCTTCGACCTCCTCGCAGTTTGGAAGTTGGACAGGTTGGGGCGTTCGCTACCTCATCTTCTCCAAGTGCTCGATCAGCTCGCCGCAAATGGCGTCAGCTTCGCCGCCATTCGCGACGCCGGCATCGACACCACAACGCCGACCGGACGGCTCCTTCTGCAATTGTTGGGTGCCTTCGCTGACTACGAACGGTCGCTCATCCGCGAGCGTGTGGTTGCTGGGGTGCGCCGCGCTCAGGCCGCTGGGAAGCATTGTGGCCGACCGCGCAAGGACCTGGACCTTCGGCCGGCGCTCGCGCTGCTCGGCGAAGGGCGCGGGCTCAAGGACGTGGCCCGCATCCTGAAGGTGCCGCGCGCCACGCTACGACGTCGGCTCGATGAGGCCGGGCGGTGGCCGGTGGAGCGGGCCGCCGCTTAGCCGGGCGCGGAGAAGCGCTACCTTGCGGAATCCCAGGAGTACCGTGGTGGCACCTCCATTCCACGCACCGTCAGCGCCGCTGCCAGGGCCTGCGGACTCGTCCAGTGGAGGTGAGCCCGCAGTTCCGGGCGGAGGGCATCGCGATACCGTTCGAAGGGGGAAGAGGCGGGCCGCAGATGGCCCGGGATGGCAGGTTCGGGCTCTCGAAGCGATGTGTTGCGCTCGTCCGCCACGACGACGAACAAATGGTCGTCGAATCCCCAAGCTCGTGCCAGTTCGCGGACGACGTAGTGGCTCCGGTAAAGCTGGTTGATGGGCCCCAACAGTAGGCAGGGCCCGGGCGCAGACAGTGGATCGGAGTGGAACATCGCCCGATCAGCGAGGTAACGGCGCCGCTTGCGTGACAGCAGGTAGCACCGGGCTTCGCGCGCAGCGGGCTCCAGGCACGCACGGCGGCCTTCATCCGGGTTTCCCGGCGACTCGAAGCCACCGCAGCAGCCAAACTCGGGCTCGGAATACTTGAACTCCACGCCCACAAGCACGCGGACAGCACGACCTGAGCGCTCCGCTTGGACGGAAAGCGCAACGTCGAGCCGTGTCGTGAACCGCGGATCCGACTCCCCGGCGAGCGCCCGCATGTCATGTGAAACCGCACACCCGCTCTCCCGGCAGCGGCCCTGGTGCGGGACCTCGAAGTCCACGGCATCAACGCCGGTCGCCACCATCCCGAGTTCACGAAACGCCGAGGAGACAGCTTCGATGAGGGCATCGCCTCCGGCTCCCCCGACGAAAACCGACGCGAACGCGTCGAGACACGCCCGTTGTGAACTTCGCGGGTGTCCAGCATGAGAATGAGCCGGCGCGTCGTGGGCGGCGAGGTATGCGACGAGCGCATCAGGGAGGGGAGGTGAGGCCGCTTCCCGCGCGAGGCGCGCGTCCTCTGCAGCCGTGAACGCATTCCACCTTGACGGCCGGGGCGCGACCGGGACCACCATGCCGTCACGGAGGCCCCTCAGCGCCTCGTCGGCGATGACCTCGATCGGGGCAAAGCTGGCCACTCGGAGTTCATTCTCCACCACGGCCGCCCACATTCCATGCGGAGCCGGCCCCCACGCTGCGATGCGCTCCAGCGCGCGCTGCCGCGGCCCGATCACGAGTAGCGCCGTGCGAATCCCACTGAAGCTCGCCGGCACGAAGCCCTCTGGCATGAGTCCGAGCAGGACTTTCTGCAAAAGCAACTCGCGATAGTGCGCGAGGAACGCGTGTACCCCTCCTGCAAGGGCGCTCGGCAGGGTGGCGGTGGCGACGAGCTGCGCCAGCACCGCGTCGAGGTCCTCGCCATCTGCTCGCTTCGCCTCCACCAGCCAGAGAGTTCCCGAACGGTCCACGAGCAGCGCGTCAAAGCGAACTCCCGCGGCGGCGGGGTCGTCCAGGGCGGCGAGCGGGATCTGAACCTCCTGGTCCACGACCGCAAAGTCAGAAAGCCCTGAGGACAGCAGCCTCGCGACGGCGGCACCCTCGACCTTGCGGCGGCCCCCGGTGATCGCAGCTCGCGCCTGTTCCCATGCTCCGGCGAGGCCACCGGCCCCGATGCGGTACAGCGGAGAGGCCGCTCCATCGGCGACGGCCAGGGTTGCGCCTGGCGAGCCGAGCCCGACGAGATGAATGGCGCGCCGCCCGCGTAGATACACGCTCACGGTGTCGTGCTGGCGCAGCTCCACGAGCGCGTGATCCTCACGCACCCACGTCGCGAAGAGCGGTGACAGCTCTCTCGCCGCGTCGAGGGCGTGCTCGGAGAGAAAGCGGCGAAAGCGCCCGGAGCCAAGCTGGGGCATGGTTCAGGCTTAACGTGCGCCCGCCCGACCCTCGCGGGAACGAACTGCGCCGCGGAGCGGGTCCAGAAGGCTGGCTGCGGGAGGGGCGTCTACCGCCGCCTTTCCGGGGTCCACAACCTGGGGCCGCAACGGGGTCCAGAACGAACTGCTATTGGCCCGCGCCGCATGGTGAGTCGGCGGAGGCGCAACGAGAACCGGCCGTGCATGCCGCTGAGGCCCGCGACACTGATCTTGTGTGGCAATACGATTCCGGCTGACCCGCATCGCCCCACATCATTCCTCTCTGGCCAGTTCGGGCTGTATGACCCTGCGGATTGCACTGTTGCTGGCGTCAGCAATGTACAAATCACCATTCGGCGCACAGTCAGCGCCGTTTGGAAAAGACAGGAGGGCCTCGGTCGCCGGCCCCCCGTCTCCTGCGTAACCGCGCTCGCCACAGCGGCCCGCCACGGTCGAAATAATGCCATCTGCTCCTACGCGGCGGATGCAGTGGTTCGCCTGGTCGGTAATGTAGGCAATGCCCTTGCACACCGCGATGTCCACGGGAAAATTCAGCTCTGCGGACAAGGCCGCGCCGCCATCACCACTATACCCCCCCTCAAAGGTCCCCAGCCCCCAAACGCACTCATGGTCACTCAAGGCACCTACCCTACCAGCGTACCGATCGATCACGCCGGAATCAAGGTCGACCACCCGGATCACTTGATTGCATGCATCTGCAATGAACAGGCGCCTGCCGTCGATTGCAACGCGATTGCTGTGAGTTGCAAAGTCGATAGTTAGCCCTCCCAACAGCGCTTGGTTCGCTAGACCGCCATCTCCCGCGAAGCCCTCCACGCCTGGGGTCCCCACCACCGTATTGATTTGTTCATCGCGTACCTCGCGAACGACATAATTGTGCTGGTCTGCTACGTAGAGCGCCCCGTCGTCACCTTCAGCCACCCCGCACGGAACGTTGAACAATGCCTCCAGAGCTGGGCCGCCGTCTCCGCCGAATCCGCGGTTGCCGCCCGCAATAGGACGGACGTCGCCTGTGATAGGGTCGACTGCGTGAATGCACGACGAATCCGGCTGCACCAGCGCCACTTCTCCAGAACGCAAAATGGTGGCATCTGAAGTGGGAGACGTCGTACTCAAACGATCAGGGTCGTAGCAGACGCTCATCACGGGTACGAAGCGCAATGGTTCGGACCCGTCCGCTGTGACGACGACCAGATTGTCTGTTGCATTGATCGGATAGACCAATCCGCGGTCGTCGGCCGTAACGGCAATCGGCTGCACGCCACTCCACAGGAAGGTGACCTCCGTATTCAACGTCTCGATGTAGCCCGCATTTGTGGGTAGCGAGCCACTGTCCGTGGCCAGATGCGTACTGTCAGTCGTAGGGTAACTGGTGGGCGATGGGTCGCTTCCCCGGCAGCAGTTGTCGTTCTCCTTTGTAGCACACGCAATGAGGAAGAGCGCTGCCAGGCCTTTGCTGCTCTTGAATAGCGCAATCATGACACAACCTCCATGTCATCAATCCAGCAGCCAGCCGCCGCTTCAGGTGAAGGATGGGACAGCGAAAGCTCCGTGAGCGCCTGCAGGTTCAACAACGAGTTCGCGGCGACAAACGCCGACATCTGTATGCGCCACGTGGCTCGCACCTCAGCCTGAGGCGGATCTTCGCCCGCGATCTCCCCCAATGGGGGGGCTGCCTCAGTTGAAGCGTCACGAATGTCCGGATACGGCACAGGCCCCAGCGCACCCAATCGAACGTAGGCGTCGTTCGTTCCGTCGGAAAGCCGAATGAGCCAGTCAACGGGGGGGCCGGGCGGCTCCACGTACGGATCCAACTCGGCGTGTTCAGCTTCCAGACGTCGAGCCAGTCTCAGGCTGACGTAGGACTTGAGCGTAACGGCAGACAGATCCGGTCCGCCCGTTTCGTCGGTGATCGTCTGATTTAGGGACAGGTCCTCCGTC
Source organism: Klebsiella pneumoniae (assembly GCA_945861065.1). Lineage (GTDB taxonomy): Bacteria > Myxococcota_A > UBA796 > UBA796 > SXOB01. Next base: position 3,510 of record CAMASI010000128.1, on the reverse strand, counting down.
GTAGACCAAGCGATGGCAATGGCCTGGCCTCCAGAAACGATGTCAACGGGAGGTCCCCCCCCCTCCACCGTCCCCCCGGTGAGCGCGGGACCAGTCAGCATGAACCGAAGTCCGAGCGAATTCGTAGAAACATCACCAACGCCGGGCGGCGCGTTTCCGACAAGTCCAGGCGCGTTTCCGACAAGTCCAGGGAAAAGCTGAGCGTTCGCGTCGCCGAAGTTGTCAATCACAATCGGGCCCCCAACAAGGTATCCGTCTCGGGTTTCTGGTCCTGTTGCGGAACGATAGTCCGCTACGATCTTGTAATTTGCCAGTCCCCCGGGCCAAACGCGTCCATCGACAAATCCGAGGTACGTTTTCCAATTCCAGAGATGACCGACCAGAAAGGCCGTCACCATGGCCTTCGCGATCATCTTGTGGTCGCCGTCGGTGAGGCTCCCTACGGGCTTCGCAGTGCTTGACGTTGGCGAACTGTCGTCGAGGTCCGCCCAGATGGTGTTCCATGGGTTGTGGTACGCACGGTGCACCCACAGCAATGTGGCAGGACGAACGAGGGCTTCATGCAGGAGGAACACCCCACCGCCTTTCGCCATGGTGTCCATCGAACCGACGATGTTCAGAAAGGCGGGTGCACCTGGCCAAGGCAGTGGCGGTGGCACGTCAACGCTAGCCCCATACGCGCCAAACCCAATTACGGCACCGATTCCGAGTGGGACCACGGCTGCTGCGTCCGTGAGCGCCGCATTGTGCACAGCAGCACCACCGTCGGAGTGGCCAACCAGGCCGACCCGATTGAACCAGCCAAACGGTACCGGGAATCCATCGACCTGAGGAGCCGGCGATGCCTTCCAAGCTCCAACGGCGTCGAGGACATAGTTACCGGAGCTGTCCCCACCATAATCTCCGGCGTCAATGCTGAACACGAAGATCCCCCAACTGGCCAGATGCGCCGCAAGGTACTCGTACCCAAGGTAGGTGCCCGCAGACGGGACGACAGGTGGAGTCCCATGCTGGATCACGACGAGGGTACCCGTGTGAACGGGCACTCCGAACTCGTCCACAACCGTGAACAGTGGGTACCCGTTCGTGGCGTTGGTTGGGTAGTAGAGCTGACCGGGCATAGCGCCTGCCTCGCCGGCAGCGTAGAATTGCTCCTTGGTCGAGTAGGGCCCGGCCGCCCCAGGGGGGGGCACGCTCACGACGAGCCCCGACCTCCGGACTTGCCCCTGAATCTCTGTCCTCGCCCAGACCAGGCCAAAAGGCGCCGCATCGATCGGAACGCGCACGATAGGCTCGGCCGCGTCGACTTGGCCAAGGCTTCGGAACCCGTACATGCCGAAACTCTGAATCCGCACTGTAGCGCCTGGCGTTACGCCAACTACCAGCACGCTTCGGGCCCCCCATGCGATCGGACCGTCGATGTGGGGAGCGACGGCCAAGGGTTCGGTGGCTACGACGGACGCGCCCTGGGCGCCTTTCTCTCCACGAATCGCAGTTGGATAAAGCAGGTCTCCTACCTGAGTCGGAGGGACGAGTGGGACAAGGGCGGCAGTGTCGCCTGTGCGCAACCACGCCTCGCCGAGCAGTGCTTCGTCGGAAACCCGACGGATCGCAACCCGGGCCCCCGGTTCCACGCTCATCACCAGTGCGGCTCGTCCGTCTGTATGAACCGGCGGGACCAGGAATGGGATGGGCATCGCGGGCAACGGCGCCACGGAAACGATCTCGGCCTTCACGAATGTGGTTGTGAGTGCCCCGGAAAGCAATTGAGACACCTGGATGTCACCGGTGATCGGCGACGCGAGGTCTACAATGTCAGAGGTGCCAGCGGGTCGGTCCAGCATCACCGCAAGCGAAACGCTGTCGACAACTTGGATGGTCGCTCCTTCGACCATTCCTCGAACCATCAACGAAGTATCGCCCACGAGCACGGGTCCGACCACGGTGACGGGAGGTGCCAGCGTGTTGGCCAGCACAACGACCTGCGCGGTGGCTTCTGGCGGCGCCTCACCGTACCGCGTCAAGCCGCTGTATTGTTGCTGAAATACAAGTGTGTCGCCCTCCACCAACGGCCGGGGAAGGACAACCCGCTCCCGACTGCTGAACGCGACGACCTCCGCCAGCCACACGGGCAGGATGGGCAGGCCCGCAGGGACCACCGACACGACGAGTCTGGCGCCCGGTACGAGCGAGCTAACAACGATCGTGGTTTGCCCAGCAAACGGGCCCAGGTCGACGACGGGGAGCGTCCACTTTGGATCGGAAAGATCACGATTGACCACGCGAGTGCCTAGCGCCAAGGGCCCGGCGGACCAACGTACCTCAACCCGCGCTTGAATACGCACGCCGGGCGCCACCGCCAGCAATGAGTAGGGCATGGCGACCCGCGCCACGCCGTCGCCGTCCGCCGTTGCGCGAGCCATCTCCACTCCGCCAATCTCCAAAACGACTGGACAACCCGGCAGCGCGCCTGCGATCGTCATGCCCTCAGCGGACGCGTCCAGGTAGAGCGGCGGTCGAGGCTCAGGAAAGGGCTGAACGGCACCGTGCACTTCGCGCACGCGCGAAGGCGCCGACAGCACGCCGCCGCTCCACTGCAGAGCGCGTACGAAAGTGCCTCCCACAAGAGGAACGGCAAACGTAACGTCCTGCGTGTGGGCCGATGCTGCCACGATTGCCCTGTCGATAAGAGACGAAAAGTCCTCTCCTATGCTTTGCTCGATCCACACGTAGTCGCCGATGGCGGCCACGAGTCCCTCGATCCGCAAGCCGATTGTACCGTCCGCGAGCGTCCCTACGATCGTAGGCGGGGGCGACATGCGCTATCGCGTACGCCCGCAGGCCCAGATCCGGACATAAACTGCCTTGCTCGCTTCCGTAAAAGCGCCGATACGGCCAAAGCCGCCCGCGGGCTCGGACATACTGCTGTTGCCGAAAGTCACCGAACCTGCCGATTGGCTGGCCGCGCTCACCACTGTGGCGTTGGGATCCCAATTCAGCCCATCGTTGGAGCACAGGAAGCGCACAGTGAGCGCGGGCGTGGCCCCTGTGATGGCATCGGTGTTCACCTGAAAGAAAAGCTCGTCGGCCGAGCCGAGTGTGCCGTTCAGCGCAGGATCCGAGAAGAGCTCTGTCGTCCAATTACCCAGCCTTCGAATACCTTCAGGTTGAACAATCGAGCCACAATGAACCTCCCGTTCGCTGCGCTTCTGCATAACAGACTAGACACCACGGTGGTGCTCTACGCCGGCCCAATAGAGCCACAAACCGTCAAATGCGCTCGTGCCTGGCGGCCGCCCCTTCGAACCTAGAACTTCGAACTCGTCAAGGGCGTCCACCTTGACCTCTCGTCGTTCGTGGCTCGGTGTCACCACGCCCCCTGTGGGCGCCGCGCTCGCAAACAGGCAAAGTTGGGCCGGGAATCGACGCCTCGAATGCATGACTCGCATGCTTCAACGCCAGATAATTCTCGACTGAGCAGACGTCGGGATCCAGCGCAGAAGTTCTATA
>CAMASI010000127.1 GCA_945861065.1 Klebsiella pneumoniae | reverse complement strand
GCACCGCCGATTCCGCGACCCAACGGGACGGTCACCTCGGTCGTGTTCGAGAACATCCACCCCGGACGCGCCGGCCTCTTCGAGCATGACCTGGGCGAAGGGGTCGGGTTCCAGGCTTCGGGCCGAGGCGGCCGAGTTGTGGCCCTGATCTGACAGCTTGTTCGAGGCCTAGTCCTAAGTAAGGCGCTGCCCTGGCCGCCTGATAGGTTGGAGCGGCATATGCGCGAGGGCGACCCGGGACGAGGGCACGGACGACCATGGTAGAAATCGCTGGGACCGGACAGTCTGCGGCCTTCGACGGGTTCTACGGCCCCTTCGGGGGTTCAAGCGCCGGCCGGGTCCAGTCCTCCACATCCACGCGTAGTCGCGTGAAATGTCGCGCATTCGCCGTGACGACCACCATCTGGTTCGCGGCGGCGGTGGCAGCGATGATCAAGTCAGCGAGGTCGACCGGCTCACCGACCGTCTCGATCCGAGCGCGCTCGACGCCCAGCCACTCCGCGGCCCGCGTGTCGAAGGCCACGACCGGGGTGCTCGTCACGATGCTGTCGACGAAGGCAGTGAGGCGCTCACGCCGGACCGGGTCGGGGTGGCGCTGCGCCCCGAACCGAAGCTCCGCCACAACGAGCGAGGCAATTGCGTACTGACCTTCATGACCGCGAAGCCGTGAGCGAAGGCTCTCTGGTGGCCGAGGCCGCGACAAGGCGCTCAACGTGGAGGTGTCGAGCAGGTACCTCACGAAAGGTCGACCCTGCGTCCCGGCCCGCGGCGCCGCACGTCGTCGAACGCATCAGAATCCTCGACCCCATCCGGCCAAGCGTCCCGCCAGGCGTCCACGGCTCGCAGAAGATCCGGCTGCTGGGCGGCGGCCACCAGGGACATCCGGCACTCCTCCTCGAGTGAGCGCCCTTCACGGAGGGCGCGGCTGCGGAGGCGCGCCACTGCTTCGTCGTCAAGTCGCCGGATCAGGATCTGGGCCACCGTCACCTCTGATATCAGGAATGATATCGATGGAACGGCGCCCCGTCAATGCTGGCGACACCGCGGAGGTCGGCAGGTCCGATGACGCGCGACCGGCCGGCGTTGGCCTCTACGACGACGACGACGAGGACACGGAGAGCGGCGGAAGTTGAGGTCCCGCGCACGTTCGTATCACGCGTGCCTCCTCCTTTGCGAGCCGCGCCCGATTGGCGCCGGGTTCCGGCTTCGCTGCAGCCGCGACCTTCGCGACCGCCACGGGCGCAGAAGGCTTCGCGACAGACCGGCGTCGTCATGGGCCCGCGGGGTCAGGGCACCGTGCGCCCTCGTGCCCAGGCGGCCTCCCAGGCGAGTACCATGGCCCCGAGCGCTTCGGCGCTAAGCTAAGCAACGACCCGTGTCTTCGCTCAGCGACGGTGGTGGACACCGTGCACGGCAATGTTGGGCTCAGCGCGTCGAGGGTCCGATTGCAACCGACACTTCATCACCGTGTCCCTTGCTGCCGCGAACACGCGCCGGAACGGCAAGCAGCCAGCCGTACTCCTTGCTGGTCCACACACTGGTCTGCCAGGTGATGCCGTCGACCGTTGCCGTGACGGGTGCCCGTCCCCAAGGGCCCGCGACAAGTGGCGCGGCCGCCGGCGGCACCACCACGAAGGTCCACGGGGCGGCGCCGTCCCACCGGAACAGAACCGCGCGGAAGGCTGCTGGGTTCATGGCTGAACCCCGCCCACGACCCAAAGTATGTCGTCGCCGAATGCGAGCAGGTCCGGTGCGAGGTCGCCGTCGAGGTCGCCCGGCGCCGCCAGCCGGTATCCAACCTGGCCGCCCGCGAGACCGTGGGTGAAGCTGTCGATATCGTGGTCGCCAGTGACAGGGCCTGGGAGCCACCACACACGGCCATCGCCCTCGGCGTCCTGGCTGCCCAAGGTCACGTCGCTGAGACCGTCGCCATCGATGTCCCCAGGCGCGGCCATGCTCTCGATATTCGAATCCGACAGGCCACGCACCCGATCGGGCAGCTCGTCGATGGACGCGCCGCCGCGCGTGAGCCCGGTATACAGGAGCCCGAGCCCGTAGGGCTGGATTTCACCAGCATTGTCGGCGTCAACCGCGGGCAACACCAGCAGCAGATCGCCCTGCCCGTCGCCGTCGAAGTCGCCGGCCTGCGCGACACCCAGGTCTCGCCCGTCGTGAATTGCAAACCATGCGTCGTCGGTATTGATCGTACCCGAAACCGGCCCCAATACCCCCCAAGCCCTTTCGCCATTGAGCGAGCGTAGGAGCACATCGCTCAGGCCATCGCCGTCGAGGTCTCCGCTGGCGTCCACGGCCCCGCCTGGGTGTAGTAGGTTGCCGACAATGATATTCGTGTCCGGTAGCAACGTGTCGGGTCCCGGCATCCCGCTGGCGATCACCAGTCGTACTTCGCCGTCTTCGCGGCCAATCACCACGTCGCCGAGGCCGTCTCCGGTCAGGTCGGTACCGGCGGACAGGCCATGTCGCGGACCGCGCTCCCGAACCGGACGACGCGATCTGACTGCTTCAGGCTCGGCTTCGTATGCTGTCGTGCACCGTCGCTGAGTTGGCGACGGCGGCATCCGAATGGACCACGGCTACCGAGCGCAGCTCAGCCACTCCGCCAACGTCGCTCGATCCGCGTCGGTGACGCCGCCAGCGGGTGGCATCCGCGGCGTTTCGCCGGTCGCAAGTGCCAAAATGCTTCCGGCTTGCGCCATGGCGTCGGCCTCGGTGTCGAACACCACGTTCTGCGGCGCCCCATTCCGGTCCGGTGACGTGCTCGCATGGCAGGTCTGGCAGTTCTCCGTGAGAAAACCGCGCCCGAAACTGTCCCAGGTGACGTTGCTCTCGCAGGCCGCGGAATCCGTACCCTTCTCGCCGCCACAAGCGAGCCACAGGCCGAGGATCACGTCAACACGCCGCTGATCGGCGCGACGCCCGCCGTGTAGGGTCCAGGATCGATGTCGGCCCAGGCGAGTACCGTGGCCCCGAGCGCTTCGGCGCTGAGCAACGGCCCGTCGGCCACCACCTCGCCTGACGCCGCGTCGACCGGAAGGCCGCCGAATCCTGCGTCGAATCCGCCAATCATCCGGTCGCCCGTGATGCCTTTGCCGACCAGCATGGCGCTTGTGTACGGCCAATGGTCTTTGCCGAGCACCCCGTTGAGCGCGGGCGTCCGACCCATCTCTGAGAGCACCAACACCAGCGTGTCTTCGCTCAGGGGCAACCCACTTGGACCGGTGGTGGTGTCGAGCAGCGTCATCAGGAAACCGAGCCCTTGGAAGAGCGACTCCCACAGCGGCGCTTGCAGGTCGTCGTTCTGCGCATGTGTGTCCCAATTGCCCCCGGTTGCCGACCCCGGTGACGCCACCGTGACCGCCCTCGACACGCCGGCGGACAACGCCTCAATCGCCACCGACGCCTGCGCCTCCAGGGTGGCCCCGCCGGTGAAATCAAAGGTGTACGACAGGTCCTTGAGCCCGCCCAACCGTTCGAGGGCGGAGCGGTAGTCGCCCACGAGCGAACCGTCGATCGACCCCTGCGTCGCGGCCAGGCGTGCGTCCCCCCGGCGCGCCAGGTGGCGGTCTACGATCTGCTCGGCGACGCGGTTGGTTCGCGGCAGACCGACGGTGCCGAAGACGTCGCCGGACACCAACGACTCCAATTGGCCGTTGGCACCTGAGCGCGCGACGCCAGCGCCGAGGTCGCCTGGGTAGGATGGCCCGTCGACCACGAGATGGGGCAAGGTGTAGCGGTCGAGTGCTTTGGACGCCAGAATGGCGGGCCAGTCCGGCGACAGGCCCGACGACGTGCCAGTCAGCGCCAACATCGTGCAGATGTCGTGGGCAATGCTACGCACCATGAGGCCGTTGAACACCAACGTCCGGGCGTGTTCTTGCGACAGAAATGCCGCCACGGACGGTCGCGTGACGTGGTCGATATAAGAAATCCCGCCTGCGGTCGCCCGCTCGGCGTCGGGCTCCATGTCTACACCTGCGGTGTCGAAACCGTCGGCGAACACCCGCGTGGGGTCCCAGCCGCCGGGCGCGAACACGACCAACAGGCGTTTGTCGGAGGCCGCGGTGGGGGCGGCGAAGGCTCGGTTCGTCAACCCGAGGGGCGCGAGTGCCGCACCCGTCAAAAACGCTCTGCGGTGCATGGTCACTCCTCAGTACAACAACAAGTCGGGGTCGCGCAGCAGGCTGCCCAACAGGGCCGCCCACGCCTCATGATCGTCGGCCACCACGGGCCGCAATTCGTTCCACAGGTCGGCCGCCGCGCTGACCTCGTCACCGTCGGATTCCACGCGGCGCCCGAAGATTCGCCAATGCAGGCGCTGAACTTGGTCCACGAAGGCTGTGGACCCTGGCAGCGAATCGAGCGCGCCCGCATTGAAGAGGTGTGCGTTGAGCGGGTCGGCGAGGTCGCTGGCGACGACAGCGGTCGCAGCAGCTTCGGCGAGGCGCTCCTGCACCAGCAGCAGCGTGGTGTTGGGCGCGTCGATGGCTTTCGTGGCGTACACGCCGTCGGCCCCGCCTGCGAGCGACAGGTAGCCGACGACGTCGCTGGTAAGCAGGTCGGTGGTCTCTGTGACGAGGCGATAGCCGGTCAGATCCTCGATCTGGCTCGCCAGGAGCTGCGCGCTGGCGAGTTTGAGCGGAACGGCCGCGTCGGTAGCGTCGGCCGACGGGGCCGCGCGGTATTCGTCGCTGTCGAGGATGGCGCGGAACACGGGCTTGAGCGTGGACCCGGAGGTGATGAGCGTCTCGCGAAGGGCGACGAGCCGGTCGAAGTCGTCGTCGCGCACGTCGCGACGCATCAGGCCTTCCCACGCGCGTTGCACCATACACTCGGGGAACCGGCTGTCGGCGGCGATCTGGCGTCCGAGGTCGCTCAGATCGGTGCCCGGCGTGCCGTACCAAGCGGGCGCCACGCCTAAGGTGTCCTCCCAGTTCCGTTCGCGGGCCGGGTGGTAGTTCACGACTTCGGCGGAGCCGTCACCCACCCAACTGAAGCCGAACATGTAGGCGGCGATGGGGTCGAGGCTCACGTGGCACACTTGGCAGCCTGGGTCGTTGGCCACAGCGTCGGCGAGTGCCGCTTCGTCGAGCAGGTTGACGTTGCGGTCGAATTCGATTGGCCTCGTCAGGTAGTCGTGGCACAACAGGATGCGGCTGACCTGGTTTGCGCGTTTGCGGTTGAGGTTGCTGTCGCTGTTCGCGTAGCGCCACCACAACGACGTGCTGGTCAGGATCCCGGCTGCCGGACGTCCATCGGTCCAGGTGGCTTCGACCCAGCCACTTCCGGTCGGGCGATCGACGGGCCAAAGGCTCGCCAGCGTCTCGTCGGCAACCGTCCAATCTGCGGTCACAAGGTCGGTGATGGGCAGATCGTTGGCGACCACGTGGGCGAAGACGCGCTGCGGGTGGTCGCCGACACTCGCGACAATGTCCTCGTACGGTGCGTCGGACCCAAACGTCGAAAAGTCGTAGGGCCACGTCTCGGTTCGGGTGAGGGTGACTTCGGCAAACAGGTCGCGCAATCGGTCGTAGAAACGGGCGTCGGTCAGCAGGTCGTCGAGCGCGGCGGCAAGCTGGTCGGGATTGTTTTCCACCCGCTCGAGTTCGGCTTCCGAAGGCCGCACGCCCCGCAGGTCGAGGCTCGCGCGCACGAGCAGCGCGACGGGATCCAGCATGGGTGCGATTGAGGCGTCGGGCACGGTGCCGCTGCAAGCCAGAAGCAGGGTCACCATGGCGCCTCCGTCCAGTCGAGCAGGGGCGTGATGTCGACGCACACGTCGCCGATCGCTACGCCCTCGAAGAAGGCGCGACCGCAGCCGTCGCAGTCGGCCACCGCGGTCGGCGCGTAGGGGTCGAAGGAGCCGTCGAACAGCACGTCGTACCAGGAACCGTCGGCCGTGCGCACTGCCATGGCGCCGGCAGGTTCGACGTCGCAGGTCGCGCCGACGAGGGCGTTGCCGACCTCCATGGCCGTGAAACTCACGGCCTCGGCGCCGTCGCCAATGCCGCCGTCTAGGTACAGGTACTTGGCGCCGACTGACGGCACGAGCAGGGCGTACAGGTACAGGTCGGGGTCCAACCCTGCGTCCATCCAGGTGCCCACGGATTCTACGCCGTCCCAGTTGAAGGCCCCGGCGACGAAATCGGACCAGATGATGAGGTCGTCTGCGGTCCCGACGACCCACTGTGAGGAGCCGCTTACGTCGAGCACGTTGCCGTCGCCCGCCACGACCGTCGCGGCGCCGTACATCGTCCAATACGTGAGGAAGAGGCCGCTATAGGGGTCGAACTCGTCGATGGCGTCGTAGGCGAACACATAGCCGTTGAACTCAGTGCCGAGGTCCGACGTGCACTGGTCGTACCAGAAGTTTCCGTAGTCGGAGCTGTATTCGGCCGGGCACACGCTAGAAGCCCCAACCATGGCGGCGTCGTAGGCCGCGTGCACAGGGCTTGCGTGCACGGTGCGCGCCCGCTCAAACGCAGTTTTCACAGCGGCGGCGACGTCGGGGAGGCTGCCGGTCGGTAGTGGCGATGTGAACGACTCCGCAATCCACGGGCTCGGCGTCACCGTTGCTGGTTTGTCCGGGAGAGGCGTTTCGGTACAGGCGGTCCAAAACAACCACATCGTTCACCTCGTAGGCCCTTGTGACACGCGAACGGTCCTGGTTCACAAAAAAAACGTTAGCGCCGCCCGCGTGACGGTTGTCATCGTCGGGACTGGGTACAGCGGATCGACGCTCCTGTCGCTGTTGCTCGACCATCATCCGGCGCTTTGTAGCATCGGCGAATTGACGGGTCCCAAGCACATGCCAGACCCGTCGATCTACCCGTGTTCGTGTGGCGCGCTCATCGACGACTGCCCTTTGTGGCGACCTGTGATGGCCGACGCTTCGGACAGCGGCTTTCCGATGTCGTCTTCGCAGTGGGACCTGCATTTCACCTTGCGTCCTTCGCGGTTCGATCGCGTGCTGACGCGGACGCTGGGCCACAATCGGTTGGACCGGTGGCGCGACCGCGCGGTGGCTGCATTGCCCATGGGCGCGCGCCTGGGCGACGTCGGGGCGCGGAATTCGGCGGTCCTGGCAGCCTTGCGGAAGAATTCGGGCAAACCGGTGGTGGTGGACGCGTCCAAGGATCCGCGCCGCGTGCCGCTGTTGCGCCTGTACGCGGGGGAAACGGTCCGGACGATTCATCTCGTTCGGCAGGCCCCGGCCTATGTCTCGTCGGCGTTGGGCCATGGTGCTTCACTGGAGGGTGCCATTCGGGCGTGGAATCGCATGGCGGCCCAAGCGCTGAAGTTGGAAGGACCGGTCATGAGGCTGCACTACGAAGACCTTGTGGTGGACCCGCTCGGCGCTGTGAATCGGTGTGCGGCTTTCTGCGATGCCGCGCCGATGGCCGATTTGCCCCGGTGGGAGAAAACCGAACACCACGTCATTGGCAATCGCATGCGGCATGTGTTCGACGGCTCTGTCCGGTTGGACACGCGGTGGCGGGAGCGGTTGCAACCCGGCCAAATCGCGGATGTCGAACGAAAAACCAAGGTGTGGACCGAACGATTGGCGGGATGACCTCGGGTCGGCATTGCGCCCGCTTGAGAGCGCCATGCGAGTTGTTCGTGCAAACGGGCGCTGCTTGTAGGCGCCTGTGGCGTGGACACGGAAGAACCACCGAATGGCGTTTCGTCTGCCAGCGCTACGCTACCAGCGCCGTCCGGCGGAGAATCGTTCGGGACGGATCCTGGTTGGTATACCGACAACGCTTCCTGCCGGCGGCGAATTTGTCACGCCGTGCGCGAGCCGGCGTCGCTGGCGCAATCACGTCGAGCTTCTCGTGGTCGAATGGCATCCCCGATCCGTCACCGGGAGCGGGAGCGGGTGTTGGCGAAGCCAACACGTTCACCGCCTGTCCCTCAGACAATCCGGGGCGATGATCGCCAACCTCCGTGAAGCCGTTTGGTATCTCTAGGGAAACGCGCCATAAACGCTTCCGCCAAATCAAAGCCATATTCTCGGATGAATTTGTGTCATTACCACTTCTCTCTCTCGTATCTTTCCAATCCAGTATTCCAACACGAATTCGAGGTCATGAAAGTCCAGCAGCCCAGAACGGACATTGTTCTCTAATAGTTCTAGGTTTTCGAATAGCGCATCGAAGCAGTCTCGGACGGACACCTCCTTGTCCTCAAGAGGGACTGCCCCCGTCGTCCGAAGCGCCCGCTCCATTTCGGCCCAAGGGATCACGCGGGCGCGATCCCCACAAGCCGGGCCCGGCCCGCTCCCGGTCCCGCTCCCGCTCCCGCTCCCGGTCCCGCTCCCGACCCCGCTCCCGGCGTCGCCCCTGGAAGCGTCAGCGATCATTCTGGAGCTTCTTCGCCACGGCTACGAGCATCGCCACGACGCGATCGAGCTGCTCCTTACCGGACCGATGCGTTGCGTCCTCGACGAGGTTGAGGCGACGGCACACGTCGAGGATCGCCGCGCAGTCAACCGCTCAAC
>CAMASI010000126.1 GCA_945861065.1 Klebsiella pneumoniae | reverse complement strand
CGCCGCCACCGACGCCCTTTTTCGACCGAGCGCCGAGTCCAGCGGCGCCGCGGGCAAGGAGGTCGGCGGGAAGCGTACTTTTGTACGCGACCGACGAACCGACACAGCCCCCGGCGTCGTTGGGCCGGCGCTCGGCCGAAAAAGTCGGGATGGGCGAACGCTTATAGAACTGCGGCGCTCGATCCGGAGCTGTGCTCCACCGATTACAATCTGGCGTTGAAGCATGTGAGTGGGCCGATTCTGGGCACCTTGGAAGCGTACGCTGCACCGGACGGGCGGCCGCCCCCCGGCGCGAACACGTGCTCGAACCACCCCTGGATCAACCACGCCGGGCTGCAACACGCCGCCGCCAGCGAAAGGGAGTGACGGATCGGGGTCCCATCGGGCTGTCATCCTTTCTGCGCGTTCCCGCCAGCGGCCATTCCGACCGCACGGCTGGACACGGAGGCTGTGAAATCTTGCCACCCTGGAAGGCCCTGAAAGGCAACGTTGGAACCGACGCCGCCTGGCAGCTGGCGAGCACGGCAGTCCACACCGCACGTCAAATTTCGACGTAAAACGGCGATTCGACTACGCAAGGATGCAGTCGCCAATTGGATTCCGGACGCCACCCCCCTGTCGCGGGGGGGCTAGCCAACAAGATCCCGTCAAGGGATTGACCTGACGGGACGAAAGCCAAGATTGTACGACCGGTTGGACGGTACGTTGCTGCTACGAAACGCCACGCGGCAATAATCCTCTGCGCCGTTCCAACTGCCCCCCCGCCTGACGCGAATGATCCCGGTCGTTGCGCCCACCGGATCGACCTGCGCATCCCCACCATAGGGGCTGGAGTACCAGTCGTTGGTCCACTCCCAAACGTTGCCGCTCATGTCGTACAAGCCGCACGCGTTCATCTCCTTCCACGCAACCAGGATGGCCCCACCGTCCTGGGAGTCAATAGGCGGGTTGCCAACGTACCAGCCGACCGAATCGATGAACCACGAGCCCGCGTACGTGTACCGCTCGTTGCAGCGCGCTGCGAACTCCCACTCCGCCTCAGTCGGTAGGCGGTAACCCTCACAGGCGTACAGGTGGGCAACGGGATCACATTCCCCGGCTGGGCAAGTATAGCAGGCCTGCAGTTCCTCAGCCGCCGATAGCGCGTTCGTGAACGCCGCAGCGTCATGCCAACTCACCTGGTCTACAGGGCAGAGCTCGCACCCACCGAAGTAGGAGGGCGACTCCCCCACTACGGTCTTGTACTGGGCCTGCGTGACTTCGGTCTCGGCCATCCAGAATGCGTGGGTGAGCGTCACGATGTGTTCTGGGTACTCATTGATGCCGCAAGTGCCGTAGGCCTCCTGCTCCGACGTGCAGCCCATCCCGAAGGTACCCGACTCGATCGGCAGCATCGTGATTCCCGAGGCCAGGACGATGGCGGGCACGGACTCGGTACCGGTCGATTCGGAGCATTGCGGGTCGACCGTGTCTGTGAGCCCATCGGCGTCGTTGTCCAAGCCATCGTTGCACTCGTAGGCAATGTTGAAGCCATCCTCGTTGTCGTCGTCGCCGTCCGAACATCCCGAATCGGTGAGGTCAGTCCAGCCGTCGCCATCGTCGTCGGTCTGGTTTCCACATTGGGGCGCGACGGCGGTCGCGGTCGCACCGGGCGGGGAATCAAGCGGGTCTCTGGCACCTGGTCCGCACGCAGCGCAGGCGGCGAGGGCGACTATCTGGACGTGGCGGCACGGGTGCAAGGGACCCTCCTACGCTTGACGCTTTGATCGTAGCACGTGACCTCCGACGGGAGGCAAGCCGCGGGCGTCGCGTGTAGCAATGTGAAGATGGACGCGCCCCCGCTTGTCACGACTCGGTCTTTTCGCCGGACCAGAACCCTGGCCGCACCGGCGAGCCATCCCGGTATCGAGGATCGGCGGCGACAGAAGATGAATATTCGCGTGCAGGGGATCTCCCTCTCAAGGAGAGTGTACAAGAACTTGCGCGACGACTCGCAATGGGGTACGCTCATGCGGGTCAACTCTGGCAACGCTGGGGTTGGTTCGACAAGCAACATCACACTACGGAGTCAAAATGATCCCATTTCCGTCTCCCTGGCAGCACCTGACGGTGTCGACGCAGCAACTCGCCGCCTGATCCACCTCGGTGGGATCCAAAAGGTAGTGATGGTGGAGCTATTCCGCGACCTGACCTTGACGTCCAAAGGAGACGCTACAAATTGGTCCTACCGCGACCTTGAGCTCGACTGGCTGTTGCGGCTGGCGCCTTGTCTGGACGAGATCAAGCCGTATACGAACACGACCGGATCGACCGCGAACCACATGTGGAAGGTTGTGCTTTGGTCGAGCTACGACGGACGCATTTGGTCTACCAACCCCACGGACCTGTTTTCAGCCATCACCGCTGGATCGGGTTCGCAGGTCCAGACGCCCTTTACGGGGACCGCTCAGGCCGGGCCACTGTTGCGGGCGGGCGTGGGCGTGAAGAACAGCACAGGCGCCGCCATTGAGACCGCCAATGTGTCGTGCACGGTCGGTCTCGTGTTTCGCACCTGATCCCCTAACAGCGCAGGAGTACCGATGGCAGTCCGCCGCTCGGGGGACTTCTTCCGGCGCGTCCTCCTCGACGTGCCGGCGCCGATGTACGCGGATCGCGAACCGTATGCGCTCGTCGTTCTGTTGCACGGCGGTGGCAATCTCGACGAGCGGCCCGGAAACGTGTTCAAGTTCCGAGAGGAGTTGCGAATGCACCGCATCTCGCGACTGTTCGGTGTCAATCCGACGACGCAAACGATGGCCAATTTCTTCGTAACGCTCTGGCCAGAAGCGCTCACCACGCGCGAGTTGCCCGTGCCACTCGGTGAGGACGGTTGTTGGAACACCGGGCTCCACGGTGATGACGCATTCGTGCTCGATCCGGACGACCTTGGTTTTGTGTTCGAGTCGGTGGCCTGGGCGGTGGACGTGACGCGGGCCAGGCGCAAAATGCTTCTCGACCCAGTGTCTGACTGCGTTTCCGCGGTGCACCTATATGGGTACGGCACGGGGGGTACGCTCGCGTGGCAGCTCCTAGCCGACCCGCGTCGAGAGACTGCCGTGCCAGGACTCGCGCTGTTCGAGCATGCCGTCATCCAGGGAGCGACGGCGCGCGGCGTCCGCTTGCAACCTTCGGGCGCACCGTCGCGGGTCGTAGCTCCCAAGCCATCGGCCGTAGCGCATTTGACCACGAAAGTGCTGGTTCTCGCTGCGCAGGGCGACGCCCGGGTGCCTGTCGGCACCGCGGATCCTTTGGAGCCGAATGCCTGGGTTCAGGCCGATCTAGACGATCTCGCCACGTACGGATGGGGCTATCAGCGCGACGCCGCCGGTGTGCCTATTCCCGGCGAGTTCTGGGCGGCGCCACAGGTCGCGTCTCAGCTTGGGGGTGCCGCAGATTGGGCTTCGGAGAAAAATGGCGTTGTAACGGCGCTGCCCGTTCCGCTGGCGGTACCGCCAGACGTCGACGGCACACTTCCGGAGGTGACGGCCTGGGGCTTTTCACCAGCAAGTGTGGTCGCGTTGGTCGACGAGACCGCGCCGGGTCACGCGCTGCCAGCGTGGGGTGCGCTCGCTACCGAAGAGGTCGGATTGCCGTGGAATGTGTGGCGTTTCTTCAAGAACCCTTCCAACTTCGGCCTGTGAGGCGCCAATGCCCATCCTATTCGAAGTCAATGGTTGGCAACGCGGGTTCGAATACTACGAGCCCAACGACTGGTATCGGGCGGTATTGCAGATTCGGCGGCCGTTGCCGTTGGTGATTGGGTTGCATGGAGCGCGACGGGGCGGTGGCGCCTTTCGTCTGGCCCCGGGCAACATGATGAGTTTTTCTCACGATTCAGGACTTCGGGAGACGCAGATTTCCAGCCTCCCGAAGAGCGTGGTTAGTGCCGGTATATTGACGATCATTCCCCCTGAGGAATACGCGTTCTTCGCACACGTGGAGGGTCGCTCGTTCGATGAAGACCAGCCCAACCAGGCGCGCGGCGAGTGGGGATGGTCCAAGTCTGAGGATCGGGACGATGTTGACTACGTGGATGCGGTGGGTGGGGTGATTGACAGGATCGCTGCGCTTTCCCGGGAGCGGTGGTTGTCCTGGGGGCTGCCGATGCTCAGTCTCGTGGACGAGTCGGGCAAGCGCCTCGTGCAGGACGATTTTATCGATCGCGCGCGAATCCACCTCGTGGGGCTGGGCACGGGTGGCACGATGGCCTTGAGGCTGGCGATGGAGATGACGCGCTATCGGCCGCGCGGGGTGGTCGTCGTCGGGGGGTCCACAGGCGGCTACGAACACGGGAGCGAAAAGGAGCTTGACCATAGCCTAGCGACCGCGTGGGCGCCGACCTGGGACTGGGCGTCGCCGCCGGCGTCGTATTCCGATGGGACATTCATCGACGGCGTGTTTCCGGATCGCATTCTGTTTTTGCATGCGCAGGCCGATCCTTACGTGATGAGCCAAATCACGCCGCTAGGGGAAAACGTGCCCTCTGGCGTAATGCCTGACTGGGAGCCGCGGCCGCAAGCGGATGCGCAGGCGGCTGCGGACCTGGAGGCCGAGTTTGCCAATCTTGACCTTGTTCCCCCCTACACCGTCGCGGCGTACGCCGCCCCCCAATGGTATGGCCTCCTAGACTCGATGAAACCGTGGCTACAATGGGGTCAGGAGTCCCCAGTTCCGATCGATCCCAAGGCAGCCGACCTGGTGATCGCGCTTGACGTTGGTAACGCAGGCTTGGAGGTAGAGCTGCCGGTGTTCCGGTGGTCTGCAGTCGCGACCTATGCTCAGGCGGCTGTGGTCGCCCTCATCGCCGTGAATGACCCCGACGAGGTGGCGATCCCGGCGCTCGACGCGCACGCCTTTCCGGGATCTCCACTTGCGACCGGTGAAGCGCCAGCAGTCGCCTGGGGGTGCAACGGGTTTCGGATCGTCTGGTCGTTCCTGAAGGATCCAACGCCATTTCTTCCGTCGGACGGAATTGCCCCGCTCTTTCCTTCGGTTCGGGTCCTGCCGTGGTAGTCCTCGTGGCGCTGCTGGCTTGCTCCCAAGCCCCGAGCAAACCCGTACACGGACGCCTGGGTTCAGCAGTGGAATCCGAGCTCACCACGGTCATCGTCTCGTCGGAGACCGGGCAAGACACTGGCGGCCCGATCAAACCCGAGGAGCCCGCGATCGAGTGGGTGCAGGTGGACACAGCCTGTCCCGTTGAGGGGGGCGCCACCGGGGCAGAGCCGGTTGTGGTACCGGCGACCGTCGCTGTGGGCGGAATCCTTGGCGACCAGGAGGGCGGGGCGCTGGGGGTGTTGGGTATCCTGCCTGACATGGATGGTGACGGGGGCGCCGAAATGGTCACGGGCTTCGATTCCTCTGATGGGTACGTCGAATACCTTGGTCTGTTTACGTCCGTTCAAGTGGCCACATGGGCGTCGGGGATGGACATGTCAGTCGGCTGGAACAGCCTATTGTCGAATTATATGCCCGGTGCCCCGGTCACTGCGGTGGACCTTGATCTCGACGGCGACCTCGAACTCGGCGCGAATGCTGGGAGCTACAGCTTTTACGACATTCAACTGGGTACCGGAGATGCGCCTGTCTATGACTCACTCCTTTGGACCTGCGGTGGCGGGTCCAGCGGTTCCGACGAACCTGCGTTGGCCGATCTGACGGGCGACGGGCAACTCGATTATTTCTACGGCCTTTCGACTTGGGGTAGCCAAGCAGTGATGGGGCTTTATGAGACATCTCGTCGTTACCCGGCCGATGACTCCTGCTTCGAATCTGGCGACTTAGTGGTTTTCGACTTTGCTCAACCTTTCCCGTCCTCTTCCGGCGAGTATAGCGCCCTGGACTACGATGGCGACGGCGTCCTGGACGTTGCAGCCTCGCGAACGAGCTTGAGCCGGGTAGACGTGCTTGGGGGGCCGTTCCCACTTGGGTCGGCCGAACTCCTCGACCTGACGCTCGCCAGGTGGTGGGCTCGGCCGCTGGATCGCCCACACAGCCTGTCCACCGATGGCGATGTTGACGGCGATGGCCTCTTGGACGTGTTGGTGGGGCCGGACGGACTTGAAGCCCAGGAGCCGCCGAGCTGGTTCGCCTGGCTCATCGCCAGTTCCGATTATGAGCTGGGAAACCAGAGCCTGTGTACCAGCACCGCGCTGTTCTCGTTGCCTGCCGAAGGCAACGAATTTCTGAATATGATCAAGGTGGAGATTCTCGGCGACCTGGATGGCGACGGGTTCGACGACCTGGCCATGAATCCTATCGACTCCTTCTATGGCCTCGGGACACCCTTGTATGTATGGTTTGGGCCAGTGACCGGCGATCAGTCGATGGAGGACGGCGCCGACGTACAGATCGAGGGTGCCGCCGGCGTTTGGTTCGGCGCCGGATTCGACGGCGGCGACATCACGGGCGATGGATACGCGGACATCGCCGTGGGATCCTCCAGCGACGTGGGCGACATTCAGGGTGCGGGAATCGTATTTGTATTGGATGGAACAACAATTCGACCCTGAGGTGCGCGTGCCGGTCATGCTGAACATCGAACAGAATATGAGTGGCTTTGCGATTCATCGTCGGGCGGCAGTGTACGTGCCGCCAGACTGGATTCAGTTCACGCGACAACTTGACCCGATTCGCGGAGGGCCGATTCGCGTGATCTTCATCTTTCATGGCGGCGGCGGCACGCTGCAGTTCGTTCTGAACACGAAGTTCGATTGCCTGCTTTCGCCCGGTGCGCTGAACGCCGACGATCCCGCCGCCCCGCAGGCGAACGACGCGATTCGCCCGGTCAGCGGGCGTTTCATCCTTGTCTCTCCAGAGGGGGTGTCGGCCTACTCTGAGGTGGCTGGGCTGGGGTTCTCGCCCTCTTGCATTTGGAATGCCAAGTATACGGAGGCCCAGGTCCGGGATGTGGATTTCATCCGCTTGATTCTACAACAACTGGAGCAAATGCTGCAGTCCGCGTTCCTGCGCATGTTGGGGTACGCTGCGGACGGATTCCTGCTTGATCCGTCGGTTGTATGTGTCGGCTTCTCGAATGGCGGCAACATGAGCGCGCGCCTGGTCGAGGCGCTTCCGCTGGTTGCCGACGCGTATGGTCGGTTCTGGCACGTCGGCGACCTCGTTCATTGCACGTCGTTTGCCGCGGGCGCCAACGCGGGTGGAGATCACATTCCGTTTCCGCCCAGCTTGTACGCAAACGTCCCGAATGTGGGTGCGGTAGCGTATCCGATACGGGCGCTCGACCTTGCCGGGATGCTGGACGACGGGGCCCTGCCCTGCGGCGAGCCACCGTTCGACGCAGACACCGTGACGGCCCGGGAGGCCCACGAGATCATGCTCGAGGTAGGTGGTGCCGCGTTTTGGGGACAGGGAACGCCGCGATTCAACAAGAAGCAGAGCGAGGTAAACAACGAAATCAACGTCGGTCATTTGCCTTTTTGGGGCGTGGATTTGAAGCTGCGCCTGCTTTCGGTTCAGATGATTTGGTCTGGCGCATTGTGGGGAGACACTTGGGATCCGGCGACGTGGGCAGACACGTTTACCTGGTTTGACGGGAAGATGCCATTCGAGTGGGTGAAACGCGTGACAGACGCGGACCGCGCCACGCACGAGTTCGTAGGCACAGACGCGGACGCTGTGGAGATTTGGGTGACCAACCGGACCGCTCCGCCAGTGACGCCGTTGGAGTCGGATCCGACCCGAGTTCAGGTGGGAATTCCTTTCGAGTACGAGTTTGACGGTTCACTGCTGATCTGCTTGGTTTTCCATGCGCTGGGTCATGGATTTCATTCGCCGCCCCCAGCGGCAGATTCGCCCGACCCGGCGGAGACCTTTGACTTCTGCCTTCTGTCGTCGGCGTTCATTCGCTCGCCTGCCTCGTTGCTTGCGAAATTCGACGCGAACGCCGTTAATGCCTATGTCGCGACCACTGACCGGCTTCGATAGCCGACGGCGGAATAGTGCCGAGATGGAAAGAAGCAGAAGGGGTTCCCGGCTGGGCCGGACGCACGCCCCGGCAACAAACGGGGCCCGGTCGGGAACCCCTGGTTGGACGAAGACGCTGCCGCGGCACCGAGCCGCGGTGGAGTGCTTACGTCAACCTCCGGCGCGTTAGGTACGGAGCCCCGATGTCTCGCTCGCCCACCCGCCGGACCGCCCGCCCGGCCGCACCGTCGGCGCCAATGCCGGCGCCGGCGCCGCCGCGCCCTCGCTCAAACAGGTGGTCCTGTACGCACGTGTGTCCTCTCGCGAGGAAGAGCGCGCGGGCTTCTCGATTCAGCAATCAGCAACAGCAGGCCATCCTGAAGAAGTACGCCGCTGGCAATGGCTTCGCGCTCATCGATGAGTTCATCGACGTCGAGACGGCCAAGTAGACCCAAAACCTCGACACGGCCATTGTTGTCTTAGAACTCGGGAACCGTGCCTACAACCTCATTTCTTCACGGGAGCCGCTCCAGCTGCGTCGTTTGCTGGAAGTGCTCTGCTTGAACTCCACTTTCGCCGAGGGCCGATTGACGGTCACCTTCCGAAAGCCCTTCGATGTCCTGGCACTTTGGCCGAGGCCAGGACCTTCTGAAAACGGCGATTCTGACGACGAAACTGGCCTCCGTTCGGAATGGTCGGGGCG
>CAMASI010000125.1 GCA_945861065.1 Klebsiella pneumoniae | reverse complement strand
AGCTATTAGCCTGGCACCTAGACAATTCGCCGCGGCAGCGTAGTCGAGCGCTTCACCTGAAAGCGCACACCACGTCCAGTCGCGCAGTCCATTGGGACGGTTCGTTCGAGCTAACCGCCAACGGCTGACAGCTGACAGCTTGTTCGAGGACTAGCTGATCACTTAAGGAAGGGATCCGGCCAAATCACGCCGGGGACTTCGCAGGTTGCGTCTGGGGCGACGACGAAAGAATACCGGCCATAGAGCCATTCCTTTCGGTCCTTTGCCATCACCTTGAGGCAGGCCCCTTCGGTCGCCAGGATTTGTTGTTCCGTCCAGATCTTGAGCTTTCCGTTGTGAGGACCGGGCGCATCCGCCGTCGCTTCGTTTCGCGCTGCACTGGCGATATGAAGTGTTCCGCCGCAAACGAGGGCGCCGACGTGGAAACTTATTCCAGGCTTGCCGTCTTTGTCGAAGTCGGTGTCGTTCCATCCGCCGAGCCAGACCGTGCTCCACATGCCGTCCGGACCGCGGACCCAGTCGAAGCGGGTGGGTGGGATGCTTCGGGTGGCGTCGGGCGCTACGCGAACTGTCGCGCCTAAGGCTTTGGAGAAGTTGAGGTCGCACACCTGTTGCGTGACGGACCAACGGTCCTCCGCCACCTGAATGGCGACCGCCAGTACATGCGTGTCGGTGCGGTATTCCACTGTTCCGAGGAGGGGAATGCTTCGGGTTCCGACGACCGAGAGTGTTCCTGCCCACACCTCGTGCGCCGGCTCTTGGGCATTGGCCCACCCAAGCGCCAGTGCCACTACTCCCATGTCACGGTCGCGAACCCGGCTGGGTACGGTCCGCTGAGCGGATGCGCGCGCGAAACCAGCCACCCAGCCTCTTCGGCATCCAAATTGGCGAGGCGTGTCTCTTGCAGCACTTTAGGCTCGGGGCCGCTGTCGTCGACCACGAGCAGGTGCACGATGGGCGTCGAGAGGCCAAGGTCCTCGACCAGCACGCCATCGATTTCAGTGATGGCGCCGTAGGTGACGGCCAGATGGCCCTCTGCCGTCCGCTCGATCCACCCGACGGCTTCCGAAAAGACCTGCCCTACTGTGGTGTTTTCCAGCGCCCAGCCTTCCGAGAACCTGCCCTGTGTCTCATCGATGTCGAAGGCAACCACCCGCGTCCACGTGCTCTCGTCGACGTCAGGCCCGGCGCCGGTGAATGGGGACGCACGGTAGTTTCCGTTGTCGAGCAAGACGAGCCGGTTTCCCTCAAGGACCGGCGCATGGGCGTGGAACGGCCAAACAACGCCGTCCTCGGGGGTCAGGCGTCGGTCGCCCCACGGTGCCGTCCAGTTGTCGGGTGGCGAGAGAATCCAAATGGGCGAAGAATTGAACAGGTCGAGCAGTACCACCGTGTCCTGATGCCGCATGGACAGGAGAATGGCGTTGCGGCCGGAAATCGGGGACACGTCGTTGGCGTGGCTCCAGTCGTAGGAATCGGGGTCCTTGAGCCGGGAGCCCAACGCGCTGTAGCCAATCCGCGTGGTGGACATGAAGTCGTCTACGTCCACCCGAGACAGCACCGCGCCGGTACTGTCGAAATTCACGATCACGTCTGCGGCAATTCGCGACGACGCGATGAGCGAAGCGTCCTCGTAGTCGATCGGGAATCCGGCGATAGTGAGGTGTTTGCTGGTCAATGAGAGCAAAGTGCCGTCGGGAAGGCGTTCAACGTCGTGGTGAAAGGGTCCTTCCATGCCGTCCACTAGGATGGCTTCTGTGTGCGGATCGTCGGGGATGGACCAGCGGGAGAGTTGGCGACCGGCACCGTCGAGTGTGACCACACCGTCTCCGAGTTGGGTGAGCAGGTCTCCAGTTGGTTCCTGAATAACTTCCATGGCGTGTTCGCTTGAGTCCGTCCAAACCCAGGCGATTCGGCCGTCGGGGGCGAGAAGGAGGAGATGGCCGCCGGGCTTGCCGTCCGTCCGACGAATTGTCATCAGCCACCACACCGGTAACAAGCCGTCGGTGTCGAACATTCGTGTCACGACGGGCGTGGGTGAGGGCAATGAACCCGTGGTCCACGGCAATGGGGAGGAGGTCGCGAAGGTGCCGTCGGTCTGGCTCGCGGTGACCTCGATGTCGTAGGAGGTGTCGGGCAGCAGGTCGATCAGGGGCAACTCATGGTGATTGGCCAGAGCTAAGTAGTCGATGTTTCGGGTGCCTTCCGGACCCGAGACCCGCACGGACACGGTGGTTGGCGCTCCAGAGTCGGCCACGACGAGCGCACCCAGCGGCGCCCGAACGTCCGCCGCGATGACCGAGGGTGGCGTGGAGAAGACAGCGGTCAACGCCGTCGAACCGTTGGGTTCGCCGTTGTGGGTTTTTGGCGAATCACCGTCCGCGCCACAAGCGAGCAAGAGGAACGACATCATCCCCTACAACCTAATGCCGAGCGGGCGGCGTCGACGGTTAGCGGATCGTATGCCCTCTGGGGAACGAGTTTCCTTCGCCACCGTCGGTGTTGTCGCTGGGTTGGTGCTTGCCGTAGGGGTGTGGGGCGCTGGTGCCGGTCCGCGCAACGGCGACGCTGCCGTGTACCTGTTTCAAGCGTTGGCCGGGGATTGGTCGGAGCGACGGGTGCACCTCCCGTGGTTGATCGCTGCCACGGGTCTGGTGCGGGGCTGGGGTCCTGTGGCGTTGGACGTGGCGTCGGCCTTTTTGCTCGCCGCTACAACTGTGTGGGTAGGCAAGTCGGTTCCCGAGGCCCCTGGTCGCGCTGCCGCTGCGTTCGCGGCTGCGGCCTTTGCGGCGGCCTCCTTCGCGGAGGTCGAGCCGGCCTGGGTTTGTGCCGTGGTGGTCGCAGCGTTCACGCGGTTCACCGTCGTGGGGTTGGCGCTTGGGATCTTGGTGTCGCCCACGGCCGTATTGGCGGCGCCGTGGGTCGCGACGCGCACGGGCCTGCGTCCTGTATTGTTTGGTGTAGGGCTCGGCGTAGGCCTTGCAACGGCCTTTTCTGGGGCGGACTGGTGGTGGGGGGACCGGGGAGTTTTCACGGCGCCGTTGCCCAATATAGGCAGTTGCTTCCTGCGCTGGCTCATGGCGCTTGGACCTCTTTGCTTGCTCGGCGTAGATCGAGGCGTAGCGGCGAGCGCATTGTTGCTATTCGGTCCTTCTGATGCGGACAGCTGGCTCATCTGCGCCGTCGCCTTGGCCGGTCGGTCGGGGAAAGCGCCGGTGTTTCGCTGGGTCGTTCTGGCCGGCTTCGTGTGGGGCCTCGTCAGTTGGCATGCCCTCGTGCGTAACGTCAGGGCGGAGAACGCGGCCATCGCCTCGCTTGCTGCCTCAATGGAGCCGGAGGACGGGGTCATCGCGCCGTGGTCGGTCGGCGTTCGTGTGTCGCTCCAGGTGACAGGCGAACCGTACGGGCTCAACTGGAGGCCGCCTTCAGGGTTCGTGCGCGACCAGCAAGCCCGCTGGTGTTCCCAGACGCCGGACCGAATCGTGTGGTGGGGCGCTGCGGGTGATCCCCTCGCGCAATGCCCTCACCCTATGGACGTGCACCCGGGTGGATCGACGCCGCGATGAGTGCTGCGCTCGCCACTTCAATCACGCGTCGCTCGGCTTCTTCCAAGGTCGAGGTCATCATGGCCCCTGCCGCTTTCGGGTGGCCTCCGCCGGTTGGCGCCAGCTTTCGGGCGACGTCCACGAGGTTGACGCGACCCCGGCTTCTCAGGCTCACTTTCACTTCCGTGGCGCCCCGCTGGACGAGCAGGGCGGCGACTTCCACCCCTCTTGTATGAACCAAGCCGTCTACGACGCCCTCCACATCGCCGTCTACGAAACGAGTCGCGCGCCGATCGTCTTCGCTTACGCGTGCAATCGCCAGTGCGCCTTGGTGCAAAAGGCTGGCTCCGGTGTACACCGACCCCGCAAGGCGTAGCCCAGAGGGTCTGCGCTCCATGAGCACACGAAGACAGACGTCGGCGTGGTCGAAGCCAGTGTCCATCAGATCCGCCGCCATACGCAACGTATTGGGTGTGGCGTTAGAATAGCGGAAGCCTCCCGTGTCGAAAATCGACCCGGTGTACAGGCACAGCGCCGTGGCCTTGTCGATGGGCTCCTTGAGTGCGGTGGCGGCCCGGTACAGCATTTCTGTGGTCGACGGGGCGCCGACCTCAATCCAGGCGAAATGGTAGCCCTCGTCTGTACTCGACGCATGGTGATCGATCAGGGCGGTAAATTTCGCAGACGCAAACGCGGCGGCCGCGGGCTCTGTGAGGCGGTGACGGTCGCCGTCCAACACCACAACGGCGTCATAAGTGGGGCGAATGTCGGCATCCGCGATGCACTTTGAGGCGCCGGGAAGGAAGCTGTAGCGCACAGGAACTGTGCATCCGACGTGTGCGCTCACGCCATGAGGCTTGAGCAGCCGTTGTAGGGCAAGGGACGCCCCAATGCTGTCGCCATCGGGACCGACCGGCCCCGTCAACAACACCGACGAGTGGCCCTTCAACGCCTCTCGGAGCGCCTGATACACGTCACCCATCCATGGAGAGCAAGGCGTCGAGGTCGTCGCCCATTGCGGGCTGGTTTCCACTCTCGGAGTCGCCGCTCTCTGCGGACGACGGGCCGTCTTCTGCCCCGCCTTCTCCCTTCTTCTTGCGGCGCCGTCGCTTCTTCTTTTTCGCTTCGTCAGACTCGCCCGTGGGCTGCATAGACGTGGCGGGTGGGGAAGCCGCCGCTGAGGGTGTTGGCGTCAGCACCGCATCGTCCGCCGACAGTAACAACGCGTCCATGTCCTCGGTCGACACAGGCTTTCCGCGTGTGGGGCGGGTTTCTTTTCGACGCGTGCGATCTGGTGCCCGGTCGCGATCTGGTTCCCGTCCGCGCTCACCGCCGCGTTCGCTACCCCGTTCGCGGTCGCGCTCCCGGCGTACTGGCCTGCGTTCCTCTTGGCGACGCTCCTCGCGCAGCGGCTTTTCAGCACGCGACTCGCGGAGCGCGGTGCCCGGGTCTGGCAACTCGCCGGCCGTCGCGCGGCGTGCGCGGTCCCACTGAAAGAATGCGCGCAAGGCGGCGGCGATCAAGACCTCGCCATCTGGCCGCTCTTTGAGGGCGCGTGCGAGAGGCATCAGGGACTCAAAGACAAGCGTGCCCATGGCCCCACGAATCTGCTCGATCTGACGGTCTACGCGCATGCGCACCGCCGTCTCAGGGTCGGGAAGCTTGCGGACTTCAAACGGAATGTGGTGAACGTTTTCGAGGGTCTTGCGGGTGGTCAGGTCAGGTCCGCCGACCAAGCTAATCGCGGTGCCCGTCTTGCCGATTCGCCCTGTGCGACCGATTCGATGGAGGTACACGGGTGGGTCGGCAGGCAACGCGTAGTTGATGACGTGCGAGAGATCGGAGATGTCGATGCCGCGGCTCGCGACGTCGGTAGACGCGAGGAACCGAACCTCGCCGGCCTTCACCTTCTTCATCACTTCGGTTCTACGCGCCTGACTGAGTTCGCCCGACAGCAGTTGGGCGTCCAAACCCTGACGATCGAGGAAGGTGGCGACGGTCGCTGCGTCTTCCCGCGTGTTGCAGAAGATGATGGCACTCGTCGGATTTTCTAGATCGAGCAGGTAGAGGAGGGAACGCACCTTGTGGAAATCGGTGGTCGTCTCATAGATGATGTGTTTGATGTTCCCGACCTGGTCGGCATCGGTGGACAGCCGGATCTGCTCCGGGTCCTTCAGGTAACGATCCGCCAGCCGTTGCGTTTCGTCGGAGATGGTCGCCGAAAACAACAGAATTTGGCGATCTTTGTGGGTGTAGTCGAGAATAGCGGTGACGTCTTCGAAGAAGCCCATCGACAACATTTCGTCGGCTTCATCCAGGACCGCCACCCGGCACTCGGCCAGCGACAGCGACTTGCGGCGCAAGTGGTCGAGAATTCGGCCTGGCGTACCGACGATGATGGCTGCCCCGTCGGCCAGCACTTTCTCCTGCGGGCCAATCGCGACGCCTCCGTACAGCAAGGCGACTGCGACATCGCGGTACTTCGCAATGGCTGTGACCTCGTCGGCGATCTGCATCGCCAACTCGCGGGTAGGCGCGAGAATCACGGTGTGCGGGGCGCGGGCACCCTGGGGCGTCAGCTCCGCGACTGGAACTCCGAAGGCGGCCGTCTTGCCGGTGCCGGTCTTGGCGCGGACGAGCAAGTGTCGCCCCGCGAGGGCGGGCTCGATGCTTGCCACCTGCACGGGTGTGGCGTTTTTGTAGCCGAGGTCGCTGATTCCGGCGAGAACCTCGGTAGATAGCGGGAAGGTGTGGAAGGCACGGTCTGATGTGTAGTCAGCCCCTGTGGGTACCCACGCCTCTGGTTCGTCTGCCATTGGCAGTGGTCTCCTGAAAAGGCGACGGGCTAATGCAAGGTGGCGGCCATCGCCATGGAAACCGCGTGAACCCGCTCAGGACCGCGCGCGCATGCCGACGGCGTAGATGACGCCCGCCAATCCGAAGCCAACAAACCAAGCGTAAGGATACAACGTGTCGAACAGGTCTGGACCGCCACTCATGACACCAGCGGCACGCAGAAATCCGGGAACGTTGGGCAATACACCGACAACCAGGGCCACGAGGGCGACGGGGTTCCACCTGCCGTATCGGCCGTTGTGTCGGTACAAATCGGCAACGTCGAGTTCGGTGCGCCGGATGAACCAGTAATCTACGACCAGAATGCCGGCGATGGGGCCAAGCAGGGCGCTGTAGCCGATCAGCCAGGTAAACAGGTAGCTACCGGCGCTTTCCATCAGTTTCCACGGCATCATGGCGATGCCGAGCAACCCGGTGATGAGGCCGCCCGTTTTGAAGGAGATGTACCGCGGGGCGAGGTTGGCGAAGTCGTTGGCCGGGCTCACGACGTTCGCCGCGATGTTTACGCTGATCGTGGCGATGGCCACGCCGAGCAGCGCGAAGACCGCCACGATGCCGCGGACGGCCGCGGATGGGATGAGCGGATCGGACAAGCCGGGGGGCGCTGCGGCCGAGGTGAGGTGGGAGAGGATGACGACGGGGTCCCACAGCGTGTCCACGGCCACGCCGGTGAGGATGGCCTGCGAGGCGCTGGTGATGACCACGCCCATCGCCGAAAACGCAATCATGGTGGTCGGCAGGCCCAGCGTTTGCCCCAACATCTGAGACTTCTGGTCCTTGCCGAAGCGGGTGAAATCCGGAATGTTGAGGGACAACGTCGCCCAGAAGCCGATCATACCGGTGAGCGCAGGCACGAACACCACCCAGAATTCGCCGAGGGTCGTGAACTTCGATGGTGCGGTGAGCATAGGACCTACGCCTCCGGCCTTTCCAACCACGTACACGAGCAGTGCGGCCGCCATGATGAGCACGATGGGGGCAGCCCAGTTCTCGAAGACCCGGACCGCGTTCATGCCTTTGTAGATGACGACGATGTTGAGCGACCAGAACAGGGCGAACGTCAGCGCCGACGGCACGGAGAGGCCCATCACCATCGCGGTGCCCCCAATCGTTCCGAATGCGGGCCACAGCGCTACGAGGAATGTGCGAACGGCTTCGCCGCCGATGTAGGTCTGGATGCCGAACCATCCGCAGGCGACGACCGCGCGCAGCAGCGCCGGGACATTCGCACCAACTGTCCCGAAAGAGGCGCGCGCAAGAACAGGAAATGGGATTCCGTATTTGGTGCCGGGGTGGGCGTTGAGGAGGATGGGGGCGAGCACGATGGTGTTGCCAAGGCCAATCGTCAGCAGCGCTTGCCACCAGTTCATTCCGCTCGCGATGAGGCTTCCGGCGAGCATGTACGTGGGAATGCAATGCGCCATGGAGATCCACAGGGCCGCAAAGTTCCACGTCGACCAGTTGCGGTGTTGTGCCGGGACCGGGGCCAGGTCCGGATTGAACAACGGGCTGTCGGCGATGTCCGCGGGAAGGCCTGCCAAGGCCTCTTTTGCCAGCTTCGGGTCAAACACGCGTGCACCTCGACGGCGCTCTCTATCGCCCGCGAAGCGGTGACGTGCCGCCGCGGGGACCGCCCGCGCCCTCCGGAGGCCCGAACAACGAGCGCTCGAGCGGTCCGCTGAACGGGCCGCTGGGACCAACGACACGTGTCGTGCCCGGGAAGGCGGCAGGCCGAAAAGAAAGCCTGGCCGCGGCGCGCTGGAGGCGGTTCATGGTGGCGTCCCAAGGGGGTTCGTGGCCTGAGGGTATGGACTGCCCGAGACGGTCAACGGAAGGCTTGTTCTCCTGACGAACGACGCCACCCACGTACTCGTAAGTGCTTTCGATGAATACCTTTCGGATAACCATCTCCCTTCCAGCGGGAACCTCAAGCATCGAGTGAAGCTTCACGGACTTTTTTGAAACCGTGAGCGCATACGTTCCCTTTGTTACGCGGGCAAACCCTGCGCGTCCCGACGCGTCCGTTTTTGCCTCCATTCGGTTACCGTCCGAGGCGACAAGAGCGACCGTCAAATTGGGATACGGCAGGTCACCCATATCCACCACGTCGACCCACAACTGACCTAGTTCGACCCACAGTTCTTGCTCACTGGCGGGCGACGGTTCGCCTGCCATTGATTGCGCGAAACTGATTACCGGTACCATCAATGCGACGATGGCCGCAGCCGCTCGCGCCAGTCGGGACGGCCGAAACCGGACGTGGCCGTCGCGTACCTCAACTCGAACGGGTGCAGATCGGCCTCCGTCAAGCGGCACCGCGCAGAGAAGGCAGTTGCGCCGGTACGTTTGTCTGGAGGCGCGATGGACGCCCGGTGTCTCGCGCGGCGGCGCGCATCCGGTCGAGTGCGCGCGACACGAACGGGTTCCACTGGCC
>CAMASI010000124.1 GCA_945861065.1 Klebsiella pneumoniae | reverse complement strand
TCTGCGATATTGAGTACGATCGACAAGGAGGCGCGTGACAGCTGATCACCGATGTGCGAGCGCCCCCGAGGCAACCGCTCAACGACGCCGTTGGCGAGTACCAGGAAGTCCAAGGCGACGGCGTACACATCGAGCTTCATGGTCGAACGGCATCGCTGCCTCGGGTCGGGAGGGGGATCGGGATCGGGATCGGGTGCGGGCAGGAGTATCGCGGAGCGGCTTTCGATCATCGCGCCCTACCCATGGTACGGCGACCGAGCGTGGGGTCCCCGCGACGAAGTCCCGCGGGATGAAGCGACAAGCGTAGCAGGTGGGCATTTCCCCGAGGCTTGCTAGCCGCAAACGCCGGCGCGCCCGGTGGCGAGGTCGAGTCCCTTGAGCGCATGGGCGGCGTCACCCACGTAGTCCAAAAAGAGTTGCTCATTGGTCGCGCGGATTTGCGGTAAGGAAGCCGGAACCCGCATCGTCACTAAGAGCTCAACGGTTTTCACCAGCTCAACGAGTGCGCCTGCGAGTGTGGCGCGCTCAAAGCCCGAAGGTTTGTGCAGGCCCCAGGCAGATGCACGATGCACACTCTCCAGAAAATGCCCGATAAACTTCATCCGTTGCGCCACCAACACGGGAGCCATCTCCGGCCGCGCCTTCAACACGGCATCCAGCTCACGCAATTCGATCGGGAATCGCCAAAACAACAACGCTGTTTGTTCGTCGATCTCCACACGGTCCGAGGGCGTACCAAACCCCCGCGCCACCGCGAAGGCTGCGCCCTGGTACAAATGTGCGCCACCGCAGGTATAGGCGAAGATCCCCTGGCCTCTCTTGCGGAATTCTTCGCCCGCGCCTCGCGCTTCCCTGAGGAACGCGGTCTCGGTCCGCAATCGACTGACCTCCGCGGAAGCAAAGGCGTCCATAGACATCGGGTGTCCTGCGGCCGTCCACTCGAAATCCTCTGGGGCCCAAGCCGCCAGCGCGGCCAACGTCCAAGGTGTGTCATTCCAAGACGTCGCGGACGTCGTTTCGCCTGCGACCCAGATCCGCGAAGCAGCGCCGAACCACGCGTCCTGTAGCGTCAACGCACGCCCTTGGACCGTGATGGCCGTAGACGACGCCATGCCGCTTTCGGCCACAGACTTCAGCAGCAAGTCAGTGTGCGGCTCGACCCTGGCCTCACCCGCTGACGTGGGAAAATCGGGAAGTCCCGCAGCATCGAGCGTCCCCCACCGTTCGTACAGCCACCCAACGGGCTCCCGACCATTCGTGAGCTGGAAATCCGTGCCCAATGCAAGTAGCGCGTGGGCCACAGCCCAAGGATTCTCTGGGTCGCGCGCAAAATCCCGCACCATGCCGTCCAGAACGGCACGCGCCAAGTCGATTCTCTCGTCCGGCGGCACAATTTCCTGCGACTTTTGGCCTGGCACACACGACCGAAGCACAGGACGCACAACCTCTGTTTGGGTCTTCACCGCGACTGAGCCGATGCCGATCGCCGGTGGCGATGGCTGACATGCCCACAAATGCCAAACTGCGATCACGCCGGATCCTTCGCAGCTTCGACTTTCTCTTCCTCCGCAAGCTCGGCCTTTCGACGCGCTTCCAGGGCATCCAGCCGCAGGATCCGGTCACCGTCGGTGACGTACAACAGGCCGTCGAACACAGCGAACCGTGGCCGACCCATCGACGTTTCCGACACTGAAACGCGAAAGTCCACTACGCCAAGCTTTTTGAAGCGAATGGCGACACCCTGGTCCGTCAACGCCCAGAGTTTTGCCTTTTCATCCGTCACAAGATCCCAGGACTCGAAACCCCGTCCGAGAGAATCTCCTAGCGCGCCGCCAAATCGGAAGCCGTCGAGACCGTATTCGACGAGGTCCTTCGCGAATTGCAGCCCCAGCCGGTCACCCACCGCGATTGCGCCTTGGGGTGAACCGTCCGGAATGTCAAACCGCGACACCTCGGCACCTAGCTCATCGAGCACGACAGCTTCGTTTCCCCAGACAACGACAAATCGTTTGGGCGACATGCGGACGAGGTGCGCCTCCCCCCCAACACCCGCGCTCACAGGCATGTCGGACGCGATCTTCCAGACCGTGCGAATCTGGTCATCTTCGCCAATCACGGACACCCGTCCACGCGCATCCAACACCCAAGCCGTCGTTCCGACCTTGCTGGAGACGAGCACGAGGTCCACCGGCGCGACAAAGCCGCCCGCCTCTTCGGTAGGATGAGCACCCGCGGCGTACCAGTTCCGCGTCTTGGGAAACCACACGTTCGTGATGTCTGCGGTGCCGAAGCCCCATGCCTTCTGCAGAACGCCGTCTGGACCAAAACGCTGAACGCGGTGGTTGCCCGTGTCGGCGACCCACACGCCACCGAACGGGTCGAGCCCGATCGCGAGGGGCTCGCCAAGGCTCTTGAGCGCGCCGGGCGCGATGCCCACCTCGCCCCATGGCGAAACGGTCCGGTTCGCGCCAACAAGATCCTGGTAGGCTTCGAACATCTCCACGCGCTGGTTCAATGCGACCTGGTCCTGGCCACGAGACCGCAGCGCAGCACGTTCAATGGCCGGAATGGCATTGCTGTCGCCGATTTCCAGCAAGGCCTGCACGGCATGTGGATCCGGTGGCAAGGCCGAAAGTCGGAAGCCAGCCGGCACCAGCGTCCGCGCCTGGGCGCGTAAGTACGGGGCCCCATCCCCCGCCCGCAGCATCAGCTCTTGCAGGGCGTCGCGATCTCCGAACTGCTCAGCGCGGATCTTACCGACGAGACCGGCAACCTCCTCGGCGTCCTTGGCGTCCGCTCGTTGACCCGCTTCGGATAGTTGCCAAGTTGCGAGTCGATCCAGGACGGCCGGCGTGTTGCCTCCCACGAAATTGACCGCTACCTCCGCGATTGCGCAATCGTTGAACAGGCCGCCCCGATACGCTTCATCCACCGTGACGCGCAGGGTCGTTGCCTTGCCACTGATTGCCACGTCGACGCGTGTTGGCCCCACGTCTCCGGGATCCGAGAGCCGCGCCACGACTTGTACTGGGGCGGTTCCTGGGTTCGACAGCGTCACCGTGACCGTGTGAGGGCGACCATACTCCCTCGCGCTTCGTCGTCCCGTCGAAATGTTGCCGGGCCATAGGGTCACGGTCGTCACGTCCACGGCACGGTCAAAGGTCACTTCGACCCACGATCCATTGCCCTCACCCAAATCGCCTTCCGCCCAAGCCGTGGACAACAACCCGTCGAACGCGGATTCGGCGGTGAACGTCGCGCCATCCTCCGGTTTCGCCGCGCTACTTGCTTTCACTCCCCCGGCCCACGCCAGAGACGGCAATCCGAGCAACAGGAACTCACACACCGGTTTCATCCGCACTCCCCTGACACTGAACGAAGACCGAATCGCACGCAACCGGAAGCGCAGCTTCCAGCGTTTCGCCATCTGCAGGACACGCGGCGTCGGGCAACGCGTCCAAACAATCACGTGCAGCCTTTCGGTCGAAGGTGCACGCCAATCTGAGGTCCTCTACCGGCGGGCCGTACACGCCCAAGCAGGTATCGAATGAATCGATTCCGTCGAATGCTAAGGCAGACGGCTCATAACAATCGAGCAGCAGCGTACAGGTCTGCTCCACGTAGTCCGTGACAAAAGCGCCATCCGAAGGGCCGCACGCTGCAGCCCACACCCACCACATGACCACGCTGACCTCGCACGCCCGCGCCCCTTAGCCCGCAGGTCGGCGAGCCGCCGGAGCACCGCTAGTCGCCCGCGATCAGAAGCGTCTGACCCATGGACCGGCCACAAACACGAAACCCCGACCGTGCTTTCGCACAGCCGGGGTCCGTGACACTACCGAGATCAGGTCGCGGTGGTCGCGGTCGCCGTGGTGTCGGTGTCGGTGCAGACGTAGACTTGGAGACACTCGGCAGGGCCTTCTGGGAACAGGAAGCCGCCACCGAAGTCGGTGCAGACCCATTCGCCATTGAGGCAATCCTTGGCGGCCTTAGCGTCGTACTCGCACGTATCCGTGCCAGTCGCGGTCGCCGTGGTGTCGGTGCCAGTGGCTTCCACGCACTCAGTGCCACAATCCAACTCGACAATCTTGTCGCAGAAGGTTTGTGCGTATTCTTCCGCGAATTTTTCTTCGGAAAGGCCGCAAGCGGCGAGCATGGGAAGGGCAAACAAGGTCAAGTTCTTCATAGTGTCTCCTCGGGGGTGCCAGTGGGTTCACGGCGCTAGCCGCAAGGCTCATTCACCGGACCGAGCCCGCTTTACTCGCTCGTCAGCGGGATGTCCAGATTTGCGCCATTTCTTGAGCAACGAAATTGACTCGAAACCAAATCATCGCGAACAAACGCGGCTTTTCCGCGGCACGCAACGGAACGTTGCACGGCAGACATCCCCTACTCGCCCAACGGAAGGCTGGTTTGCTTCGTCTCTTCAACGTCCGGTCGCCAATGTGCCCGGCAGCGCGCTTCGTAGGACTCCTTGGCACCAACCAGCACGCGGGTGTCGCGGGCGACAAGGCGCTGCGAACGGTCCGCCGGCGACCCGCAGACAACGCACACCGCTAGCGTCTTCGTCACGTATTCCGCGACTGCCATCAACGCCGGCATCGGGTCGAACGGTTCGCCGCGAAAGTCTTGGTCGAGACCGGCGATCACAACGCGGCGGCCATCGTCTGCGAGCCGATTGGCGACGGCCACAATGCCGGCGTCAAAGAACTGAGCCTCGTCGATGCCGACAACTTGGGCATCGCCGACGCGCTGCAGAATTTCCGCCGCGGACTTTACGGCGATGCAGGGAAAACGCAATGCACTGTGTGAAACGACATCGTCTTTGGCAAAACGCTCGTCGATTTCCGGTTTGAACACCACAATGCGTTGCGTCGCATAGGTGGCTCGGTTCAAACGGCGAATCAGTTCTTCCGTCTTGCCCGAATACATGCATCCCGTAACGACTTCGATCCAACCCGTGCCAATGGGTGCCGCGCGCGGCGTCATCGCTCGCCCCAGCACATGACGAACTGCGCCCTCCCGAGCCATTCGTCGCCAACGTCTTCGCCGGGCGCGAAACGGCAGTAGCGGCCCGGGGGCGAAAACCCACCGAAACGACTCCACGGATTCACCCACAAGCGCGGAGGCGTGTCCCACCACACGACCGAGCCGACACCGTGCACGGCAGGGTCCGCGAACACCGACCGACCGCCTGACGTCACGCCAACCCGGCGAACTCCGTCCACGACACTGGTCCAATCCGCTGTGCCGTACAAGAACTGTTGGACATAGCCCCTCGGCGGACGACTGCCGCCCAACACGACACACACGACCGGCGGTTGGCCAAATCCGCCTACGTTTAGGCCCGCCTCCATGATGGCTTCATCGAGGGTCGATAGCTGTTCGATGGTCGCCTGTGGTCGGAGAAGGAGCCGCCCAGACGGCCGGCTTGCCACTGGTTCTTTGTCGAACAGGGAAATCTCTACCGAGACCGGACCATCGTCGTACACAGCGTTCAATCCCTGCCAGTCGCCGCGCTCAATCGCCCCAAGCCACAAGCTCACCGCACGCACAACCGGCGCCGGGTCGAATTCGATAGGCAGCGCGCGACGCACGTGCAGGTGAAACCGCCGGCCCCCAAGCACGCCTGCGACCGCGTCTGACAGCTCGTTCATCCCGCGTGGGTCGACATCCTCATACCGGAGAAATGCGGCGAGAAAAGTGGCACCCGTGGCGTCCACTAGCGTGGCAACCGTACCGCTCGTCTCCACAACCGTGGCGCCTACGGCAGACCAATAGGCCAGTACTTCCTCAGCGCCTTCTGGCGGATCCGCCGTAACGGCAACGGGGTCCGGCTCGTGCTCCACCACCGACATGGCGAGAGGATATCGCGCCACGTGACCGACTTCGACCCACGTTCACGACCTGGCGCCTACCCAATCGACACACAAGACGGCTGGCAGCTGCGTTTGCAGCATGCCGGTTTGAGCGGAGGGGCGCCCGTATTGTGCATTCCCGGCTACGGGATGAACGACAGGCTGTTTCACCGGCGGCCCGGCGGACCCCCACTCGTCCAGGCGCTACTTCGAGCCGGACTCGACGTGTGGACCCTGGATCCACGCACCTGCAGGAGCGCGGGGCGCAAGCCAGACGCGGGCCCCACCACGCTTGTCACGCTCGCCTCCCAAGACGTGGCGACGGCGTTGGACATCGTGCGAGCGGCGACCCAACGCGATCGCGTATCCATTGTCGGTTGCAGCCTCGGCGGCACGGTCGCATTGCTGGCCGCACTGGACAAGCCTGCCGCCATCGATCGCATTGTGCTTGCAGCAAGCCCGGTCGCGTGGCCCCGATCGTCGCTTACCCGCATCTTGACGGGGCTCAGTCCCATCTTGGGCCGACTCCCCGTACGCGGAACCCGTACTGCGGCCTCTTTCTTGCTCAAACCGCTTGGCCGTTTGGGCCTGCTTGCGCCGTACCTCAACTCCGCGCTGACCGACATCTGGGCAGCCGATGCGCTGATTCCGATCGTAGAGGATCCGGTGCCCTCCCTCAACGCGGATTTGATTCGTTGGATGCATTCGGGCGCGGTCGCCGCTGATGGCGAGGCTTTCACCACGATGCTCAGCGCCATCGAAAATCCAACCCTCGTCCTTTGGTCCCGCGGCGACGGCATCGTACCTCCTTCCTCGGCGCTGGCGGTTGTGGACGCACTCGGGGTTCGTCCGTCCGTTCAAGAGGTCATGTCGCCAGACGGCGCCCGCGTAGGACACGCCGACCTCTTTGTGTCGCGAATCTCGGAGTCGGCCGTCCATCAACCGATTGCGACGTTTCTCACCATGGGCCGCTGAGCGACCGCGGTTGGCTCGGCCGGGTCAACGCGCTAAGCCAATCGGCCTCTCGCACCGGAGGCATCGTGCCCGCCGAACAAGCCAATGACCTCGCGCCGCTAGGCCCTGACGAACCCGCCGATCGGTGGATTCGGGCAGGGCGACGAATCCTCTCTGGCCAAGGCGACGACGCGCTGCGGCAAACAGCCGTCACCCACTTCGTGCAACGCCTTGCCGATGGCACGGGACCCGCGCGAGAACGCGTGGAACTCGGTGAGATTCTGGGTTGGTTGGGCGATCCGCGCCTGCGCAAGCCCTCAGATGCCGACTACTGGGTCACCGTGGACGGGCCGGAAGACACGGTTGTTCTCGGCCGTTACCCCGTCACCAACGACGAATTCGGGACGTGGGCTGGCGGGAGCGGCTACCGCAACGACGCGGTGTGGACGGACGAAGGTCGCGCCTGGCGAAACGCTACGACCCAAAACTGGCCTGCCCGCGCCGCGGATTCCGCGCTCAAACGCTACTTTGTGCCGAACCAGCCCGTCGTGGGCGTGACAGCCTTCGAGGCCGATGCGTACGCAGCCGCGCACGCGGCCCGCTTGCCCCGCGTTGATGAACGCGTGTTCGCAATGCGAGGCGTCGCCAAACGGCCGTACCCATGGGGCCAGCCCTTCGGCGATGGCAATGCCAATACGCGGGAGGAGGTCATTGGCCGCCCGTGCGCCGTGGGCTTGTACCTTCGCGACCAGACGCCAGAAGGTATCTGCGACCTCGCCGGAAACGTGGCGGAGTGGACCCAAGACGGTGTTGCGGGCTCACGACTGGTCCATCCGGGCGCCTGGGACATGCCGTCGATGGCTGCGTGGGCGAAAGCACTGACCGTCGAGGGACCTCACAAAGCGACGACATCGTTGGGTTTCCGTCTGGCGCGCGACGTCTGATGCCCGCGCACACGTCGCGCTACCGATTCGAGTATCGACTACTCGACTGGTGCGAGGCGCTTTCGACGGGCCTTTGTGGGGCAAGGTCGTCCTTTTTCGTCGGACTGCGCGAGGACGGGACGCCGCGCCGCCTGTATTTCGCCCCACCGGAAGAACCGTTGGAGGGTGACCGCAAGACCAAGCTGGCCGCGGCGTATGCTTCCTGGTTCTTATACGTGCCCGCCGAGGAACCGGGCATGGGGTACCTCGAGTGGTTGGGCGTCCCCCGCAACGTTGCAGAGCGGTGGCTCCTTCGAGATATCGAAGCGTCAGATCTGGTGGATGTCCGAACAGGGACCACGCGTCAGGATTGGCCCTCCGATTGGCGCGTTCACCTCAGGTAAAGAGTTCGATTCGCCCCCATAGTTCAGTGGATAGAACAGAGGATTCCTAATCCTCAGACGCAAGTTCGATTCTTGCTGGGGGTGCTTTTCGATCTTGTTTCGATCGCGTTTACAGGGCGTTGCCGAACGCAAGATCAAGTCAGTTGCCACTCCGCGCGGATGCGGCCCGCCCTCTTGCGGATGGGGCTCACGGTCACACTGAGGCGCTGCGGTCGCCTTGCTGGGGGCCTCCGCGCCTCGGTGCGGTCAGCGCTGCCGTAAAGCGGTCGTCGCGCCTCGGATCCTCGTCCATCCGCAACAGCCACACGACCTCGCCATCCGGGGTCACGTCACTCAGGTAGTCGAGCGAACTCCATGCCACGAGCGTGTTGCCGCTTTCGAGGCTGCAACCTTCGCCCATGCTGAACGTGAAGCCCGCATCGGGCTCCACATAGGGCCACACCTCCTCCACCGTGAGGAGATCCTCATCCCACGCGTACTCCCCGGCGCGCGAAATCTGCGGCACTATGGTGGCGTGGTGTGGAGCAGCTTCCCGGACTACGAGTTGTTCAGCCACTCGCACAGGGCGGTGCCGAGCGACAGCAGCTTCTCCCCGGAATCGGGCTTGAAGGGTTCCACCGCGTAGCGCCAAACCCATTGAATTCTTGCGTGGGCGCCAAGTCGCCGGCCGCACCCTCGGAGGTGGTCCGGAGCGCGTCGCTCGCCCGTTCGATCCCGTCAAACTTCTGGTAGTCGAACCCGAGCCAGATTGGCGTTCCGCCAACGTTTTCCCACATCGGTTGGTGCACTGCACCGGTGGGGCGCGATGATCGAAAGCCGCTCCGCGATACGCCTGCGCGCACCCGATCCCGATCCCGATCCCCCTCCCGACCCGAGGCAGCGATGCCGTTCGACCATGAGAAGCTCGATGTGTACGCCGTCGCCATGGACTTCCTGGTACTCGCCAA
>CAMASI010000123.1 GCA_945861065.1 Klebsiella pneumoniae | reverse complement strand
CTAGCAGCCTGTCGGAGATTGCGCACCTGCTGCGGGAGGCGATGCCATCCGCGGGACTTCGTCACGGGGACCCCACCCTCGGTCGGCGTGCGTCAAGCACGCCTTCCCTCGGGTTGCACCCCGTTCCTCGTCCGGCGGCGGCCTCACCTCCCTCGCGACGGTGCTCACCGCTCTCTGGCGAAACGAGCAAGCTCGTCTCGGCGGAACCGCTATCTCCGACAGGCTGCTAGCGCTGTTTCACTGCGCCTCCTCCGCCTCCTGCGCCTCGACTTCCATCTCGTCACTCCACCGCTGCACCTCGTCCGCCCACTCCTGACGTCGCGGATCCTCCTCAGGCAACAGCTTGATGGCCTCCACCATCGCGGTCGCAGCGCGCCCCACATCGTCGCGCTTCCGATAGGTCCTCGCCAGATGCGCCAAGCGCAGGGGTTCTTGCGCCAGGTGCGCAAA
Organism: Klebsiella pneumoniae; assembly: GCA_945861065.1. Taxonomy (GTDB): domain Bacteria; phylum Myxococcota_A; class UBA796; order UBA796; genus SXOB01. The sequence continues at coordinate 8,696 of CAMASI010000123.1, read as the reverse complement.
CGGAACTTCCGCGTAGTCCATCAACAACGCCAAGTTCTCGTATTGTGTGTCAATATGCAAGTTTCGTGGCGCAGAATACTCGATTCTCATATTGTCGTCGGTATTCAGTGTGATCCGGCCGGCAAGCGCCAACAGGCGCGGACGTTCCATCAACGACAACGACACGATTTGCATCGGGTCCTTGATATCGACCTCGGCAAGCTGCTCCTTCACCGTCTGCCACGCCATCAATCGTTTCGCGTGGGCCAGGTCGGGTACCAGGGGCGATTCGGACCCGATCAGCACCAAGTCTGCGTCGTCGATGGTCGCGTACATCACGACGTGGGGGTACACCGACGCAAAGGTGGCGAGTAACGAGCGCAAATCGGCAGTATTCATCCCGTACATCTGGACCCACTGGGACCACACGCCGCCCTTCTTCAACCGGGACTTGCCGAGTTGGAAGAACTCCTCGGTGAACAGGTTGGATACGCCGGTAATCCACGGATTCGAGGGCTCGCTGACGATGACATCGTAGGTTTCCGGCGGCGTCAGTACGATGTGGTTGCGTCCATCGTTGTGAATCAAATTTAGGCGTGGATCGTTGAGGATGTCATTGTTCCACTCCTCGAAGAACGCAGCGGCACGGCGAATCGCTGGCTCCAACTCCACGACGTCGAGCCGTTCGATTTCCGGAACAGTGGAAACGGCGCCCGCCGTGATTCCGCTGGCTAGGCCGATCACGAGCACGTCGTCGGGGTCCTCCACAAACTGAATCGGTAGCAACGAACAAAGCACCTGCGTGGGCATGTCTGTGGACGTGCTGGCATCCACCTTGCCATTGTTGGCAAGCCACATATTCCCAGAATGGTTGTTCTGCGCAACGGTCACGACGCTGGCCAGCCCCTCCTCGTAGAATACCAATTCATATTTCGCGACGGCGTAATCCAGGATTCCTTCTCGACTGTGGTCGGAAAAACTACTCACATAATGGTACATTCCCGCCGTCATCCACATGGGATCCCAGGGCGGACGACGCGCGACGAAAGCCAAAACAATCCCGACCACCGCCACTCCGATCGGCGCGAGTCGACCCGCTCGGGCGCCGCCACGGACCAGCAGCCAAGCAGCAGCCAGCAGGTTTGCCGTAGCCGCCACATAAATCGTGCCTTGCACACCGATGGTAGGCAACATCAAGAAGCCCGCTGAGAACGCGCCCACCACACCGCCAGCGGTATTGGCAGCGTACAACCGGCCCACAGGGCCCCCCAACGCGTTCTCATTGGCAACGACGGCTCGCACCGCCACGGGAAATGCGATGCCCATGAGGATCGCGGGCGGTGTCATGATCACGGCTGAGAGCGCGACCGACATGAGCCACATGAGGTCTGGCGCCTGATCAGCGGCCAACGCGTCGAACAGCCACACATACCAAAACGGAATTTGAGGGTACACGTACATGAGCGCGAAGGAGGTCACCGCAACCCCGACTTCGACCATCGCAAGCAGGCGCAACACACCGACGATTCCGTCACGTGTAAGCGTCCGATCCGCAAGCGGACCCCCGATCCGTCCTCCCAACGCAATTCCAATCAGGAAGGCCAACAGCATCGTGCTGAAGGAGTACACCGATGCGCCCAGCATCAGGCCCATGACGCGGGTCCACGCCACTTCGTAGATCAGGCTGGCGGCCCCAGCCAACGCCATCACCAACGACACGTCGCGGGCCATCGACGGTTCATGCCTTGCCAAGTCGTCAGCAACGACCGGCGGCGCCGCCTGATCGGAACGCACCCATCCATGCAGGAGAACGGCGCCCAGCCCCAATGCCACGTTGGCAATCGCAGCCGCGATCGTGGTCGTCCACAGGCCCCACATCGGCAACAGCACGAAGCCAGACGCCGCGGTGCCAAAGACCGCCCCGGCCGTATTGACTGCGTACAGCAACCCCACGCGGTCGCCTGCCGAACCTAGGCGAAGCGTCGCAAATCTCGCGAGCAACGGCAACGTGCCACCCATCAAAGCCGTCGGCAGCAAGAGTAGGGTGGCGACGAATACGAACTGCAACATCCCGAACAAGACGACGCCTGCATCCAGGCTCGCTGCGGCGGCCTGGTACACAGGCGCAAGCGCGCTCAACAAGTAGGGGAACACGAGCGCGTACAACCCGATTCCGATCTCGAGCAGGCCATACAGGCGCAACGGTGATTTTACCTGGTCGGCGATCCGTCCAATGGCCCAACCTCCGACCGCGAGACCCCCCATGAACGCAGCGAGAACGGTCGAAATCGCAAAAGTCGACGTGCCAAAGACGAGGTGGAGCTGGCGCGACCACAAGGTCTGGTAGACCAACGCGGTGGCGCCCGACACGAAGAACAAAGGCAACAGGAAGCGTACGGCATCTTCCCGTCGGCCCTCTCGAAGGACCGCGTCGTCTTCTGGCAGGCTCAAACTCGTACCTAAGCGAAGAGTTGAGCCTATCTCAATGCCGTCGCAGCAGGCCCCTGGGGAACCGCGCCTGGGGCGGATATGCGCGCACCCATGTTTCCCCACCAGAAACTCGACTGGAACGTGGCGCGGCTGGAAAAGAGGCTGGAGTCCGCGCCCGACGACGCCGTTGCTCGGACCGAATTGGCCCGTGCCTGCCTGTCGCGCGGCCTGTTCCACGACGGTGGCGAGCCGTGGCTGAACAAAGCATTGACGCAGGGGCGACGCGTGCTCCAAGGCGATCCAGACACCGCGGACGCGCTCGTCGCTGCCGGTATGGCGCTCGTCGCAATGGATCGCCTCGATGCCGCGCAAAAGTACATCGACCGCGCCGTGCAAGTCGCCCACGAGCGGGCGGACGTGCACCTCGCTGCGGGGCAACTCGCCCGTGCCCAAGGCAGCACGGCCTCCGCTCTCCGTTCGTTCGAATTCGCCTGCCGCCTCGCGCCCGACGCATTCGAACCGCATCTGGAACTCTCGCAACTGCTCTGGTCCCTCGCGGAGGGGCCAAACGGCTCCTTGCGCCTGGTCGAGCGGAGCGCCTTTCACGCCGTTCGGGCCTTACGAATTGGCGTGACTACCCAGCTAGAAGCAGGGTTGTGGTTTCATATCGCTCAAACCTGCCTGCTTGCCGGCCGTCTCGCCGACGCACACAGGCTGCTCACCCGACTCGTCGACAACGAAAAGTACAAGGCCAAAGCGTTGGCGTCTTTGGGCACGGTGGACCATCGCCTCGGCAAATACAAGAACGCCGTCCAACACCTGCGCCGTCACATCGAGTTGGTTGGCGATTCGCATCGTGCGTACGCCCGTATGGCCGCCTCCTACCTATCGCTCGGCGAAATCCAGAAGTCTCGAGAGGCCGCACTCAAGGCGCTGACACTCTCGCCTGGTGACGAAGACGCGCGATTTACGCTGGCCTCGGCGCTCGTGGAAGAGGGACGCGAAGACGATGCGGTTCGCGAACTCAAGTCGCTGCTGCAAGAGGCCCCAGACCACGCGCCTGCATTCGCCGAACTCGTACGGCTCCGGGTCCGGAGCCGCGACCTCCGATGGATCCGCAACGCGATGCGCTCCGAAGCCGGTGTGCACGATCGACTCCCCGCCGAGGGGCGACACGAAGGTCGCGCGACCTGGCCCAGGCGCGCCACGCGCGAACGCATCGTCGCCCTGATCTTGGCCGTGCGGGAGGTCGACGATCAGTCCGTCAAAACGCTGCTCTCCGCCATGGAACTCACCACCGACGAGGGCTTGCGTTTTCAGTTGTGGGAAGCGGCCATCGATACGCTTTCCGCAGCCCGCGCCGCCGTAGCCAGAGGGGTGTTGCAGCAGCCCGGCTCGGCCTACTCCGCAGCCATGGGACGCGAAATCATCGCATTGGCGCCCCTGCTCGAAGACGAAATCATCCAGAAGGGCCTGTACATCGAAGACGCCGACCTCGGGAAAGCGGCCGTCGAGCGACACGGCCCAGCGCGAGACGTGCGCGCGCACCGGGCTGCTCTAGACCGTGAACGGCGGGAAGCTCGGGCTTGGCAGGCTTTGCTGCTGCTTGCGCTGGGAATTCGCCAACAGCCCACGACCAGAACTCTCTTGCTGCGTTGGACGACAGAGGCGGATCCTGACCTAGCAGACGCAGCGCGCGTCGCCCTCGCCATGTTGGGAGACGCAGAAGCGACGTTGGCGCTTCGCCGCAAGGCGCGGGCGCGTGGCGTAGACCACCTGGTAGATGCCATGACTGCGGGCCTGACGCCCACGGCGGGCCGGATTCGACCCCGGGTTTTGACCGACGCGCCCGAACAGTTGTGCGCAGTTTGTGGACGTCGAACCCCGGAAATCGGCCATCTCGTGACGGGTCCGACCACCGCAGTCTGCGACCGTTGCCTCGCCGCACTTGCCGCCGAGCGCCGGGAGTTGGCCGAGGCCGCAGATGCCGGTTGCCGATTGTGCACCGCCACGCCGATCGACACCCGCGCGGTCTGGCAGTGGCGCGGCACGGAAATCTGTTCCGATTGCCTGGACACCAGCCTCGGCCTAGTAGAACGGGACGAGATTTCGGCCTTTCTCGCCACCTGCTGAGCGCAGCTCCCAGCCGTCAGCCGTCAGCCGTCAGCCCGTCAGCCGTCACTGAATCACGCGGCTCCCCGCTGTGATGTTCCGGTCACGCACCCACCGAGCGACCTGAGCGCGGGTAGAGGGGCCCAGGAGCGCTCCAGTGACGCCACTATTTTGGACCTTTCTCGCTTTCGGCCCTCCCGCCCAAGTCGTGGACCAGCCCAACGGCGGCCGCGTGCGGGACATCCATGTGGGGGCACAAGCGAGGCTCGGGGCGACCTCGGCGTGGAACGCCTTTCGCGACGGCGAAGGCACAGGCTGGACCGCGACATGGGACGAAATGAGTCGCACCCCCTTGATCCTGCGCGGACCCGGCTTGGCCCTTGTTTCTAGCGCCGACTCTGATACGATCGGTGCCGCTGTTTTGGCTTGGGTCGAATCGCATAGACTTCTGCTCGGCCTCGGCGACGACGACGACCTCGCTGTTTCCGACGTCCGTGAGTGGCGGCGGTCTGATGCTTGGTTCGTGGACATTTCCCGATCGCGCGGGGGTATTCCCGTGTGGAACGGCGGCTTCACGGCGAGCTTGCGCGGTGGGAAACTCGCCCAACTCAAATCGGGCGCGACCGGCAGCGCCCCCTTGCGCGGAACATTGGCGCTGTCGGAACACCTGGCCGTCGCCATCGCACACGCCGATGGGCCCACGCCCGGTTCCGTCCATGAGGGCGTGACCGCCCGTCGCCTGCTGGTCCCGGTTTCGGATGTGACCGGACTTCACCTCGTCCCGTCGTGGGAAGTCTCCAGCCGCACGTCGTCACCACCGGGGTCATGGCATGTGCGCGTTCACGGTCAATCGGGGAAGATCCTCGGCGTCGATAACGACGTGCGGTTCTTCAACGGCACCGTCTCCGCACTCCACCACGCCCGAACACCGGTCGACCCGCTGACCGAGACGTTTATCCAAGAGGCCTGGGTCGAGCAGGACGGACTCCAACAATCTACCGGCGAGGATGGCAGTTTCACGCTGCCCGACGACGCGCTCTGGTCCGCCCGCCTCCATGGCGACTGGCTGGACGTCGACAACACGATTGACGACGATGCGTCAGGCGAATCGGATGGAGATAGCCTCCTTTTTTCAGCTGCCAACGCACATCCCGCCGAAATTGATACGTGGGTCGCGGCCCAACATATGCGTGACTGGGGTCTCCGTGTCGACCCCGACTTGCTGATGAGCACTTATGACTTGACTGCCACCGTCAATCTTCCCCTCACCTGCAATGCCTATTATGACGGCAATCTAAACTTCTATGCAGCGGGAGGGGGCTGCAACAATACCGGTATGCTGGCCGACGTCGTTTACCACGAATGGGGCCATGGTTGGCATTATTGGGCAAATCCCTACGGGCTATTTGACGGCAGTGTTTCGGAAGGCGCCGCAGACGTCGTTGCTTTTCTACAAACTGGCGATCCCCTGATCGCCCCATACTTCCAGGTCAACGGCGGCGCCATCCGCAACGTCGCGCCAGACCGCATTTACCCCGAAGACTATGTCGACTCTTATTATTACACACACGATAACGGACTGATTTTCGGGGGCGCGTTCTGGGACCTTCGTGAGATGCTCATCGAAGAACTCGGCGAAACAGAGGCCATCGACGTGGTCGAGCAAATCCTGACCGGCACGCTCAAGGCCGGTCCTACAATCGAAACCAGCTACGACGACGCCGTATTTGCCGATGACGACAACGGAACGTTGGCCGATGGAACACCGCACTTGTGCACGCTCATCGACGCGTTCTCGCTTCACGGCTTGGGGCCCGGCGCCAGCGGCGTGTTTTTGCTCGCAGGCCACAGCCCAGTGGAATGGGGCATTTCGGACGTCGCCACCCCCCTTTCTGTGGACCTTGAGCAGGGCATCGACTGCCTGAGCGCAGAAGCGGAAACGGCCTGGGCTAGCTACCGCGTGCAAGGCGGCGAGTGGGTGACGGTCGATCTCGTCGTCAACGGGACCGACGTGACCGGCGCGCTACCCGCACTTCCGGACGGAAGTTTCGTCGAATATTATTTGACGATTACCGACCCCAATGGCGTGGAAGCGTCGGCGCCTACCGGGGGAGAAATCAACCCCTATTCGTTTTACGTAGGCAACGTCATCGAAGTCAGCTGCGAGCGATTCGAAACCGGTGACGGCGAATACACGCACGAGTTGTTGGACGGCGAGGACATCGAGGGCGCCGACGACTGGATGTGGGGCGCGCCTCAAGGTGAAGGCGGCGACCCTGCTTCCGCCTACTCCGGGACAAATGTATGGGGAACCGACCTGGCGCTGGATGAAAACTGGGACGGTCAATACCAGGACGGAAAGAAGACAAAACTCGTTTCAATGGATTTGTCCACAGGTCCATTTACCGACGTCTTCCTCCACTATCAGCGGTGGCTCGCCGTTGAAAACGGCTATTACGACGACGCCGTTATTCGAGCGGACGGCGATATCGTTTGGCGCAACGTGGATTCTGGTTCTGACGCAGAGGATGCAAACCACGTAGACAATGAATGGATGGGCCATGCCGTGCCGCTCGACGGTGCGGGAGACGATGGCAGCGTGGCGATCGCGTTCAGCCTCGAGAGTGACGATGGGCTGCATTTCGGGGGGTGGACGATCGACGACGTCTGCCTTTATGCCCCGGCTACCGGTGACAATCGGCTCGCAATCACCGATTTTAAGGCTGAGGCGGACTCGTCCGTCACGGTCCTCAGTTGGACCAATCCAACGCTTGCACCGCTTTCGTCAGTCGTCGTCGTGCGGCGCGCAGATCGGTTCCCTAGCGGCCACGACGACGGCATTGTCGTTTATTTTGATGACGAGCCCGATTTGGCTCGACCGATCACGACGGGCGACCCGGGGCTACTGGGTCAAGGATTCTACGCTGTGTACGCCTCAGACGGCACCACATGGCTTTCATGGACCGTGGAGGGTCTCAACGCGGATGACGCGGTAGGAACGGGGATCCCCGGCGCCCAGTTGCCCGCTGGCGACCCAGACGCCGTGCCACTCAGCGGCTCCTCTTGCGGCTGTACTCACGGCGGCACGACCGGCGCGTGGTTGTTTGCGCTCGCATTGGTTGGCGTACGAAGGCGCCGAGCGTGACATTGTGGTGGGCTGCCGCGGTCGCGTGGGCGGAAATTCCCCTTCCGTCCTACAGCGTCGCCGTGGCAGATGCCGAACGGGCCGCAGCGTTCTTGGCGCTCGACCGAATTTGCCCCGAAGACCGGTTCGGGCATGTGCACGTGTGCGGTGACGGCGCAGACGCATTGGTCGCGCGGATCGACGCTTGGCAAGTAGCCGTCTTCCCGCAGCCCGGTTTGGCCTACCTGGGCGCCTTGACCCGAAGGTACCAAGGCCGAAACTCCGAGGCCATGGCCCGGTATCGGACGACGCTCAAGCTCGATCCGAATTCTGAGGCGGCGTGGTACGACCTGGGCGAACTTCTCCTGCTTGAAAGTCGCCTTGATGAGGCTGAGCGAGCTTTCGAAGAGGTGTCGCGCCTCAGACCGGGCGGCAGCAACGCATGGCTAGGACCGTGGCGGCTGGCCGAGGTGGCAGCGTATCGGCACGACCCCATCGGACTCGACCGACACATGCGCGAAGCGCTGCGGCGCGGGTTTTCCTTTGACGTCGTCAAAGACCTGCCCAACTGGGCGCGGTTCTACGCAGATCCACCGCTACGCGACACCCTCCGCAAACTGCTGACCGTATACGCGACGCCGGAGCTGCTCACCGAATTCGACAGAGCAGCGCCCTAACCAGCAAGCCTCGGGGAAAAGGGCGGACCGTTCACCGGCATGCCGGTGAACGAGGTCGCCCGGTGACCATCGTCGCGAGCGAAGTCGATTCGCCCGCCGGACGAGCAGCGGGGTGCAACGTGAGGAAAGCCGTACCCATGGTACGGCGACCGAGCGTGGGGTCCCCGCGACGAAGTCCCGCGGGATGAAGCGACAAGCGTAGCAGATGGGCATTTCCCCGAGGCTTGCTAGCAGCCTGTCGGAGATAGCGGTTCCGCCGAGACGAGCTTGCTCGTTTCGGCAGAGAGCGGTGAGCACCGTCGCGAGGGAGGTGAGGCCGCCGCCGGACGAGGAACGGGGTGCAACCCGAGGGAAGGCGTGCTTGACGCACTCCG
>CAMASI010000122.1 GCA_945861065.1 Klebsiella pneumoniae | reverse complement strand
TCACGCGGACGCTGCCGCTCGTGGCGTGCGATTCGCCGTAGGCGGCTCGCGAGGTCGCTCCCGACGTCTTCCACTGAGGATGGAGCTACGCGATCCATCCGACCGGTACATTAGACCGGCGTCCGAGCAGGTTGATGGGGTGTCGCTGGCTCCGCTCCTCGGTCCTCCGGACCGTCGTCGCGGGGACCCCACGCTCGGTCGCCGTACCATGGGTACGGCTTTCCTCACGTTGCACCGCGCTTCTCGTCCGGCGGGCGGATCGACTTCGCTCGCGACGATGGTCACCGGGCGACCTCGGTCATCGGCATGCCGGTGACCGGTCCGCCCTTTTCCCCGAGGCTTGCGAGGATGAACCGATCGACCTGTTTTGCGGCGGCCGCTACAGCCCGGCCAAGTAGAGATCTGGCGGCGCGACCAGCGCCAGCAGTACGCCTCGATCGCAGTCGATGAACGCCGCGTACTCGGTACCCGCCAGGTTGGCGCGCAAGGCGAACAATCGACCCTGGGGAACGCGCTCGGCCGCGTCAGCGAGCACGCACGATGCGGCGACGAGTTGAAGGTCGTGCGTCATCACGCCGCGTGCACGGTGCGCTTGAAAGAGCGCACGCAGCACGATTGCGTTGGCCACGGGCGTCACATTCGACACTGTTGCCGAAGGAAGGACAGCTCGAAGGACGGCGTCGGGCGATTGAAACGGACGGGGTGCGGCGGGTTGCGCCACAAGCTGAGGAGCGGCGACCGCGGGTTGGACCGTAGGAGCGGCCGCCCGGGGTGCCGCTAAGGCCACCGGTCGGGCGGACGCAGCAACAATCTCGGCACGCTCTTCCTCTTCCATCGCCAGCCGAATCGCGTCGGCGGCGGTGAGCTTCTTAGGTGCTATGCGTGCGGCGAGCGGTGGCGGTGCAGTGAAGGCCGGGGCGGGCGTGGCCTCCTCCTTGGCCTTCTTCTTCTTGGCTTGGGCCGCGGGCGCTGGCGTAGAGAATTCGTCACCGCCGTCGTCGTAGCTAGGCGGAGGTGCCGCAGGGCGGGGCCGGGCAGGCGGTGGCGCTGCGGCAGCTAAGGACGAGCGTCCCGGCGGTGGGGCGGACGCTGCCAGACCCGAGGGTGCTGGCGCCGGCGCGAGACGCGCTTTGGCTTCTCCCGCCAGCCGAGCCGCCATGGCGGCGGGGGATTCGTTCCGCGGGACCGGGGGGGCGTCGATCGAGCGTGGGCGGTCGGCCATCTTATTCTCCGGGCGCGGCGCGTAACGCATTCGCTGTGGAAATCGGCGCCCCGGCGTGTGACGCGTCGGCCATGTGTGCGGTCGCTATTCGGGGTCGTGAGTCCGTAGAGGCGCCAGACGCTTACGGCTTTTCCAGGTTTCTCACGCAGAGCCCGCGGATGCTCGCCGTGTTCGACCAGATTCGGGCGGTCGCGAGAACGGACGCGACGGTGCTCGTGCTGGGCGAGACGGGGACGGGCAAGGAATTGGTCAGTCGGGCCCTGCATGAACGCAGCGGTCGCCGCGATCGGCCGTTCGTCGGCACGAACTGTGGCGCGTTTACCGAATCCCTTCTGGAAAGCGAGCTGTTCGGCCACGAAAAGGGGTCATTTACGGGCGCCGTCGGCCGTCGAGAGGGGCTGTTCGAAATGGCCGACGGCGGCACACTTTTCCTCGATGAGCTGGGGGAAACAGGACCCAGCGTACAGGTGAACCTGCTGCGCGTCTTGGAGGAGATGACATTTCGGCGTGTGGGAGGGCGGGACGATGTGACCGTCGACGTACGGGTGATCGCCGCTACGCATGTGGACCTCGACAAAGCGGTGCGCGAAAAGCGTTTCCGAGAGGATTTGTACTATCGACTCAACGTCTTTCCAATCGTGCTTCCGCCTCTCCGGGAGCGTCGAGAGGATTTGCCGCTCCTGCTTCGCCATTTTCTCGATGAGTTGAGCGAGACCTACGAGCTCGGTTCGCCCAGCGTCAGCGGCGAGGCGCTGTCGGCGTTGTTGGCGTATTCCTGGCCCGGGAATGTGCGTCAGCTGCGAGCGCTTTGTGAGCGATGGGTCATCGGACACGCCGGTCGGCGCCTGGGATTGGACGACCTGCCTGTGGAAATGAGGCGACCTGGCGCTTCTCGGTCGAGCTCAGGTCCCGGGTTGGCGACGGACCTGTCGGTGACGATGGAGGCCAATGTGGCTCCCGTCGTTCGTGAGCTTGAATGCGCCTACCTGCGCCGACAACTAGAAGCCCAGGGCGGTCACCTAGAACGAACCGCGGCCGCAGCTGGAATCACGAGGCGCACACTGTACACGAAACTCAAGGCCTATGGACTCTCCGCCCACGTTCTGCGCAAGGAGACCCTATGAGTCGACCGCTCGCCGCTGGCCGATTGGGGGTCGCCTTGACAGACGGGCCCGAGCTGTTCGTTTGGGATCGCGGAGGAAACCCGCTGTTCACACACCTGTGCAACGAGCTGCCGGTGGCGGTGGCGGTTCAGCACACGGCCGTTCGCGTCGTAGATTCGCGCGGGACGCTCTTGGCCTTCGGGCCGAATGGGAGCGAAAGGGAGCGCGAGTCCGTCGGAGATCGCGTCTCTGACATCGTGGCGTCTACGAGCGACGAACTCGCTATTGTCAGGCCAGACGGCGTGGTGTGTGCCCATGCAGCGCGTTCGAACGAGCTGCCCGTGGAGGGTGCTCAAGCCGCCTGTTGGTCTTCAGACGGCTCACAGGTGGCAGTGACCTGCCTGGATGGTCGATTCGCCGTCATGGATCGAGAGGGGAAGTCCATTGCGGTGCTTCAACTCGACGGCCGCGCTGCGGGCCTTTGCGCTGGGTGGAACGGGGATTGGTTCGTCACGGTTGGATCCACGGTGGTCCGGATGGCTCGGGACGGTTCCGCGGTCCGCAACGTACTGCCCGTCGGAGGGCGTTGTGGTCCGCCGGTGGTTTCTGGCCCGCTTCTGGCGGTGCCTGTCCACAAAGATCGCGTGTGGTTGTACGACGTCGCAGGCGAAAAAGCGCTTGGTTCGGTGACCACACGACGCTCGATCGTGGGCGCGACATTCGTGGGCCCTTCGGAACTCTGGGTGGCCGTGGACGATGGCGAAGTGGCGCGCGTGGAGCTTACGACGGGTGAAGTATCCCGCGTGGAGGCGCATCGAGGTCGAGAACGAGCAACTGTGGCGTTGTCGGTCGAATTCGACGCGGCGGCCGTTCGCGGCGCACTTGCCAATGCGCGGACGGGGGGGAAGTCGGTCGCGACCTTTGTTCCGAGTCAGGCGGATTCACGGGCGTGGTGGCTCGGTCTCGGCGTGATCGGCGGCGGCGTGATGCTGTTGTGTTGTGGCTGCGGAGGGGTCGGCGCGCTGTGGAAGTTGATGTAAGACGAGCGGGGATCACTGCGTGGTGCAGGCACCTGCCAAGCCGGCGATTGTGGCGGGACCGATGCCCGGAACACGATCGAGGTCTGCGCACGACGCGTAAGGACCATTCGCGCGTCGATCATCGATAATCGCGGCCGCTTTCGTGTCGCCGATTCCGGGCAGGTTGGTGAGGGAGACGGCGTCTGCGGCGTTGATGTTGACGAGCCCGGTGTTCGACGCGGGAGGCGCCGGCGAGGCCGGGGCCTCGGCCGCGACCAGGGGCGTGGTCGAGTCGCCGGGTGCCACGCCTGCGTTCGCGCCAGCAACCACCAGGGGAAGCAGGTTGGCGATCGTCGCTGGGCCAATCCCAGGCACCGCCTCAAGCGCCTCTGGGCTCGGAAAGGGGCCGTGGTCCGAGCGCCACGCAATGATGGCCGCTGCCTTGGTGGGACCGATGCCGGGCAGCGTGTCGAGCTCTTCTAGCGTCGCTACGTTCACGTCGATTTTGTCGGCACCGAAGGCCAAACCCGCGAAGAACCAAAGGGCGTACCAGATCGCGACCATGTGTTCCTCTCGGCCTTGACTAACGGCCCTTGGCGGTTCCGACCCACATGCCAACACTGCGATGACAGCTCGTCATCCGTTTGCCGACGTGGGACCACAAGGAGAGTTGGAGGCGCCACCCGGATTCGAACCGGGGCATCGAGGTTTTGCAAACCTCTCCCTTACCACTTGGGTATGGCGCCATTTCCGAGGCGCCGCTAATGCGCGCGTCTGGGCGGATCCACGGAGCCACGTTGCTATCGCTCGTCGTCATCACGCGAAACGAAGCAGATCGGATCGAACGGTGCATCCGGTCGGCACCCATGGCCATCGAGGCCGTCGTCTTGGACTGTGGCTCTACGGATGACACGGTGAGCCGCGCCCAATCGGCTGGCGCACGGGTGGAACAGACGGATTGGCCGGGATTTGTCGTGCAGAAGAATCGAGCATGGGCTGCGGCTCGCCAGCCTTGGGTGCTGAGTCTGGACGCCGACGAGTGTCTGTCTGAGGCGGCGGCTCGCGAATTGACGGCGTTGTTGGCGGATCCCGGTGATTGGGTTGGAATGTCCTTTGAACGACGCACGTCGTGGCTGGGGTACCCACTTCGGTATGGTCGCTGGGGTCGGGATCGAAAGGTGCGGGTGGGGCGCCGGGATCGCGGACGATGGCAGGGCACGGATCCCCATGATCATCTCGTCCTGGATGGCCCGGTGTTGCATTCGCGCGCCACGATCGACCATGATCCATACCGCTCGATCGAGGAGCATTTGGCGACGGTCGCCTCTTACGCGACGCTGAGTGGGGAGGCGTTGGCGCGCCAAGGCATTGTGGCGACACCGTGGCGTGTGGCGGTCAGGCCGCTCTTTCACCTCGTGGACGCCATCGTCTTTCGGCAGGGTTGGCGAGACGGTGTGCCCGGAATTGCGGTCGCTTGGGTTGGCGCAGCCCACGTTGCGCTGAAGTGGGCGTCGGTCTGGGCACGGCGGAAACGATGAATCTGGGAATCGTACAGCGCCGAGTCAACCGCGTCGGTGGTACCGAACGCTACGCCTGGGACTTTGTGGGTGCCTGCATCCGTCAAGGTCATGCCGTGACCGTGTATGCGGAGTCGGCCGACGTGCCCTCCGGTGCGACGTGGGTGCCGGTGCCGCGGGTGCGGTGGTGGAATGGGCTGCCGCGCGCTTGGTCGCGTGATCTGCGGCCCCACGACGCGGTGTTGGGGCTTTCACGCGTGGGCGCGACCTCTGTTTTTCGGGCAGGTGGCGGGCTGCACCGTGCCTGGACACGAGCGCGAGGCGGGTTCGTATGGTCGGATTTCGGTGAGCACCACGCAGAGGCGATCGCCGTACGCGACGCCCGGACCGTCGTCGCGAACTCGAACGCTGCGGCGGCCGCGTTGCGGGCAAGGTACCCGAGCGCGCGGGTCGCGGTGGTGCGCAACGGTGTGGACGGAGAACGATTTCGCCCCGATGACAGCACCCGTGACCGTCTCCGCGCCACGTGGCGCATTCCGGAGCTGGGTCGGGCCGTGTTGTTCGTCGGCAACGGGTTCGTTCGCAAAGGGTTGGATGTGGCGGTTCAGGCCTTCGATCGGGTCTGCGAAGCTGACGATCGCCTCATTGTGGCGGGTCAGGATCGCCACGCGTCTGAGTACCACCGGCGTTGTGCGGAACTGCTCGGCCCGAGGTTGGTGTGGGTGGGACCGAGCGACGACACCGCCCCGCTCTACGCCGCCACGGATGCTGTGTTGATGCCAACCCGATACGACAGCGCTTCCAACGTTGTTCTGGAAGCACTGTCCACGGGCGTTCCCGTCGTGACGAGTGGCATGGACGGTAGTGCCGAGGTTGTGCCTGACCCCGCGTGGGTGGCGGTCGACCCAGTGGATGTGGACGGGGTGAGCAGCGCGTTGGCGTGTGCACTGCGGCCGGAGGCGCGTGAGCGGTCACGCGGTTCGGTAGCGAGCTGGACCGTAGATCTCAACGCAGCGACGATGATCGCGCTGCTCAGCAACTCGCAGGAGAGTTCTTGAAAGCGAGCGGCAAACGGCGTCGAGGTTGGTGGCTTGCGAGCTTCGGAGGGTTGTGTTTCGGAGGCGCAGTCGTCGTGGGCGTGGGCGGCTGTTTTGTCTACGAAGACCGGGTGATGGCCAACCCTGGCGAACATTTGGAGCGCGACGTGATCATGGCGATCATCGCGACGGAATCTCCTGTGTATTTTCGCGACGGCGTGACCCCAGTTGGGGTTTTTTTCCAGTCGGAACATCGGCGTTTTCTGCCGTACGACGCGCTTCCTGCTTCTTGGGTTGCGTCGATTCTGGCAGTCGAGGATGCGTCCTTTTGGCAGCACAATGGCGTGAGCGCACGGGGGATTGCGCGTGCCATGCGGGACAACCTACTCGCCGGTCGGGTGGTTGCGGGAGGGAGTACGCTCACGCAACAGACAGCGAAGAACCTATATTATCGCGCAGATCGGTCTGCAGGATCGAAGTGGCGAGAGCTGCTCGACGCGCTGCGTTTGGAGAGCAACTATTCGAAACAGGAAATTCTGACGTTTTATGCGAATCAGTTTCACGTGAGTGGCAACGGAAGGGGACTCGGGATTGCCGCTCGGTACTTTTTTGATTGCCACGTTGAGGAACTGACGCTGGCACAATCAGCGTTCTTGGCTGGCCTCGTCAAGGCACCCTCGCGCTATGACCCTTTTCTTGGCGACGAGGCGCACAGAACCACGGCGAATGCCAAGGCAATTGCGCGGGCAAACTGGGTATTGCAGCGGCTGCTGGTGGTGCCCGCAGAACAATTGGCCGCGCCTGGGCGTGGGAGCCCGACGGTTGCCGAGGTCGGAGGGATTCAGGACGAGGCGAGGCGCCTGCTCGACGACGGATTCGAACTGCCGTTCCGCCGGGGCAACTTCCGATGGGCGTCCTCGTCGGTCGTGGATGAGGTCGCGCGACGCTTGGCGGAGCCGCCGTTCATCGAGGTGTTTGCCGCGGCGGGCGTGGTTGATCCGGCGACCGCGGGCCTCACCGTCATCACCACCTTGGACGCCGACGTGCAACGCGAGGCGGAGTACGCGTTGTGGCATCACTTGACCGAGGTTGGCACATGGATGGAACCCTCCGGTCCCGATTCTGTGCGTCGCGACGCCGCCGCTGTGCGATTCTCGCCGCATGTTCCGCCCCGCGTCCACGAGTTTCGGGTTGGCGTCGTGACGGCCGTATCGGAGGCCGGTTTGGACGTAGACCTCGGAGGGCGAGCCTGTCGGGTGGATCGGCCGGCGCTCGTGCGTTTGGCGGTTGCGGAAAAGCGGGGCCGAGTCGGGGACGCGTCGGTGAAAGCGACGTCGGCGGAAGTGGAGGCGTGGAAGGCGGCGTTGCCTGTCGGCGCGGGGTTGTGGCTGAGCGTTCGCGAGGTTCAACCCGACGGCATCGTATTGTGCGATTTGGAGCGTACGCCGGCCCTACAGGGAGCGGTTGTGGTGTCCGACCAGGGGCAAATGAGGGCCATGGTCGGCGGGAACGACAATAAGGATTTCAACCGCGCGACGGCGCTGCGCCAGTTTGGGTCCACATGGAAACCCATCGTGTACCAAGCAGCCTTGCAATTGGGGTGGAGCCCGACCGACGCGCTTGACAACCGACGCAACGTTTTCCCGTATTCGACGACCCGTTATTGGCCGAAACCGGACCACGACCCCATTCCCGTCGTTTCGATGAGCCAGGCGGGCACGAGTTCTGAGAATCTCGCGTCGATTTGGCTGCTGTACCACCTCGCGGATCGGCTGGATGGGGAGCAGGTGCGGGTCCTGGCTACGGCCCTCGACCTTGCAAGGCGGACGGGTGAGACCCCTGAGAATTATCGAACTAGAATCCAGAAAGCCGGGGTATTGCCGACACGTTCCCGCCTCGATGACGTGTTTTTTCTGCAGGCGCGCCATGAGGTGTTGACCGAGTTGGGTCCGCACCCTGAAGATGCGATGGCGCTGCGGTCTGTACTTCCTGGCAACGGTCTCGACGACGAAAGGGAGGTCGCGGCAGGGTTGTCTGGAGAGGCGCGAGCGCAGCGCGAGGCGGCGCTGGACGCGGTGGACTGGCCGCGGTGGCGCGCGCGGGCGGCGGAGTGCGGCGCGCAATTCGACCGGTTCATTGACGCCGCCTCTGCGGGCGCCTTGCCGCCGGACGCCAGCGTTACGGACTTGGGCTTCCGAAATCGAGAGGGTGGTGGCGCCGACGTCGTGTGTTCCATGACGCCGGTGGAGGGGTTTGGGCCCCCGGATTCGTCGTTGGTCGTCCGGCAGGGCTTTCTCAACCTGTCTGTCTTCGGCAGGGACAACCTACCGGACCGCGGCTCGGTGCTGGTGGACGGCGCCCTGCACCTCTCTACGTTGGAGGCCATCGTGGCGGCGTCGCGGCGTCGCGAACTCGCCTTCGCGCTGCAGGAGGACGCAGACCTGTATGACCCCGAGCTGCTGTACTGGCACCCGGATTTCCGTGTGTTGTTGTCGTTGAGAACGGTGACGACGTTGGCGCAATCCTACGGCGTGCTGACGCCGTTGCAGCCGGTGCTTGCGTTGCCGCTCGGCGCCAGCGAGGTCACCTTGGAAGAGATGGTGGCTGTGTACGATGGCCTGGCGGACGGCCGAGTCGTGCGGTTTCCGGGTCGGGGGCCGTTGGGCCCGCTCCCTGACCCCGCGACGCCGTTGAACCTGATCAGTGAGGTGAGGGATTCGACCGGCCGGGTCCTGTACCAAGCGATTCCCGACAGTGAGGTCGTCGCGAGCCCCGTCGTCGCCGAGTTGACGACCGACATTCTGCGCAACGTTGTGTTGCAAGGTACCGGTCGTCGGGCGGCCTCTGCCGTGTCCATGCCGGGCGGATTGGTCCCAGTGGGCGGCAAGACGGGAACGACGAACGATTACCGAAATGCGGCATTTCTCGGCTACGTTCCTCGTTGGACGGAGGACGGTTGGGAGGCTTCCGCGGGCTTTGGGGTTGGCGTCTACGTCGGGTACGACGACAACCGACCGCTGCACAACCGTGGAATTCGCCTTCAAGGTGCCAACGGCGCGCTGCCCGTGTGGATCGGCGTGGCTGAGGGGCTCGCGCGGTCGGGCTTGCTCGGGAATCCGCCGGTGGCGCCCGGTGGTGAGCCGTGGGCGCTGTCGTGGACATCCGGGTTGTACCGTGTGCCGGTGGACGACGCAGGCTTGCCGATAGAAGGCAGTTCCGCCCATACGGTGCTCGCGCGCCGAGGGGACGCCGAAGCGGACCTCGATGCCCGCCCAATCGACCGGCTCCCGAGGATTTGGCCGACGACGTTGGAAGCCGCAGACCGACCCCCAGTGCGGCCTATCGGGTTCGGAACGCCAGAGGAGAGTCCACCGTAGGGTCCGCCGCGAAATAAACAGTGCGAGATCGCGTGTGGATGCGCCCGCTGCGCGAGGAACGGGGCGCAGCCTGACCGAGGAGTACCCGGCGTACTTCGCAGGGAAGGCGGGGTCCCCGTGACGAAGCCCAGCGGGATGCAGCCCCGCGCGAGATGCGCTGTTTATTTTGCGGCGGGCCCT
>CAMASI010000121.1 GCA_945861065.1 Klebsiella pneumoniae | reverse complement strand
GCGCAGTCAACCGCTCAACGACGCCGTCGGCGAGTACCAGGAAGTCCAAGGCGACGGCGTACACATCGAGCTTCTCATGGTCGAACGGCATCGCTGCCTCGGGTCGGGAGGGGGATCGGGATCGGGATCGGGTGCGGGCAGGAGTATCGCGGAGCGGCTTTCGATCATCGCGCCCCTTCGCGGCGGCCGCCACCGCCGTGCCGGTCAGGGCGTCGGCGCCAGCGTGACCTCCAACCCTGTCGCCCCCTTTGCCACCCCTTCCACCACCGCCGCCGGCTCGCTCGGGTCCTTCGTCATCGGGTTGCCGTCGCCGTCGATGCGGATGCTCAGATTCATCGACGCGGGAAACGGCCGCGGCGGTCCGCCCATCGCGATGGCGTCGCCCGTGCGCACCTCAAACGTCGTTGGGAAGGTCGTCGCCGAACGACGGACGGCTGCCAATGGGGGCCCACCCGCAGGGTCGCGCAACGACACATACAGGATGGAACCGGCCGCGGGCACGACGCCAGGCGCCAAACCGACCGTGCCGGAAATCACGAGTTCCCCAGACGACGGCCCCACCTGCGCACCCGGGGGCGCCATCGCCGGTGCCGCGGGCATTGCCCCACCCTTCGCCCGCAACAATAGCCCTGCGACCTCGCTGTTCTGCGGCTGCAGGTCCGACGCCTGCTGCAACGCCGCAATCGCCACGTCCTGCCGCCCGGCCTCCAGTGCCACCAACCCCTTGTACACCAGGGCGTCCATATGGCCTGGGTGTTTCGCCAACACCTCGTCGAACCGCGCAAGCGCGTTGTCGTACATGCCCACCATCGCTGCGAGCACACCCTTGAGCGTGAGCGCGTCCGCGTCGTCGGGGTTGACCGCCAACGCCCGCTTGTTCGCTTCCAACGCACCTTTCGCATCACTCGTGCGAATAGCGAAATCGGTCAGATCGTTGAGCGCATCAAGATCATTCGGATTGGCCGCGAGCCGCGCGTCAATCTCCGCCTTCACTGGCGCCGCCTCCGCAGGCACGCCAGCGCCCATCTCCTCGCGACGCGGCTTCTCGTCGGACTTCGCAAACCACACAAGAACACCGAGGATGGCGAAGGCGACAATCGTCATGAGCGCGCCCCGCCATTCGGGCGCCATGCCCCGTTTCGGAGCACTAGCGACGCCCATGGCGCGCGCAATGGCGATGGCGTCGCCTCCGGCCGCGACGGCTGCGTCAAAGGCGGCTGCCCCCATGCGGGTGCGCGCTGCGTCCACCAAGGCGGCCTCGTCGAGCGGCGCAGAAACGACGGGCGCCTCGGGCAGGGAGTCCAGCGCCCGAAGCGCCCCAGCACCGCGGGCCATCAGCATGTCGCGTTCGCGTTGCCAGGCAGCGGGTCGCATGCGCTCGCGGGCGGTATCGTGGTGGCGCAAGGCCTCCAACGCGGCCGCGTGACTCACTTCCGCAGCGGCCCGTCGGGCCTGATCGGCAATCGTCGCTTCGCCACGGTCGCGGAAGAAAGAAAACACCACGCCGCCGAGCACAGCGCCCACGCCCAGCACGGTCACAGGGAGGCCCCAGTCAGCCCATTCGAAAGTCATTCGTCCAGCTCCGCGAGCAGCCGCTGTTCATAAGGGTCCGAGGGTTGCGGACCGGTTTCGCCCGACGGGGCGGCTTCTGCCGGACGCCGTCGCAAAGCCGCGGCCGCTACCAAGGCGATGGCCGCGCCTGCGAGCAGGCCGGGACCGACCCAGATCACCCAATTCAGCCCTTCCGCAGGGGGGTCGAGCAGGATGAAATCGCCGTAGCGCGCCTCGAAAAAGTCGAGAATCTGGTCGTCCGAATATCCCTGCGCCACCAATTCGTGGATGCGCGCCCGGAAGGACACAGCCGCCTCCGACGTGCTGTCCGACACGGCGAGGCCCTGGCATACCGGGCAACGCAGCAATCTCGACAGCGCCGACGTGCGCGATTCGATCACGCTCTCGGCCGGCGCGGGCCCGGGCGTTTCGCCGGGAATCGGCTCGGCAAATGCCAACGAAATCGCGAGCCACCAGGCCTTCACGGCGCCTCCAACTGGGCCAGTCGCATCGCCAAGGTCCCGGCGTCGAGCGGCCCGGGTTGTTTGGCCACAATGACGCCATTTCGGTCGATGAAAAACGATTCCGGGACGCCAGCGACGCCGTAGTCCACCGCAACACCGTTGTCGGGGTCCACAAGGTGGGGGTACGAGGTGCCTGCGCTGGCGAGGTAACGTTTCACCGCACCCGGCTGGTCGCCGTAAACCACGCCAAAGAATTTGACGCCAGGCGTGGCGCGCGCCGCTGCCACCAGCAGGGGGTGCTCTGCGCGGCAGGGCATACACCACGTCGCCCAGAAGTTGAGCACGACGGGCGTGCCGCGCAGGTCGGCGAGGTGCACACGGTTGCCGTCGAGGTCTCGCAAGTCGAAATCCATCGCCGTTTTGCCTTCAAGCGTGCTCGGCAGGCGATGTGGATCCTTGCCGAAGCCCGACGCGAGCAGCGCGAGCAACGGCAGAATCAACACGAGCCCCATCAGGAGCAGTCCCCAACGCGCTTTCACGCGGGCGCCTCCGCACCTTCGGGGACCCGCACCGTCTGCCGTCGTGTCGGCCACATGCTGATCACCGTGCCTAGCGCCACCGTGGGCCCGGAAATCCACAACAACCACATCCACGGCATCCAGATCACCCGCACCACCACGCTCTTCTGGTCGGGTGCGAGTTCAAGCAGCGAAATGTACAGGTCGCCCGTCGCCATCTCGCGAACCGACGGCGTGAACACGGGTTCACGCTGGCCTGGATAATAATTCATCCGCGGATTGTGAGAATCGACAGAAACGCCGTCGCGGGTCACGTCGAAATGCGCGACGACGGATTCCCGATGCTGCTCTTTGACGCGTTCAGCGCGGGCAAAGGTCACCATCCACTCGCGGAAGGGCACAGCCTCTCCTACGGCCAAATGCACGTCCTTCTCCTCGCGGTAGCCCTTGCTGAGCGCGAGCGCGATGGTCGCGAAGACCACGCCGAAGTGGGCGAACTGGCCGCCGAATCGCCGCCGTCCGCGCATCCACGCCCGTCCGGCCGCCACCGCGATATTTTCTTTGTGGGTGGTGCGGCGGGCGACCACCGGTGCGGCCATTTCCGAGAAATTGGTCGCCGCGGCAAATCCGGCGACGCCGAGCGCAAGAAGGGTAATCGGCTTGTAAATGCCCGTAGCGGCGGCAAGGCCGACGAACACCAGCGCAGTGACAACGGGACCCATCAGCCGCCTGCCCAACGACGCGAGATCAGAGCGTCCCCACGGCAATGCCGGTCCAACGCCCATGAGGAACACGATGCCCACGCACAGCGGCAGGGCCCACCGGTCAAAGAACGGCTCACCCACGCTCACCCGTCGGTCCTGCAGCGCCTCGGTGAACAGCGGGTACAGCGTGCCCATCAACACCGTGAAGGTGAACACGGTGAACAGTGCGTTCTGCAACAGGATGGCGACTTCGCGGCTCACGGGTCCGGGCAGGTCCGGTCCGGGTCCGATGTCGTCGAGCAGGTGGGCGCGGAAGGAGAGCAGCAGTAGGCTTGCCACCAACACGATGCCGATGAACACCAGGAAGACGGGCCCGATGTCGGACTGGGTGAACGAGTGGACGGAGTTGAACACGCCCGACCGCGTCATGAACGTGCCGACGAGCGTGAGCAAGAAGGTGGACATGCCAAGCACGAAGGTCCAGTCGCGGAGCGCCCCGCGCCGTTCCAGCACCATCAGCGAATGCAAGAAGGCCGTACCGGTGAGCCACGGGTGAAAGCTGGCGTTCTCCACCGGATCCCACGCCCACGCGCCGCCCCAACCGAGCACCTCGTAGGACCACCAGCCGCCGAGCACGATGCCCACCGACAGGAAGGCCCATGGGATCATCATCCACGTTCGGATGGCGCGGAGCCAGCCTGCGTCGAGCTTTCCGGCGAGCAGCGCGGCGGCGAGCATCGCGTACGGGATGCTCATGCCCACGTAGCCCATGTACAGAGACGGCGGATGGATGGCCATCAGCCAGTGGTTCTGCAGCAGCGGGTTCGGGCCCGGGCCGTCCAGCGGAATCGGGAACTCAGGGCGGAACGGGTTGGCGATGCTGGCAACGAGCAAGCTGAAGAATACGGCGATGCTGAGCGCGGTGGCGAGCGCCCAAGGCTGCCAGCGACGGTGCTGCTCGCCCATCGAGTACACCCACAACGCGATGTAAAGGCCGAGGATGCCCGACCAGAACAGGATCGAGCCATCTAAGCTCGCCCACAAGCTCACGATGGTGAAGTACAAGGGCGTCGCGCGCGCGCCAACCGTGGCGACGTAGTGCACGCTGAAGTCGTGCGTGACGAGCGCGTACACCATCAGGCCGTTGGCGGCGAAGGTGGTCGCGGCGAATGCGTAGGCCACGCGACGGGCGAAGCGGAGCGCTTCGAGGCTGCCGCGCATGCCAGCGGCGACGCCCGCAAAGGCGCCAACGACGGCGAACAGCAGCGAGCCGAGGACGAGTCCGCGACCGAGCGCGGGAATCAGGCTGAATGGTTCCAAAATCAGCCCTCGGGTTCGAAGGTGCGGGCCACGTCCGGGGGGTGACCGTCGGCCGGCGCCTGGTATTCGTTGTTGTGCTTGACCATCACCCGGCTGGTGCGAAACACGTCGTCACCCCCGAGTTTGCCTTCGACGACCACACCGACGCCTTCGCGGAACATCTGGGGCGGGTTGCCGTCGCAATCCACGTTCACCGTCTCTTTGCCGTCGGTGATGCGGAACGTGGCGCGGCCCTTGTCGCGGTCCCACGCGAGGCTGCCGGGCACGACCAGACCCCCCAGGCGCACGGTCGCTTCCCGTGCTTCGGCCTTGCTGACGAGTTCGGTGGGTGACCAGTAGTACACGAGGTCGTCGCCCAGATCCCCCATCGAAATCCATCCGAGCGCGAGCCCGCCCACGGCGAGGGCACCCACGGCGAACCAACGGCGTTTATTGGCGTCGGTCATGGTTTCCTCCGGGCACGGAGCCACAGGGAGAGGGCATATCCGAGCAGGGTCCCCCAGGTGAGCGCGTACGAGGCAATCACGTAGCCCCAACCGCCTTGCACGACGCCGTTCATGGGTTCACCGGGGCAGGAGGACTTTCGGCAGCGGCCCGAAGGGCGGCAATTCGCGCCCGCGTCACCATGAAACCAAAGGCGAGAAACAGGAAGGCAAACGCGTTGAGTCGCAGCACCAACACCATCGTGGAGGCGACCGTTTCCGGGCTCGACTGCACCTGGTGAATCGACCGCCACATCTGCACAGAGAAATACGTGATCGGGATGTTGATGAAAGCGAGCACGGTGGCGACGTTGCCCCACGACGCGCGTCGTTCCGGGTCGTGCACTGCCCCTCGCAGCAGGATGACGCCGACAAAGGACAACCACATGACCGCAGACGCCGTGAGCCGCGGGTCCCACGTCCACCACACGCCCCACGTCGGACGGGCGAACAACGAGCCGAGCACAAGGAGCAGCGCGTTGAGCACCACCCCGACTTCGGTGGCGGCCTCCGCGGTGTGGTCCATTTTTTTCGAGCCGGCGAGCAGGTGGCCCAGCGCGCCCACAAAGGCGACGACGTAGCAGACCAGGGACAACCAGGCCGCTGGCACGTGCACGTACAGGATGCGACCGACCTCGCCCATCATGCGTTCCGGCTCAACCCAGAACAGGCCCAAATAATGGCCGACGACCAGCAGGACGAGGCCGATGGCGTACAGCCCTTTCTCGGTGTTTGTCATCCGTCCTCCACCACGCGTCCGAACAGCAACAGCCCCGCCGACCATTGAACGATGTCGAAGGCGAGCAGAATCCGGAGCCAATCGTCCCCCTGACCCATCGGGTCTCCCTCTAGGAGCACCATCGTGGCGCGAGCGGCAGAAAGGATCCCCGGAACAAGCAAAGGAAACAACAAAAGTGGAAGAAGCACGCTACCGCCGCGCGCCTGACCGGTCATGGCGCCGAGCAACGTGGCGGGTGCGGCGATGCCAAAACAGCCGGCGACGATCACACCGATGAGCATGGGCGATAGCGAGGCGACCCGCGCGTCGTACATCGCGACGAGCAAGGGCGCGGTGACCGCGGCGACCACGAGCAGCACGGCCGTCTGCGCGAGCGCCTTGCCGAGGAAGAGGGCGCGGGCGTCGACCGGCCACAACACCATCGCTTCGAGCGCGCCGGATTCGAGGTCAGCCGTCCACGATTGATCGGTTGCGCGGGTCGCGACCAGAAGCAGCGCCACCCACAACGTGCCGCCGGCGAGCGCGCGCAAAGCGCCTTCCGACGGGCTGGCGAACGCGACGAGCAGCAAGAGGGCCGCAGCAAAGAAGGCAAGCGCGCTGGTGCGGCCGGGGCGCCGGATTTCGAGGGTAGCTTCGCGTCGGAGGACGGCGGCGGTCTGAGCGAACAAGGGGTTCCGTCGCTTGGGGCGCGGGGCCTATCCGCTCCCGGGAGGGCGCGCGGAACGGGTGGACCGGCGGCGTAGGGCGAACCCGAGTAGCGCTACCCAGCTGTAGGTCGACGCGCCGCTCTGGTCACACTGGCAGCCTTGGGTGTCGGCCGCCAAGGGATCGACCGGGTCGACGTCGTTTGGGTCAGTGTCGTTGGGGTCATCGGTCGGTTCGGTCCCGGGGGGTGTTCCCGTTTCGGTGCCGCCAGTTCCGCCAGTTCCGCCAGTTCCGCCAGTTCCGCCAGTTCCGCCAGTCGGTATGCCCCCGGTTGCGCCGGTTCCGGTGGTCGGCGTCGTGCCCGTGGGACGAAGCGCGAGGTCGGCACACTGGTAGTACAGATCGTTGGTGCCGGGCGCGTAGGGCGGTTTGTCGAGCATGAGTTGGGTGAGTTGCAACGTGCACGTCTCGCATTCGAGGTTGGGCAAGGTCACCTGGATGGCGAAGTCGCCATCGGCTTCGTCGGGGATCTCGTCGAGCAAGACGGCGTCGTTGGTGTAGTAGTCGGTGTAGTTGGCGGGGTCGGCGAAGTCGTCGTCGCCGTCTTCGTCGAAAGAAATCCGGTAGATCGAAGGGTGGTCGACGGTTTCGTGCCACCGTACGGTGATGGTCTCTCCCGGCGCGTACACGGCGATGTCGAGGCCGCGCACATGCGGACCGTCGCCGCACGGGCCGTCTTTCAGCTGGTCGGTGACGGGGAGCGGTTCGGTCATGTCGATGTGGGCAAGGGCCAAGGAGGCGGTCAGAAGCGCAAACATGAAGGACTCCTCGTCTGGCTCGGGCCCTATCCAATCCGCTCGCTACTTCTCGTGTCGGATGGGGCATGAGGGGCCGCCAGGGACGAATTTAGGACCGGAGCGATTCCAGCCGCCCTGCAAGGTCGCCGATCGCGACGGCCTCGATCGTGTCGGCCATCGGCCAACTGCTCTGTCCGGCATGCACCACCAGCAAACGGTCGAGTTTGAGGTCTGCGGACGCAATCCGCATCGAGCGGGTCAGGGTGGGCGCCGAGCTGAGTTTGACTTCGATCCCCAGCCTCCGCGTTCCGCGTGCCCACAGAAAGTCCAGTTCCGCACCGTCCGCCGTTCGCCAGAAGTAGGTGTCCTCCCGTGCGGCGCCGAGCAGCGCGCTTGCTTGGGCGATGACGAAGCCCTCGAACGATGCGCCGCTGACTGGATGACCGAGCACGGCGGCCTCGTCGTCAAGAGACAGCAGCGTGTGCAGGAGCCCGGGATCTGCGAGGAAGACGCGCGGCGATTTCACCTGGCGTTTCGCGACGTTGGCGCGCCAGGGCTGCAACGAGCGCACAACCAGCGCGTGGTCGAGGTGGTCGAGGTAGCGGCGAACGGTCATTTCGGACACGCCGAATGCGCGTGCGAGTTCCGCCCCATTCCACAGTTGGCCGTGGTGGTGTGCGAGCATCGTCCAGAAACGGCGCATCGTCGCGGCAGGCACGCTGACCCCGAGTTGAGGCAGGTCGCGCTCCAGGAAGCTTCGCAGGAAGGCGGTGCGCCACGCCACGGACACGTCTGCGGGGTCGAGAAACGCCCGTGGAAAGCCGCCCCGGATCCACAGGTCTCGCCAGTGCTCGGGCCCGACCGCGGCCAGGGAGAGGCCACCCAACTCGAGGTAGGAGATGCGTCCGGCCAACGATTCAGAAGATTGCCGGAGGAGTTCGGGGCTGGCGGAGCCTAGGACGAGGAAGCGGGCGGGTGCTTCCGGGCGGTCCGCCAGGACCCGAAGGACGGGGAAGAGTTCAGGTCGACGCTGGACTTCATCCAATACAATCAGGCCGCGGAGGTCGGAGAGCGCGAGCATGGGGTCTTCGAGCCGCGCCAGGTCCGACGGATGTTCCAGGTCGAAGCTGTGCACGGTGCCCGGCCAGTCGGCCGCGAGCAGTCGCGCGAGCGTCGTCTTTCCGATCTGACGCGGGCCCAAGATCCCTACCACCGGGAACGCGTCCAGAAGCCATCGAGCCTTGGCGAGCTCGGTAGAACGCAGGTGATCGTTGCTTTCCCGCTTTTCCATCACAGCATGATAGCATTACGGCATACGAAGAACAAGCACGTCACAGGTGGGTGAGTTGCCGACCGTATGGATACGTCTGCCGAGCCCGGAGAACCCATGTTTGGACCCGCCCTCAGTTTTCTCGACGACCTGGCCCAGAACAACAACAAGACGTGGTTCGATGCCAACCGGACCCGCTACGACCGCGACGTCCGCGACCCCGCGCTCGAGTTGGTGACCGCGCTCGCCCCTCGTCTCGCACGCTTGTCGCCTTACCTGCGCGCTGTCGCGGGCGGAACGGGCAGCTCGGTGTCGCGCATTCACCGGGACACCCGTTTCTCGTCGGACAAATCGCCGTACAAAGACTGGGTCGGCATGCATTTCACCCACAAATCCGGAAAAGACGCCCCTGGATTGCATTTGCACATTTCACGGTCGGACTGCGGGGTGGGCCTCGGTGTCTGGATGCTGGAACCGGCCCCGTTGGCGGCTGTGCGGACCCGCATCGCCGAGGACATTGAGTGGGGCGGCGTTCGTAAAGCGCTGGACGGGGGTGGGTTTCGGTGGATCGGCGACTCCCTCAAACGCGTTCCGAAGGGATTTCCGCCGGAGCATCCATTTGCCGACGATTTGTGCCGCAAGACCTATGGGGCCGGACGGCCCGTCGACGTGACACTTCCAGCAGGAAAACTGGCCGACGCGGTGGCTGACGGGTGGCGCGTGGGGTGGCCCCTCATGGCCTTCCTTTGCAAGGCGATGGGGGTACCGCTGTAGGCCCCGCGCACTTCGCCGGCCGGCCGCCTGACGAGGTCGTTGACGGCCGGACAGTATGATCTACCAATCAGCATACCCCCGAGACATCTGTGGTGCGCACCGAACGCGTGACGGTGACCTGTCCGGTATCAGCGATTTTTACCAGTTCAGAAGACCGAAATCCCGGCTGCGGCTCCCGTGTCCCAGGGGATGCATCG
>CAMASI010000120.1 GCA_945861065.1 Klebsiella pneumoniae | reverse complement strand
GACCGACCCGACCGACCCGACCGACCCGACCGACCCGACCGACCCGACCGACCCGACCGACCCGACCGACCCGACCGACCCGACCGACCCGACCGACCCGACCGACCCTCCGGGCACCATCCGCCAGCTCGACCAGCCCGCGAACGAGGGTTGCGGCTGCGGCTCCGCCCCCGCCTCGGGCGCAGGGTGGCCCGCTTTCGTTGCCGCATTGGTGCTTGTGTCCCGGCGCTGGAGGCGATGACAATGAAGTTCCCCCGAACTCGCTATTGCTGAAGCTTCTCATGGGCTGCGCGGCGGGTGGCGGATCTTCCCCGCCGGGCGATGCGAACGGTGGGACTGGGACTACTAAACTAAATGGGCGTGCTCGACGGGACCTCGCCCCTGGCGGGCACCCTCATAGGCGTCGTGGGCCAGCCGTCCGCGGAGGATGGTCCAGCAAGACGTTTCGCGGGGGGAGAACGAAGCCTTCGTTCATGACGCCACCGGGGCGGACAGGCCGATCCGAGTGCGGGCCAACAAACAGTTCGAGCTGCCCCGTTCCAGGTCGCGACACGCACTGGGACGTACGTCATAGGCGCGGCAACGGTAGGGTGTGTTCGGGCCGCCGACCAGCTGGCTGCACCGGGTCCCGCCCGCACAGGGGACACGACGAAGCTCGCGGAAGCCGTCCGAGTGCGAAATCACATCAGCGGCGAGCGCGATCAACGTGTCGAGATCGGTCGATTCGACGGGAACCGCGTCGAAGGCCTCTCGACAACATGCGCCGCACGAAGCACAATCAAACGGCGCTTCGACATCGATACAAGCTGGGTCGTCATCATGGATCACGCACGTGCCAACGTCGCCGGACGGGGCGGTTCTTGCGCAACGCAGCCCTAAGGGCGTGCGTTCTGCCCACGCACACTCCCCGCAGGTGCGGCCGCTTCGGTCCAAGGGTCGTCCGTTCGCATGCATCTGGACGAGGGCCTAGCTCCGTGCTGTACCGAATGCCGCTGCACGCAGGTTAGCGGCGAGGGTCTGTTGGAAACCCATTGAAACGACTCATCTTTATTGGTCCGCCCGGGGCGGGAAAGGGCACGCAGGCAGCGCGCATCGTTCAGCGCTACCGGATTCCGCACATTTCGACCGGCGACATGTTTCGCGCGGCGGTAACGGCAGGCACACCGCTCGGATTGGAGGCGAACGCGTTCATGAAGAGCGGCAGGTTGGTGCCGGACGCTGTCACGATCGGGCTCGTGCGCGAACGTTTTGCCCAACCCGACACGGCCAACGGATTCTTGCTGGATGGGTTTCCGCGCACCGTGCCGCAGGCGGAAGCGCTCGACGTGGCCCTCAGCACCGACGGCGTTGTGCTCAGCGCGGTCTTACTGTTGGAAGTCCCGGACGACCTCATCGTGGAACGAATCACCGGCCGCGTCACAGACCCGAATACCGGTCGCATCTACCACCGTCGGTTTGACCCCCCTCCGACGGACGTCGCGTTTCGGGTTGTGCAGCGACCTGACGACACGGAGGACGTGGTGCGGGGGCGCTTGTTGGCCTACCACGAACAAACAGCGCCGATTGTTCCGTTTTACGAGCGACTCGGACTCGTTCGTCGGGTGAACGGGGTCGGCAGTACCGATGACGTGACAGCCAGGCTGGTCAAATCCCTGGGTTGAGAGGCAGCTCCGCGGGTTCCGGCGTCGTATAGCCGAGCGCTTGTAAGGCGTCCTGAAAATCGGTGCCGCTGGCACGGGTGTGGCCGGGCCGGTCTTTGGGGCCCCGTCGCGTGGGGTCGTACGGAATGACCGCGGCCAACGCTTGGTTAAGCGCAGCGGCGAGCGACGACTCCGGCGGCAACGGGGCGAGTTGGCCGGGGTCGACCTCGAGGTCGTAGGCCGACGCTTCCCCCGTGCTGTAACGGATGAAAACGCGGGAACCGACGGCGACCGCTTCGCCGCTGCGAATCCACGGTTCTACGGCGACGTCAGGATGGACTGCTTTGACCGTCTCGATTTCCCGGGCCAGGGGAGACGCCATCCACGAGACGACGGGTCCCCTGGGCGTGTCCCGATTCACGAGCGACTGAGAGGACGGCGGCGCGTCTCCGAGCCCGCACAAGGCGACAAGGGTGGCGAATAGGTCGAGCGTGGACACCGGTTCGGCCACCCGTCCTGCAGGTAGGGCTGCGGGGTATCGAATCACCAAAGGAACGCGGAGCAGGCTGTCCCACAGAGCGAATCTGTGGTTAAACAGGTGATGGTCGCCTAGGTTCTCGCCGTGATCGGAGGTGAGCACGACGATGGTGTCGTTCAGTTTGTCCCGGTCCGATAGGCCCGAGATCAGGGCTTGGGTTGCCGTGTCCAGGTCGCGAAGGGCTGCGTCATACACGCCGCGAATTGCGTCAATCTCTGCGTCAGTGTATTCCTGTTGACCAAAGTTGTAGAAGTGCAGCCGGATATGGGCGGCGTCGGTCGCGAGTGCCAATTCGGCGAGTTCTGGGCTCATGACGGCGCTTCGAGAGGCGGCCGACGGAATACGCGGCGTGTGGGCCTCCATCAGGTTGAGGTAGGCGAAAAAGGGGCGGCCGTCGTCCCGTTCGTCCACCCAACGCAGAAAGGTATCCACGATCAACGGTGCCGCGTCTTTGTACACGGCGCGGGCCCATTCCGCGTTGTGGGCGCCGTGGTCCGGGGGCTTCCAGCCGGGCGACAACTCGTTGGAGCGGTCCGACGGCAAAAGCTTGAGTTTCGTGAGGCGCTCGGCTTTTGCACGCGCCTTTCCGCGCCAGGTATTCATGATCACGTCGAAACCCTGCACCAACTGGGTTTCCGGCGAGAGCAGCGCATTGGCGGCGAAAGAAAATGTTCGGTAGCCGCGGGCGCTGAAACGTTCGGCGAGCGTCTCGTGGGCGCCGTCGAGCCACAACCACCGTTCGTCTGCGCCGGTCGTCGGCGGAGGGAGTCCGGTGAAAAGGCTCGCGTGGGCGGGCAAGGTCCAAATCGCCGGAGATCGAGCGTTTTCGAAGACGACGGCGTCCTTGGCCCATTGTTCGAGCGCGGGGGTAGTGGGTTTCGGATGGCCATACAACGAAAGGTGGTCGCGGCGTACCGTGTCCCAAACGACAATGAGCACGTTGGGACCTTGTGTTCGTTCGGGGAGCGCCACCCACACGAGTGCGGCGCTGAGGACGAGCGCCGACACGACCCACACACACCGCATCCGTGTCACGGCTTTTCCTCAACGGTGTAGCCGAGCAGGTCCAATTGTTCGCGGAGGGGGTCGTCGGCTGCCAGTGCCGACGTTGGGGCGTCGTCGAGGCCGCGGCTGCGCGCGTCGTAGCGGGGCAGACTGCGTTGCCAGGCTTGAATCGCGGCAAGCCCTGCGCGCGTGACGGTGGGGTTTTGTTTCGCGACGTCCGTGGATTCCGTCGGGTCGAGGGACAGGTCGAATGCGGCGCCGCCGCCGTCAGAGCTGTGCACCACCTTCCACTGGTCGTTGCGGACGGCTTGGTAGCGTTTGCGCCAGCGGTTGGGCGGTACGTCGGGCCAGGCGCGTTCGATGAAGGGGAGGCGGGGGTTTGGACGCCACAACTCGCTGAACACGGGGCCGTCGCGGGGTTCAAACCACGAAGGGGCGCGAACGTGATCTGGGAGAGGAAGGCCCGTCAACGCCACCAAGGTCGGAAACAGCGATTGCGTGGAGACGGGCGTCGAACGTCGACCCGGTGACACGTGGCCGGGCCAGCGGACCACGAGGGGCACATGGATGAGGGGCTCACGGAGCGACCATCGATGGTCGTAAAGTCCGTGTTCTCCGAGGTGCTCACCATGATCGGAAACGATGACTACGATGGTGTTGTCGAGGAGGCCGCGCGCCGCAAGGTCTTGCAGAAGCGCTCCGGTGGTCTGGTCTAGGTCTACAAGTGCCGCGTCGTACAGGCCGTTGAGGGCAGCGGTGTCTGCGGCTGAGAACGTATGTCTGTCTTCCATCGCCGACATCGTGGCGAACAGGGACAAGTCGGTGGTCAACGCGTTCGCCCGTGTCGCCTCATCCATGACGGTTTCGCGGGCTGACGCGGAAGGAACCCGCGGATGATGCGCTTCTAGGTAGTTCAGGTAGGCGAAGAACGGCGGCGCGTCGGCGGGGCGCCCATCCAACCATGCGGCGAAGGCTTTGTGCAGGACGGGGCCCGCTTCTTTGTACGCCGTCAGATGTTCGGGCCAGCCTTCGGCTTTGCCCTTGGCGGTCCATTTTGGCGAGATCTCTACGGACGCATCGTCGGGCAGCAGCTTTCCTGCGGTCGCGGCTGCACAATCCGCGGCCCAGGGTCCGGACCACGACGTTTCTACGTGGTCGAAGCCTTGGAGCAGGTTGGTCGCGGACGACAGGTACGGGTTGGTGGACCAGGCCCACGTGGCCCAACCGTGGGTGCGGAAGTGTTCGGCGACGGTTGTGAAACGATGGTCGAGCCAGATCCACCCCGTGTCCGCACCATGAGCGGCTACGGGCAATCCTGTGAAGAGCGACCCGTGCGACGGCACTGTCCACATCCCAGGGCTGACTGCGGCCTCAAAGACCGCCGCGTCTTCGGCGAACCGACTCAGGTTGGGTGTGGTGGGACGGGGGTAGCCGTACAACGAAAGGTGATCCGCTCGAACGGTGTCCCACAACACGATGAGCACATTGGGCCTTGTTCCAATCAGCGATTCGGGTTCTCGCGCAGAAGGAGAACCACAGGCCGACGCGAGGGCCGCTGCGAGGACAGGGGTCCAGAATGAGGCGCCTAGCGGAGCGGGGGTAGCCAACGTGGTCCTAAGCAGCTTGTATCGCGCCGAGACGGCGTTGCGCCGACCGTGGCCAACGTTAGCGTTGGGGCGGCGCCGCGACGTTTGTGTGGCATTGTGTGAGGTACTGGTTGGCGAGGGGCTTCTCCACAAATCTGCCGAGGTTTGCCGCCCGCGTGCTCACCGTGATTGGGCCCGTCGCGCTTGCGTTGGTGTGGCTGCAGGGCCTTCTGTGGGCGCGCAGCAGCGCAGACCTGCGGGAGGACCGCAACGCGGGAAACGTCATCAATGGGCGTGTCGCCAAAGCTGGCGTCGTTGAGGTCATCGAGGAGCTGCTCAACCGCAACGAACCCGAGGTCATCATCCTCGGCAACTCGTTGTCCAATACCGACCTGTTGCCCAGTTTGTTGGCTCGAAGGCTCGGCATCCCAAAGAGCAAGGTCCAAAAGTTATCGATCCCCAATTCCTTGGGCCCCCACTGGTACGCGGTGCTCAAGAATCGCGTCTTTGCCAACGACCATCGGCCTCGGCTTGTGATTATTTTGTCGGATATGCAGTCTGCGCTTGCCGTCGATCCGCGGACAGAGGCCAGCTACGTCAATTTGTCGGTCCACCTCGATCGCGAGAACGGCGAACCCGTCGTTGATTCCAAGATGGGCCGCAAGAACTGGCAGTTTAGCTACTTCCTCGACACGTTGCGGGAAGAGCGCGAGGACCTGCGGGAGCAGATGCTCAAGGGCCTCCGCAATGCGGCCGTCGATTTGTTGTATTGGCGTTCTTTCGAGGGCGACCACGGGCGAACGACCCACGCTCTGGAGCGCGTATTCTCCGATGAGAACACCGACTTGCGGTTGCACCGTTCTGCGATTCCGGCTGGCGGAGGAATGCAGCGGGAGCTGGTTCCGTTCGACCCCGCTCTGCTGCCAAAACCCAAGGATTCATTCATTCCCGACATCACGGATTTGGTAGCGGAAAATGAAGGCACTGTGATCTTCCTGCGTCCGCCGATGTCGCCGTTGCTGCCCGAAGAAGCTGGCGACTTGGTGCCGCGTGCCACGGAGGAGCGCGTGTACGCCATGGTCGAGGCCCACGATGGCCACTTCCTCGACATGCGCACGTTCGAGATGTCGGATGGGCATTTCCAGAACATCGACCACATGAATCCGGAAGGTGCGCGTCGGTTTACGGAAGCCGTCGCTGAAGTCCTTAATCAGATCGAACCTCCGAAGACCGGCCGTTGGCATCGACGCGAGCCTGGAGACGCCGAGTTGTTTACGGTCTTGGACTTCGTGGACTCGAAGACCGTGCATCGCGAGTTGAACGCAGAGTTTCGGGAAGCTCCGATGGCGTTGGGTAGGCCGGGCGTGGCGGTGCGGGCGCGGCCCAAGGTCGCTTATTTCGACCTCCCCCAATTTGCGTCGATGTCCGACGCCGAGACGTTGGAGAATACGAGGTTTGCGGCGAGATGTTCTCCAGTGAGGGTTTACGAGGACGGCGATATGCTGCCTCGCCACAATGTGCCCTGCGAAGAGGCCTTCAAACACGGCCATGGCCGGGTGTGTCACAACCGCGACCGCTTGTTTGTGACGGCGACGGACGACGTCAATCCCGCGGAGAATGACCGGCGCTATAGTTTGGGTTTGGCCGAATCGCGTTGGTGCGAAGGCGCGATGTGGTTGTACCCAGGCGACCAAGCGCGGGTGGCCTGGAACGAAGTGGACCTGGCGCGCCTGGAGCGGGGCGCACGGTTCTTACGCATGGAGGCCCGCGACATGGGGGGTCGCGGACCGGGCGCGAACCTAGGTGTCAAGCTGCGGGTGAATGCGCTGCAGGTGCGGGTAGACGACGTGTTTCCGATGGCCGCCGCAGGACCGTCTGAGCAAACGTGGAACCTCGTGCCGGCGGTGCCAGCACAGGCGCGCGAGGTCGTCCTCGAGGTGACGAATGAGTCGGATCGGTTTGTGCTGCTGACCATGGCGGTGTTGTCGGAGCGTAATGATTCCGCCGCCGCCGGAACCGAATAGCGTCGCTCGGGCGCGCGGTCTCTGCGGGGCAACCGAATCGTAGCGCGTCAGGCCGAACCGGTGATATTCTCACGTCCGCGGCGCGGATTGGAGGTCCTGTGTTCATGATCCTATGGCTTGCCTACGTCGCGGGTTCGCCGGCGCACGCCTGCGGTGGTTTCTTCTGCAACAACAGCGCGCCGGTCGAGCAGACCGGCGAGGACATTTTCTTTTACGTGGACGATGCGGCCGGCACGGTCACTGCCCACGTCGAGGTCGACTACCAAGGGCCGTCGAAGGATTTCGCGTGGATTGTGCCCGTCCCGACCCAGCCCGTGGTCGGCGTGGGGGCCGAGGAGCTGTTTACCATCCTAAGCGATACGTTTGCGCCCGAGTTCGTGCTGGAGACACGGACGGAGGGGGAATGCAAGTCCACTGGGAAGGGCATCTTCATGTCGGCCTCGGCTGAAACAGGCGCCACAGCTGTTCAATCTCCGAGTGACGGAGGCAGCAGCGTCGTGGTGGTCGACCAGGTCGCCGTCGGCCCCTACGACGCCGTCACGCTGCTCGCGGAATCGTCTGGCGCGTTGTTAGACTGGCTTGGCGAGCATGGCTACGACCTGCCGTCGGCGCTCGACCCGGTGCTCGCGCCCTATGTGGCGTCGGGCCAGTACTTCGTCGCCATCAAGCTACAGAAGGAGCACGACACCGGCGACATCGTCCCGCTCGTCCTGACCTATGTTGGAACGGCGGCCTCCATCCCCATCCAACTCACCAGCATCGCCGCCACGCCCGACATGCGGCTGCGGGTCAACATCCTCGGCAGCCGTCGGGCCGTGCCCGAGTCGTACCTACACCTGGAGATCAATCCCTTCGCTATCGATTGGTGGAATGGCGGCGACAACTACGACGCAGTGGTCACCCTGGCGGCGCGGGAGGCCGGAGGGCACGGCTTCGCCACCGACTACGCCGGTGCAGCGCCTGACCTCAGCTACCTGGTGTCAGCCGGCTGGGACACCGCTGCGCTCGCTGCTGCGCCCGATGCCGTCGATTTTCTCAATCTCATCCTCCAAGGTGGCTATCCGGCCAGCGAGACATTGCTCGTCATCCTGCGGGAGCACATCCCCGTTCCGCCGTCGCTCGCGGCCGACGGCGTGCGCGACGTCGACCTGTACAACTGCCCGGATTGCTACGCAGAAGAGTTGCGCGCCCAGCCCTTCGACGCCGCCGCCTGCGCCGCCGAGATCGAGGCGCAGATCGTCGCGCCCCGCCAGACACTGGCCGACAGCTTTGCCGCCGGCGGTACGCTCACCCGTTTCACGTCGTCGCTGTCGCCCGCCGACATGACTGTGGATCCCGTGTTCGCGCTCAACGGGGAGATGGACGATGTGCCGAAGACCCGCATCGCGGAACAGGTCTTCGAATGCCGGAAGTCACACGAATTCGACGAAGTGCCGAGCCGTCTGTCCATCAGCCCCTACCCAGATCTGCGGCTTCCCTCCGCGAGCCTGCTGGCGGAGCGCAACGTCGATTACCACGAGTACATCCTGACCCTGCATGAGCCGTCGAATGCGCTGGTGCAGGCCACACGGTCGACGGGTCGTGGTGAAACGGTGGTCGACAACCGCAGCCTGATCGAGGCCAACATCCTCGCCTTCAATGAGGAGAATGCGGACGACACGGGACCCCTCGGCTGCGGTTGCGCACACACGTCATTGGGGGGCGTCGCTTGGCTTGCGCTGCCGCTGGGTCTCGTTGCGCGGCGGAGGCGGCCGGCGCGGTAGGCGTCAGGGCGCCGAGCCGAAGCGCGCTCCCCTTGCTGTAGGCGTTGGTGTCCCGGTCAGGTGATTCTGCTCGCGGACTCTCGCCCGCCCGCGGACCCTCGTTGGCGTCGAGGGCCTTCCAGGCGGGCAGGACCACGCACTCCCAGGCCTCCCGCATCGCCGGGGATTCATAGGCCCGGGGGGCTACGAATACCTCCCGCAGGCGCCTCCGAGCCGAGCCGTCCACGTCGATGGACAACAACCATCGCAGTGTGGCCCAGCCGAGGGAGGCATGGCGCGACTCGTCTTCGATGATTTGGCCAGTGCGGCGCGCACGGCGGGGTCGTCCACCACCACGAGCCGGGTGGCCGCGTCGACCACGGCCAGGGTCTCGCCGAGCGCTCCCTCTCGGGCGACGGCTTCCGCGAAATCGGCCAGCGAAGCCGAGAAGGAACACGCGGAGTCGAGCGGGAGTCGCCCCGGACTGACCGGATGGCCACCGAAAGCGCTGGCGAGTGCGAAGCACAACTGGGCATGCCGCACCTCGTCGAGCGCCGCTTCGTGCGCGCGCGCCACCAAGTCAGGCGGCGCCCCATAGCGTAACAGTTCCAGGGCAAAGCGTCCGGCGCATCGTACGGATCCTCGCCTGCGCGCCAAAGCCTGCCGCCTTGGAGGACACTGGGACGACGAGCCCAGCAGCTTCGACGACCACAGACAGCGACGCCGACGCGGACACCGATGCAGACGCGGACACCGATTCCGGTACCGGCGCCGACACCGATACGGCCTCGACGTCCTCGTCGCAGTTCTGCGAGTCCTCCTCCATTGACTGCATGGCTGACACAGGCATTGTCGGGAACTGGGCATCTGTAGCTACGTTGATTTGATTCAATGGATTGAGTTTCGAGGCCCAGACGGCGAGGTGTGCGCGCCGTGTGGGCGCAAGGATCTGACGACTGTGCATGGGGCGCGATGATCGAAAGCCGCTCCGCGATACGCCTGCCCGCACCCGATCCCGATCCCGATCCCCCTCCCGACCCGAGGCAGCGATGCCGTTCGACCATGAGAAGCTCGATGTGTACGCCGTCGCCATGGACTTCCTGGTACTCGCCA
>CAMASI010000119.1 GCA_945861065.1 Klebsiella pneumoniae | reverse complement strand
CGATCCTCACGATCGCCGCGTCTCGCTGTCGGAGGACGTCGTCGCCAGCCGTGGACACCTTCGCGTCCCGCTTCGGGGGAATCACCGCGTTCACGCTCGCTCCGCCGACGGCCGCCAGGGCCTCCTAGATCGCCCGCGTGTCGTACGCGCCATCGCCCGTGAATCGCTCGATGCTGCCGTCGTACCCTCGGATCGTCGCGGCTCCGACCGAGCCGTCATCCATCCTGCTGTCGGTCAAATCCGAGGCCACGATGAAGCCATCGGCGTCCACCCCAAGATGAAGCTTGCGCCAGCACCGGCGTTTGTTCGCCGGCTCGTGCTTGAGCACGTGCCACTCGCCGTCACCCACCATCTTCAGGCCGGTCGAATCGATGACCAGATGGATCCGACCCGCGTGGTCCGGCACTGCCGGCGGGACCACTACCGTCGCACTCCGCCGAGAAAGCGTGGTGTGATCTGGCGTCTCCAACTTGAGGTCCATCAGCCGGATCAGCGAGCCCACGAAGCCCTCGGACTGCCGCAGGGCGAGATGAAACACGGCGCGTAGGGTCAGCGTCGTGACGATCGCGAGATCCGAGTATCGCTGCTGCCCGCCGGGCTGCCCAGATGGCCGGGCGTTCCAGGCAGCAGTGGCCTCTTCATCGAACCAGACGGTGACGTCGCCTCGTTGACGCAGCGATGCCTCGTAGGTCGGCCAGTTCTGCACCCGGTACTTCGTCTTTTACTTTGGGGTCACCCTGCTCTTCGTTCGCGCCGCCATCGGAGATGTCTCCTCGAATCCCAGAGTAACCAGCCGTCCCGCGCCATCGATCCGAGCCATGCACCAACGCCTTGGATCAAAGGTACGGCGTAGCCACGGTTCCCTAATACGCTAGGGGCAGCGTCACGGGGACGCCGTTCCGTGCCCGGTGGGCGCATCGACGCGCGCAACTGGAGCCCTATTCTTGAGCGGGTCCTTAGCTTAGCGGGGGTTGCGCCTGCGTCCACGTCGCACGACCCAAGCGCCGACGGCGATGAGCCACAGGCCGCTGGGAGCCTGGTTGTGGGCGCACGCGCAGCCCGCGTCCACGGATTCGTCGGCCTTGGGCGTGGGGGAATCCGGCAGGGTTCGGGTGTTCGTCGTCCCGGTCGGGCCCGTGGGCTCGGTGGTGCCGGTCTGCGCGTCTTGCCCGTTGCAATCCTGGTCGATTCCGTCGCCGGGTACATCCTCGGCACCAGGAGACACCAGCGGATCGTTGTCGTCGCAGTCACCCGCGGACACGACGGTTCCTTCAGGCTGCAAACAACCCAGCACCTCCTCGAAACCGTAGCCGTCCGCGTCGTTGTCGAGGTACCAGGTCAGCGGGCTTCCATCTTCGTCGATTTCCGCGTCGCAGTCCTCCTCCGTTCCATTACAATCGTCGAAATTGCCCGGGAACAGCTGGTCGTTTTGGTCGTCGCAGTCACCGCCTGTCGCGCTGACGCCCGGACCCACCTCACAGGCAAGGGCAGCCGCGCTCCCGACGCCGTCGCCGTCGGCGTCCTCGTACAGTCCGTCCGCACCTACGGCGAGGTCGTCCAGGCCGTCGAAGGCGCCGTCGCAATCGTCGTCAATTCCGTTGCACAATTCCGAGGCCAGGGGTCCGACGGCCGCGTTTTCGTCGTCGCAATCTCCGGAGTCTGCTACGTACCCGTCTGGGGGGGTGCAGGCCTCTTCGGAAACGTCTGCTCCGAATCCATCACCGTCGCTGTCGAGGTAGAACAGGCCCGCCGTGCTCTCGTCGAGGGAGGGGTCGGCGCCGTCGATGAGGTCGTCGCAGTCTTCGTCCAGGCCGCCACACACTTCATCCCCACCTGGGTGCGCGTCGGCGTTCGCATCGTCGCAGTCCCCGCCGACCAGCGAGCCACCCACGGGAACGAAACAGGCGTAGCCGACAATGACGGAACCGAATCCGTCCCCGTCGTCATCCAACCAGATCGTTAAGCTCCCGGTAGGATCCAGGCTGTCGTCAAGGCCGTCGATCGTCCCGTCGCAGTCGTCGTCTACGCCGTTGCACAATTCTAACAGGTAGGGCGAAACGTCGGGGTCGTCGTCGTTGCAGTCGACCAACAAGGTGGCGCCGTCGGCGTCGTTGTCTTCAAACCACACGGGATCCGCCCAGGGCCCGCCAAAGGACCCGATATGTCCCCGGGTTCCGTCGGGGTTGGGATAGGCCGGGTCCCCCGCAAACAACAACGGGCTGCCTTGGAGGGGCTTGGGGGAAACGTCGGCGCACAATACGCCCGAAAACATATTGGCCAGCAGCGGATCTGCCGTGACAGCGTGAACACCGAGGGCGACGTCGGCGTTCACCGGTACGTTTTCCCACCAGCCGTCATAGTCCACCGACAACGAGGGGCTTGCGGAGGCGTCGAGTCCTCCTCCTGCCGCGCTCCAGCCGACCAAGTTGCTGTGGTAGTCCCCGATGGCGGCGCTCGCCCAACTGCCACCGCCCTCCACGACGGCAGAGCCCCCTAGAAAGTCGTTGTGAACCACGGTGCCGGAGGACGAATTGAAACGAAAATCGCCGCCGGTGCCAGTCGCGGTATTCGCTAGAAATACGTTATTTGCCCACAAATGGTCCACTGCCCCATCCGCGAGCGCGAACCCGGCGCCACCAGCGTCTAGCGCTGCGTTGGCGCAGAAAAACGTTCGCAGCACGGTCGTACCATCGCTGCGAATGGAACGAATACCCCCACCAGTCGCACCGCTCGTGTTGTTTTCGAATCTGGCGTCGGTCACGCTCAGGGTACCGTTCTCTTGGTCAATGCCTCCCCCGGACAAAAGCGCGGAGTTGTTGCTGAAAAACGATCCTTCGATGCTGAGATCCGTCGCACGGGTAAATAAGCCGCCGCCGCCGCCGCTCGCCGCGTTGCCATCCACCGTGCTCGACACCAGTTCCACGCTGCCCCCGCTGGTCCATGCGGCGCCCCCGTCGGCGGCAGAAATGTTGTCGCTGAGGGTGCAGTCGGAGAGGGTGACGGTGGCATCGGTCGCCGAAATCGCCCCGCCTCCGGCGCTGGCTTCGTTTTCCAGAAAGGTACACGCAGCGCAGGTGAACGAGGCGTTGCCGACCTCAACCGCGCCGCCAGAGGTGGCGGTACACGAGGACCATTCGCTCAAGCTGAGTTCGGCCGTGGTGCCGTCTTCTTGAAAGAGTGCGCCCGCGGCGCCGGTCTCAATGGCGTCAAACACGAGCGCGGAGGCGCTGAGGTCGGCGGCGTCTCCGAGATAAATCGCGCCTCCGTCCAAATCGGCGCTGGTCGCGGTGAGCGTTGTGTCGGCGACCTCGATGCTGCCGCCGAGCACGACGGCGAATCCGCCGTATCGAGCAGAACTGTCCGAGGCCGCGACGCCCTCGATGAAGACTTCCGAGCCGCCGGTTGCGTGGATGACGGCGCCATCGAAGTCGGTGGTGATGCCGCTAAAACTGCTGTTGCGAACGGTGAGGGACCCGCCGTCTACGGAAAATACGGCCCCGTTTTGGCTGGAACTGACGCCTGAGACGTCCCAGGCGTCCGCGATTAGGTTGCTGGCGCCTACGTCTACGACCCCCCCGAGTTCGTTGGTATCGTGGCCGCTGACGACGATGTCCGTGACGGTCGCGTCGGTTTCTCCGTCGAACTCGAGTCCGCCGCCGTTGACCGCCAGGTCCCACGTAAATCCGCTGATCACCAACGTGGAAACATCCGCAGCGATGTCGAAGATGTCATCGCCGTCGGCCCGAAGCGTCGTGGTGGCGGAACCGTCGCCGCTGATTGTGACGGAACGAGTTATTGTCAGGTCATCCACGCCGTAGGTGCCTGCGCCGACTTCGATACGGCCTGCGCTCGGGTTGTCGAGGGCATCGGCAATGTTGGTGTAGTCGCAGCCGGCCGCACAGACGTCCACGGTCGCCGCTTGGGCAATAGCCCCGTACCAGAACCACATTCGCGACCTCGGTCGGCATTGTAGACGGTTCCAGGTCCAACCGCACGCCAGTCACACAACCGTCAGGCCCCGGGCGCCGCTCAAAACCCGAAGGTGAACAAACTGACGGCGCCCGATCCCTCGGCCATGCCATCGGCTGTCGTCGCGCCTACGAGCAGGTCCGCATAGCCATCGGCGTTGACGTCTCGGCCCCCGGCGACTGTGGTCCCTACGCCCGCAAATTCGGTCCCAAAGATCCGGACATCGGCAGCCACATCGAGATCGATCTTGCCGCTGATGGGCCCGGCGAGCAGGTAAGCGATACCGCCTACGGCGCCGTCGAGGTCCGCGCCCGGGGCGCCGATGGCGAGATCCGCTAGACCGCCGTCGTCGAATCGGCCCGCGGGCGAGATGGATGTGCCGGCATTTGCGGATTCCATCGCGCTGCACAATTCCGTTTCGGCGTCTCCGACCAACCCAAGAGATGGGCCAAAGTGGATGGACACGAGGCCGCCGTCGAGGGCGCAGGAATCAGCCCCAGGGGCGCCGACCGCCCAATCGCCGTACCCATCTCCGTCCGCGTCTCCGAGTGCGGACACGGCGCTCCCGGCGGTGTGGCTGCTCTTGCCGACATACAAGGCATCGGCGTCGACGAGGGACAGCGACACGAGAATGGGGCCGAGGTTGACATAGGCGGCGCCGGCGTCTTGGCCGCCTGAGCTGTCGTTGTGGGCGCCGATGACGAGGTCGTCGAGACCGTCCCCATTGATGTCGGAGCCGGTGGAGACGCTGTGCCCGGCGTTGTCGCCGGGGGTTTCGCCCCTCAGGGTGGGGACGGACGGGGCGCTGAGGTCGAAGAAGCCAAACACGGGGCCCTGCGCGATGTAAACGGCGCCGGCAAAATTGCTTTCGGTGGGCCCTCCGATGGCGAGGTCTGGAAGGCCGTCCCCGGTCAGATCGGCGGAGACCGACAGGGCGAAACCGGCTTGCGTATACTCGCTCACCGGCGCCAAGGTCGCGGTGCTGGCTTCGAGGTTTTGTTCTCCCTGGGCTTCTGCGGTGAACACGAAGACCCCACCCGTGTTGCTGGCGCCTGCGTCGTGGTACTGCGCGCCGATCACGGCGTCGTCGCGAGCATCCCCCGTAAGGTCAAACCCCCCTGCGACAGCGGAGCCAAGCCAGTCGTCGCCTTCTCCGAGAACGGTCGTGTGGGCGTTGGTGAGGTCAATAGCGCCCACGATGGGCCCGAGCACGATGTAGGCAGCACCGTCGCTTGCAATTCCTACGGCGATCGCGCCGACGAGCAGATCTTGGTGGCCATCGCCATTGAGGTCGCCAGCGAACGCGACGCTCGTTCCTACCTTGTCGTCATTTTCGATTCCCATGAGGAGGCCGTCCGCGCTGCCGAACTCTCGATCCCCGTAGCAGGTGGGTCGGCCAGGAGGGCCCCCCTGACAATCGTTGAGGGTTTGGTCGCCACACTGTTCCGGCGCGCCGGGGTATGTGGTTGAATCGTTGTCGTCGCAATCTTCGGACACGTCGAAGCTGTCTGCGTCTTGGTCGCCGTCCACCGTGTTGGTATCACAGTCGTTGTCGATGTCGTCGTAGTAGATTTCTGGTTGGCCGGGATGGACGTTGGGGTCTTGGTCATCGCAGTCGTCGTGGCCGAATTCTACGGAAAAGTAGCCGTCACTGTCTACATCGCACGTCGACGTGCAGCCGCTGTCCCAGCAGTCCGTGATCCAGTCGCCGTCGTCGTCCACGTTATTGTCGCACAGTTCGGTGCACACCTCACTGCAGGCCGTGTCGGCGCAGTCTACGTGCCCGTCGTCATCGTCGTCCATGCCGTTGCCGCAGATCTCGACGCATCCGGAATCGCATTGGGGGTCGAAACAGTCGATGAGCCCGTCGCGGTCGTCGTCTTTGTCGTTGTGGCACAACTCGGTGCAGGAGGCCGAACAGTCCTGGTCGGCGCAATCTACAAAGGCGTCGGCGTCGTCGTCCAACTCGTTTGCGCAGTTCTCGACGATGGCATCGGGGCTACACGACACGAACGCGAACAAGAGGGCCGCAGCAGTGACCATGCCAGGCCCTATTGCGATTTGGTTCCGAGCCGGTGTCACACCACGTCGTAGGTCAGCACCAGTCGCTTGCCCTGGCGAAGCACGACGACCTCGAAATGATCCTGCTTCTTGACCTTCTGCCACGTGAACCACACCTGGAGAAAGTTGTTGGTTTTCTTGCCGTTGACGCTCTGCACGACGTCGCCACGGCGGAATCCGCTCAGGTACGGGTCCGAAAGACACCCAAAACCGCTCACGTAGATGCCCTTCTGGCCATTTTCGTCGTAGGCCTTGCTCCAACCCAACGCGTTGAGGCGTTCGATCGACGCGGTGTGGTACTCGATGGCCGACCGCTCCAGCGCCCATCGGAACTCGCCGGTCGGCGTGATGTCGGGGCTGGTTTTGTCGCAGTTCACCTTCCGGCGCTTGCCTTCGCGGACGGCGGGCTCGTCGGTTGCGGTCAAATTCGCCACCACCGAGGGCGCGGCCTGGGTGGCCTCGGTGGCCTCGGCGACGAGGGCGAAGGCGGGCGCAGTGCCGACGCCTTGACCGGCTGCGTCACGCTTTTTGGGTGCCGATGTCGCGACGTCAGGTTGTGACGGCACCGCGATGGGCAGGTAGATCATGGCGTCCCGCAAGGTCTCGGGGCCGGGTTCGACCCATTCGGGAACAGGGATCTCGACCGATAGAATTGCGCCTATCCACAGCGCCGCGGTGAACACTGCGGGAAGGGACAAGGCGGCGCTATCGAGAATACGGGACATGGACGTTTCACTCCAACGCCTGAGAGACGCATTGTCTTCCCAGTCATTCGAGCGACCGGATTTTATCCGCGTTCGAGGTCGGCGAGCAGTGTTTCCCGATGCGAAAGAACCTCGGCATCCAGCAGGGTCTTGGCCTCGGGCAGGCGATCGTACAAACGACGAGGCGGTCGGGTGACGCCCGTTGCGAACAGGGCATGTACGAGCCAGGGCACGACCGCGGTGACGTCGGTGTGCACGTACACGCTCGACGTCGCTACGCACTCTGCGCTGACCTTTCCCCACGTGTGCCCTTCCCCGGCGGGGCAGGAGGACAGGGCGCCGTTGTCTACGGGGTCCACGCAGAACTGCACGTCTACGTCGAAGCCTCTGGCGTCTACGCCGAGGATTTGCGACAGTGTAGGCTCGCCTTGCAGCGTGTAGTTCTTGGGAACACCTCCTCCGAGAATCCAAATGGCCGTCGGACCTTCAACCTGTACAAGCCACTGGATCGCCGCCATCTGGTAGACGTCGGCGGCAATGTCGAGTTCAAATGC
Organism: Klebsiella pneumoniae; assembly: GCA_945861065.1. GTDB lineage: Bacteria > Myxococcota_A > UBA796 > UBA796 > SXOB01. Next base: position 2,871 of record CAMASI010000119.1, on the reverse strand, counting down.
GAAGGCGCTGCCGAACAGGGCCTTGAGCTTCACGACGTTGAGGAAAATCGAGCCGTCTTGGGGTGCGCCGACGAAGATGGGCACACCTGCCTGGTACGCGGCGGACAACAAGCAGGGCTGGTCGGCACCCAGCGTGTTCTCAAGTTCGAACAAGGCGCGACCGAGGTGCCAATGCATCTCTGCCGTTGTCATCGACGTTTGAAACTCGGGGCGCAGCAGCAGTTTCGCGAACAGTCGATCCGTGTCCAGCAGCACGTCTTCGTCGAAACCGAGATCGTAGATGCGGATGATGCGGGCTTCGCGTAAGGCGGTGTCGCCCGTGTTTGGATCGATCTCCCGGATGGCGTGTCCGATGACGCGATGAGCGTCGTGGTACAGATTCGCGCCGGTCGTGGTGATCACGTCGACGAGGCCCCGCTGTACAAGCGGGACGATGCACGAACGGTGCAGCCCTGCAGGCGTCATGGCGCCCGACATGGTGAGGAAAACGGTGTGCCCTTCTGTGGCGCACCGAAACATTAGTTCGTAAGCGGTGCGCACTTGGCGGCCGACAAAGGCCGGGAAGGCACTCTCGAGCAGCTCCGCGGGCGTCTGTTCGCCGGTGATTGGGCTTGGGCGAACAGGCCGAGCCCGATCGAAGCCTGGCATGGTGCTCACGTCACATCCTCCGCGTTGAGCGACACGATGGGGGTTTCGCTGCGCCACGTGGCGCCTTCGTCCATGGAGGCCGCCGGTTGCGTGACCGACAAGTAGGTGTAGCCGTCTAGGCCGTCTTGGTAGGCGCTGAGCATCTGACGGGTCTCTTCGCGCGTCATCGTGCCAGCCCGCATGGCTCGCTCCGTGGCCTCCCGCATCGCGTGAACCAGGTCGCGGCGGTCGTACATGACGTAGCCGAGCACGTCTTGAACCCGGTCCCCTTCGACCACGCGGTCGACTTGGTAGCCGCCGTCGGGTCCGACCGACACGTGAACGGCGTTGGTGTCGCCGAACAGGTTGTGGAGATCGCCGAGGATTTCTTGGTAGGCGCCGACGAGGGCGAAACACAGCAGGTACGGCTTACCGTCATCTGCGTGGAGCTCGAGGACGGGTTTGACGTCGCGCAGGTCGATGAACTGATCGACGCGCCCGTCGGAGTCACAGGTCAGGTCGGCGAGCACAGCGCGCCGGGTGGGTCGTTCATCCAGGCGGTGAATCGGCAAACAGGGAAAGAGCTGTTTGATCGCCCACGAGTCAGGAATAGACTGAAACACCGAGAAGTTGCAGAAGTACGTATCGGCGAGCGCGCGTTCCAAGCCGGCCAGCTCGTCAGGAACGTAGTCTTGCTGACGGACGTGTTGGCGAATCCGGCCGCAGACTTGCCAGAACAAATGTTCGAGCAGCGCACGATCCTCCAAACTGAGTTGGCCCATGGTGTACGCGGTCATTCCGTGTTCGCGGGCTTCGACGGCGTCGGCGTACAACTCGGCGAAGTTGCGGTTGTTCACTTGGTCGTAGATCTCCCGCAGCTCTCGAAGCGGCTCCGGCGCATCTTCGGGAGGGTCCACGGCGCGTCCAACCGTGGGCATGCGCTCCATGCCCAACACATTGAACACCAGTAACGAATGGTGGGCAACCATGGCGCGTCCGGATTCTGTGACGATGTCTGGGTGGGCGATCTCGGCCTTGTCGCACGCGGAGGCAATGGCGCTGACGACGTCCGCTGCGTACTGGTGTTGGGAATAGTTGACGCTACTCTCCCAGTTCGATTGGCTGCCGTCGTAGTCTACGCCCAACCCGCCACCGACGTCCATGATGCCCATGGGGGCGCCGAGCTTGAACAACTCGACGTAGGTCACCGCGGCTTCGCGCAACGCGTCCTTCACGGTCCGAATGGCGGGAATCTGGCTCCCGATATGAAAATGCAGGAGCTTGAGGCAAGACAATAGGTCTTCTTCTTCCAGACGGCGGACCAGCAAAATGATGTCGCGGGCGGTGAGCCCGAATTTGGCTTGGTCTCCGGACGACGACGACCACCGACCCCGTCCCTTGCGGGCAAGTTTGCTGCGCACGCCTAGCGTGGGCCGAATTCCCAGCTTGCGGGTGGCTTCGATGACGGTTTCGACTTCCGAAAGCTTTTCGATGACGATGATGGGGTTGCGGCCGAGCTTCTGCGACAGCAATGCCGTCTCGATGTAGGCAGCGTCTTTGTACCCGTTGCAGATGATGAGCGCTTCGGGGTCGTCCAACAACGCGAGTGTCACGAGCAATTCGGGCCGACTTCCGGCTTCGAGGCCGACGTGGTGCGGGGCTGCCGCTTTCACGATTTCTTCGACGAGGTGCCGCTGCTGGTTGACCTTGATGGGGTACACGCCGCGGTACTTGCCCTGGTACTCGTATTCGACGAAAGCGCTCTGAAAACAAGACACCAGCTGGTTGACGCGTTCACGCACGATGTCGTTGAAGCGTAAGAGGATCGGCAAGGAGATTCCGCGCTCTCCAAGCTCCCGTGTGACCTCATACACGTCAATCGCTGGACCCTTGGGGCCCGTGGGTGTCACGACGAGGTGTCCTTCCTCGTTCGCATCGAACATACCAGCGCCCCAACGCGGGATGCCGTACAGCTCAAACGAGTCCTGGATCGACCAGACACTCATGGCGTCCTCCCGCTGCCTCAAGGGCAGGGCGCGCGCATAACTCCTGGAAATCCGGCGGGGAGTTTCTCGCGGTCAGCGGTCCGGGGTCATAGCGCCCCAACGAAAAAGTCCCTCACAGGCGAACCTGCGAGGGACTGACTCTCCTAGGAGAGGGGGAGACTACCAGCGACCGCCGCCGCCGCCGCCGCTGCTGCCGCCGCCGCCGTAGCCGCCGCGATCGCCGCCGCCGCCGCCGCCA
>CAMASI010000118.1 GCA_945861065.1 Klebsiella pneumoniae | reverse complement strand
GGGCGGAGCCCGATGCCGACAGGTAGTACCGCCTCTTGTCGCCGGGCGAGTACTTCCCCGCGCCTTCTGCGATATTGAGTACGATCGACAAGGAGGCGCGTGACAGCTGATCACCGATGTGCGAGCGCCCCCGAGGCAACCGCTCAACGACGCCGTTGGCGAGTACCAGGAAGTCCATAGCGACGGCGTACACATCGAGTTCTCATGGTCGAACGGCATCGCTGCCTCGGGTCGGGAGGGGGATCGGGATCGGGATCGGGTGCGCGCAGGCGTATCGCGGAGCGGCTTTCGATCATCGCGCCCAGGTCCACCTCAGGCCCCCCATGAACACCAGCGTTCGGTGAGGCACCCACAATGTGAACACGCCTGAGGCACCCATGTTCGACTACGTCGGCCGATCCTTGGACCCAGAAGGGAACCGGCGCCGCGCATTGTCCGCGGGTATCACAGCGGCGGGTGTCGCAGGCACAATCGGCGCCGTATTGGGCGTCGCTGCGTGGACGGCCACCCAGGTCTCGCGGGATCCGCCGCCCATCATCGTCAGCCTCTTTGAACCCGACATGGCAGATCAGCCTATCGGGCCTGCACCCGCAGCCCCAAAAGCGACACGCCCCGCTCAGGGCGGAAGCGACGACGTGGGCCCAGTTTCACCGGACTCCCCGACCACGGACGTCTCCGACGACAGCCCACCTCCTTCCGACACGCCGCCGGGAGCCCCAGGAACGGAACCTGGCGACGGCGGCGACGGGCCACCCGGCACGGCCGACGGCGAGGGCGACGGAGACGGAGTTGGGTCTGGCAACGACGGCGCGATCGTCCTGCACCATTCGCGATTGGTGGAACGGCGCCGCGTGCTCCCCGTATGGCCCCGGGAGGCCCAGACACAAGGGATCACCGTCGCCCGCTGCGTCATCGACGTGCGGATCGACAGCGAAGGCCATCCCGTCGACGTGTCCATTGTGGCCTGCCCCGACGCGTTCCACACCGAGACACGACGCGCCCTCATGGGCTGGCGCTGGGCCCCGCCTCGCGTCAACGGCGAACGGACGTCTGCCCAAACACGAATCGCCGTCACCTTTTTGCAGCCATGATGCGGGACCATGAAAGTCCGAAGGGCTCACCGCCGTTTGACGGTGCCATCGTGCCGGACCGGTGCTAGACCGCTCGGCGTCCCCCCAGCGTTCCCGCCCACGAGGTCGTCGTGTTCGAGTATGTCGGTAAGAACCCAGACGAAGAAGCCAACAAGCGGCGCGCGGGCGCGCTTGCCATCACGACTGTCGGGCTGGCAGCGCTGCTCGGCATCACTATCGGGATCGCGGCGTGGACCGCGGCCAAAGTGGTTCAGGCCGTGCTCCCCGACGAAGAGTTGGTGGAAGTCATCATTGAAGATCCGCTGATGGAAGCGCCCCCACCGCCTCCACCACCGCCGCCAGCCTCGTCGGACGCCGAAGAACCGGACGATCCCGACGAGATGACGGAAGAGATCAAGGACCTCGCGGACAAGGTGGAAGAAGAGGTCAAAAGCGACACTCAGAAAGCCCCGGACGCCGGCGTCGAAGGCGGCGTCGTGGGCGGTGTGATCGGCGGCGTTGTGGGCGGCGTCGTCGGCGGCGTTCTCGGCGGCCAGCTCGGCGTTCGCGTGATGCACCATTCAGAGTTGGAATACAAGAAGCAGATCATGCCTACGTACCCGAAGGCTGCTGCGACGCTCAACCTCGGCGATGTCCGGTGCGTCGCCAAGGTGTGGATCGACGAAACAGGCACACCGTACCAAGTCGCCGTCGACGGTTGCCCAGAGGTGTTCCACACGGAAACGAAGGAGGCGATCCTCCAATGGCGCTGGTGGGCACCGAAAGTCGGCAAAGAAAAGACGAAGGCGCAAACGTCGATAGGCGTCGTTTTCAAGATGCAGTGAACCGTGGCTGACGGTCCGCCCCTGGCCTGCTAGGGGCGATGCTTGGCCGCATGGAGTGTTTCCGATGATGCTGTTCCTGTTGGAATCCGTTGCGCGCGCTGAAGAGGCCACTGGGGGTGGCTTCACGATGGGCGAGATCTGGGCCCATAGCGGCCTGGTCGCCAGAATCGTCATCGCGATCCTGGTCGCCATGTTTCTGGCCTCGGTTTTCACCTTCATTGAGCGCCTGATCGCGTTCAACCGGGCGCGAAACCAATCGATCCAAGTCGCGATGGAGGTCGTCAAACCCATGCAGGAAGGCGACCTTGCCGCAGCGCTGAAGGTCACCCAGGCCGAACACCTCAAAGCAAGCTATTTGGCAGCGTTGCTTCGCGCCGGGCTTCGCGAACTCGTCGAGCGCACGGATGACGACGGGGTGGCGAACGCCGGCTCCGCGGTTGCCAAGACCCATGCCGAAGAGATGGCCAAGATGCGCCGTGGCATGACTATTCTCGCTACGACCGGCTCCACAGCACCCTTCGTCGGGCTGTTTGGAACGACCTTCGGCGTCATCAACGCCTTCCAGGGCATGGCCACCGCAGGGTCGGGCCTCGCGTCCATCAGCGCTGGTATTTCCGAAGCGCTGATCACCACGGGCGTCGGCATCGGTGTGGCCGTCATCGGCGTTTGGTTCTTCAACTACTTCACCTTCCGTGCGGAAAAGGTGGGCGACGAACTCGGCTCGGCTGAGTCCGACTTCCTCAACTGGGCCCACAAACTCGTGCAAGCCAGGGCTGGCTAAGCCGTGGGATCGAAGCTGGGGACTGGCGGCGGCCCCATGGCCGACATCAACGTGACGCCGCTCATCGACGTCGTGTTGGTCTTGCTGGTCGTGTTCATGGTCATCACGCCGTTGTTGCAGTCCGGGCTCGCCGTGGACCTGCCCGTGGCGACGACGACCAATACCGTCAACGACGCTGGCCAATTCATCGTGATCTCGGTGAACGACAAAGGCGAAGTCGCTGTGGAGCAGAAGTTCGTCACGCTCGACACCCTGATTGACGAAGTGAACACCCACTACGCACAAGCGAAAGTGGCCAAAGAGATCCTCATCAAAGGCGACCGAAAGGTGGCGTACGAAAAGGTCCGCGTCGTGATGGACAAGCTGGCCGAAAACCGGATGACCGCCGTGAAAATCGCAGCCGGAAAGGAGCACTAAGTGGGCGCCAAAGTCGGCGTTTCCAAGGGTGCGGTCTCCGATCTCAACCTCACGCCCCTCATCGACATCGTCCTGGTTGTGCTCATCATCATGATGGTCAACATTCCGATTCAGGTGCAGGAGATGGGCGTCAAGCTGCCCAACACCGAAGTGCAGCAGCCGGTCGATCCCCCTCCTGAGCAGCTCGTCGTCGCCGTGTACGAAGACGGTCGATTGGCCCTCAATCGGCGGGTCATGTCCGAGGAGGTCATGTTCTACGAGATCACTCGGCGCCTCAAACCGATGGCCCACAAGAACGTGTTCATCGATGTTCACCCAGCCGTGTTGTACGGTCGGATGGTCGACATGGTGGACCTGTCACGGGAAGCGGGCGCGGCGCTGGTTGGGCTCGCCAAGCTCAAACCAGACGGTCCGCTGGAACCGACCTCCGTCGCACCCGGCGCGATGCCCAGAGGCGTGACCTTGGGTTCGCCGAAAACGGTGGGCGACATCAGCGAAGAAAACGCCTACGCCGCGATTGCGCCTCTACAAGGCAGTCTTGAGGCCTGTTATCTGGGTCGGTTGGCCGTGGTACCGGACCTTTCGGGTCGGGTCCAGATCAAGACGGTCATCGGACCCTCGGGCGAACATATGGAGCCTCCTGCGCTGGGCGATGGGACCACGATGGAGGACGCGGACCTCAAATTGTGTGTCGAGGGTTTGTTCGGCCACCTGAAGTATCAACCACTCGGGTCGGGCAAGACGGCCGTGGTTTTGTACCCGGTGCTGTTCTCGCCGGGATGACCGCGACCGAACAGGAATGGCAACAACTCGCCGTCACCCGGGTGTTGGCCGCGATTGACGCACGGTGGTCGGGCACGTGGCCCGAGGGTTTTCAGTCGGCACTCGTTTGGCCGTTCGGCGGTTCAGGCAAACGGATTCGTCCGTTGCTCGTGGTGGCGGCGGCAACCGCCGTTGGCGCAGACGACGAGGCCGCCGGCGTCACTGCAGCGGCCGCAGCGGTTGAAATGGTTCACACCTATTCGCTCGTGCACGATGACCTGCCCTGCATGGACGACGACGACCTCCGCCGCGGTCGGCCCACGGTTCACAAAGCCTTCGACGAAGCCACCGCGGTCCTGGTCGGCGACGCCCTGCTCACGGAGGCGTTCGCCGTGCTGGCGGAGGCCGCGCTCCCCCCTGAGCGTGTGGTCGCGTTGGTACAGACCCTCGCGGCTGCATCGGGTCACCGGGGAATGGTCGGCGGTCAAGTCGGCGACATTGCCGGCAGTCGAACCCAACTAGACGCCGTGCTGGACATCCATCGCCGTAAAACGGGCGCGTTGTTGAGCGCGGCGGCGGTCTGCGGCGGCATCGCGGCGGGCGCGCCGGCGCCGGTCTTGGCGCAGTTGCGGCAATTCGGAGACAACATCGGACTGGCCTTTCAGCTCGTAGACGACGTGCTCGATGCCGACGACGACAAGGGACCCAATGTGGTTCCTTTCCTCGGCATCGAACCGACCTTGGCGCGCGCCGAGTTGCTGCTGCGCGACGCGATCGCCGCCCTCGACGGCTTACCCAGGCCCGAACGGTTGGTGTGGCTTGCCCAGCGCGCGGTTCGCCGGAACACGTGAAGACGGTCCGGCTCGATCGCAGGCTCGTAGAGCTCGGCCTGGCCATCGGGCGGGAAGAAGCCTCGGTCTTGATCGCGTCAGGAAGGGTGCGGGTAGATGGCGTGCCGACGACACGAGCCCTCGGGCAGGTACAGGCGCATCGGGCCGTGACGCTCGCGCCCTCCACCCACACGTGGGTGAGCCGAGGTGCGCTAAAACTGCTGGGCGCATTCCAAGACCTTGACGTGGTGGTAACGGACCGCGTTTGCGCGGACCTCGGAGCGTCAACAGGCGGCTTCACCGAGGTGCTCCTCCACGGCGGCGCACGCCGCGTCTACGCGGTGGACGTGGGTCACAACCTGCTTCACGAGCGCATCCGCACCGATGAGCGTGTCGTGGTTCTGGACGGCACCAACGTGCGGCATCTGGACGCTCTACCTGAGCCGATCGACGTCATCGTCGGCGACCTGTCATTCATCGGCTGGGCGTCGGTCCTGCCAGTCGTGCACCGGTTGCTGACGCCGACGGGAAACGCCGTCCTGCTCGTAAAACCCCAGTTTGAGGTGCCACGCCAGTCGGTCGCACCGGGCGGGCGCGTGCGCGATTCCGCGGCGCGCCTCGCCGCCATCGATCGTGTCGCAGCTTCAGCGCGTACCGCTGGGTTTGAGGTGTCTGCCGGCGTCGATGCGCGCGTCGCGGGTGCTCGAGCGGGCAACGTCGAGCATTTCCTTCATTTGCGTCCCCGCTGACGCTCACAGTGACACCCCACCGGTAGACTACGGGGTGTTTGCACCCGTCATGGGCTCGCACTGCCTCGGCACCAACCACCAAGACCTCGGGGAGGTGCAACGCGTCGTATTCGTCGGCGATTCCATCACCGTTGGCTACCTGCCCACGCTGCCCGACTTGTGGTGTCTGGTCTCGCCAGTTTCACCCGCTTGGCAACCTCCAGATCCCACTCCGCGCTCCCACATCTCATAGGACGTGACCGGGAGCGACGTGGGGCGGCTGACCCTTCGTTCCTTGGGCCCGCCATTGGAATAGGCCCGGCCCTTCCGCCCGCCTGCCCTCCACGCACCAGCCTCCAGCATCGTCATTCCTGATCGGCCTGGGCCATGTCGGCGGGTACCGCGGTGGCAGTCGTGGGCCCTTCCGGTATGAGAGCGTTCGGCCTGGAACCGGGCTGGCACCGACACGACTGGCGCCGCGAACACGCCGTCAGCAACAAGCGAATGAAAGTGCAGGTTTGCTTTAGGGGCAGAACCAAACAATTGCCGCAGGGTGACCGCGCCGCATCGCCCGTCGGCAATGCCAGAGCTTCCCGGGCTATTGCGTCATCCCCTGACGGGGAACCGTCGGGCAGGGTGAACGAGGACGGCGCGTTGGCGCGCGCCGCAGTGCATCGCGCGGAGTGGTTCGTCGACGCGCGACGCCAAGAAAACTTGCGGGCTTGCATGGCAGGTAGAAAGCGGATAGTGGACCGCTGGCGCGGGGTGGACCGCTGGCGCGGGGTGTGGTCCACTCCTGGCGCGAGGTTGCCATGGCGTGTCGCTTCCGAGACAGTTCCCGTTGCGCGCTCGGCCTCGGGCTCGCCGTTCTGGCCGCGCTGGTCATGCCTGCGACTGCGCTTGCCGAGTTCCCCTACCTGACGTTGGTCGACAGCGGACTCGACAACCGCCATCCCATCGGCACGGCGATCCGCAACTGGCCGCAGACCGGGGATACGCTCCTCCTTGTGGAACACATCGACGACGACGGCACGAGTCAGTGGCTGAACTTCCATGCGCGCGACTGCGGCACGGCGGCCGGCTGCCCGACTCCGGCATTCGTGCAGGACGCGCTGATCACCCAGACGCCGTACGGCGAGCACTTCACCCACCCGACCCTGTCGATTCGGAAGGCTACGGGCAGTGCCCCGGTCGAAGCGCGCATCGTGTGGGCCGAGAAGTACCAGGTCGACTGCGATGGCGACGGGCTCGGCTTCGAGGATGGCGACAACGACGACAAGAAGCAGGCAGACCTCTGGGTGACGGGATGGGATCGCGCGTCGTTGTCCTTTCTGCCGTATCGGTGGGTCGAACTGGACGCCGCAGGCGGTGCGTGCCCGGACGTGGGCGTCGGCATTGTACGTTTCACGCAGAACGCGCTTCCCACGGTGGCCTGCTACACGTTCAAGCCGGACATCGGCGACACGGACCGCGTCGCCTGCAACAACGACAACCTCGTCTGGCCGCTCATATGGCCGAACCACACTGAGGTCGACAACGTCGGCGCCGACGAGGACCATCCGGGGTGGGACTTCATCGGGCCGACGTCGGAGCGCTTCATCGCTTCGACATGGCGCGGCGTGGGGCTCAATCAGATTCGCGTCCACCGCGAGGACAATCCGGCAGGTCCCAACTTCGCCACGTTTGCAGGAACCACGGGGTTGTTGGACCACGCCTCGGTCTACACGACGTCCAACCGCATCCACCTCGTTTGGCGCGAAGGGGCGGCAAACGGATTCGAGGACGCAAGCGCGACCGTCTGGTACAGCAGTTGCGCGCCGTCGGCAATGGTGGACTGTGGCTTGACGGCAAGCTGGGACGTGGCGACGGCGGTGGTCGACGCTTCGAGCGGCTTCAACAACTCCGCGCAGTTCCCCCAGTTCGTGGCGGACGGCAATCGCCAGTTCGTGTATTACCAGTATGACTCAAAGCCTGGAGCCGGCGACACTCAGACCCGAGTCGCGTTGGCTTCGCGTTGCATGGGAGATCCGTGGGGGCTCGAAATGGTCAGCGCGCCGTCATTCGACAGCAACGACCAGGTCGTCGGTATCGGTCGTCCTGGGATCGTGGTCAACAAGAACAACAACACGGTCCACGTCGTCTATGCCGAGATCAACAACTACACAGACACCTGGAGCATGTCGGACTCCACGTTGGGTTCGGCGTTCTGGGCGCGCGACACGTACGACGATTGCCCATGACATGGCTCCTGGTTGGATGCGTCCGGTCGCACTCCCCGGGCGCGGTCAGTCCTTCCGGCGACGAGAGCAGTCCGCCTCCGTTCGTGGACGGGATGGGCCACGTGCCACTCTCGGAGTCCACGCCATCAGGTGATCCTGGGACTGCACCCTCCGTAGTGATCCAAGGAGTTGCAGGTCAGGCGCTGGGCGCGTCGCTTAGCGTTTTGGACGGACTGCACGCCGGTGTCTCCGGTTTGATAATCGTTGGGGCGATGGGCGACGTGGATGATTTGCCGAGCTCCGACGCCGCTGTGCTCACGGGATTACAGCCCCGTGGGCTGATGCCGTTGAATGAATTGTGGGACGGTGTTAGCCGAATCGCTGGAGTCGGCGGGTTTTCGAACGGCAACTATGAATGGGCAGGAGATGCAACAGGTGACGGGGAGATGGACGTCTGGATTGGACACCAGCTTCGCACCGGCCCCTTCTTGGGCCGACTGACTGTTTATGACTACGACGTAACGGAATACGCTATCGCTTGGTCGCCACGCGATTCGCCGACCTCCGGCTTTGACGCTGACGGCGACGGCGTGCTCGACCTCGTGACTGGGCTTCCATTCACCTACGCCGCGTGGCAGGTTACGTATGGACCCATCGCCGGTGAGTTGGAGTCGTTCGACGAGGGCGGTGTCGACACGGCGGACGTGTCGATTCTGGGCGACACGTATGCGCCTTGCGGACTCTATCCTACGTCTCGCGTCCTTTGGGACGCCCTGGGCCCCGGTCACCACGCCATCGCGGTGGGCGAGGACGACTACGAGTGTTCACCGATGCTGGAGGACGGCTTCGTGTACGACCTGATGCTACCGCGCGGTTCACAGGTGCCCCGCTCCGAGGCCATTGCCACGACGGAGGGGGCGTGGGATCGCGTGGCGCTGTACCCAATGGGCGACGTGGACGGCGACGGGGACGGCGAGGTCTTCGGCCTGTCTCCGGGTAGCCTGTCTGCAGTGTTCGAATCGCCGGTCTCAGGCGTTCTGACGCCGGGGGTCGGTGTGTCCATGTTGCAGAACGACAAGAACTTCTTCCTGCGCATGCCGTGCGGCGACATCAATGGCGACGGTACCTACGAACTGCTGGACCGGGACGTCGGAATCCTGTTTTCGCCGTTCTCCGAGACGGAGGACATGACGCAACACGCGGCCCGCGTGCAACTCGACACCCGGGGGTTGGACATGTACGTCTACGACCCGATTTGCACGCACCATGCCGACCTCGACGGGGACGGCCTGGAGGACATCGCCCACGCGTGGTTCGACGCGTACGGCGGCGCGGGCGAGGTGTTGATCTGGTACGGCGCCGACCTGGTGGCCGCGCTGGAGGGGGCCGACTGATCAGCCCGTGCCGAGCGAACGAGTTGACTCGACCGACATCGGGTTTGAGGAAGGGCGCTGACGATGCAAGCCCCGTCGCAGGATCCGGCGATGGTCACGGAGCCCACATTTGGGCGATGAGGCGACCTGGGCCGTCAGAACCGGATCGCCACGATCAGGCTTCCGCCGCCCGGCTCCAGCTTCGGCATCACGTGGACGTCCGTGAACGCTGCAACGACGGGTTCGCCGACCAGAGCGATGCCGAGGCCGCCGGCGGCGAGGCCTACGGTGACACCGCCGAGCAAATCCAAGCCAAGCGGACGGTCGCATGGCGAGCCCACGAGGCACGTGAAGTCCTGCGCGACTGTCCACAGCGACCACGTCAGCCCGGTCCCGATGCTGGCGCCCGCCATGAGCAGGCCCGATGCCCACACGGCCTGCGGCCCGAGGCGGTCGTGTTGGCGAAACCACATGGCGTCTGCCGCGGTGCCGCACAGGGCCACCGTGCCGCCAGCGACGATCGCTAGACCCCCGCCGACGTCGCTGCGGCCGGACTTGTCTGCAACCAGGGCGACGCCGCCGCCCAGCGCGAGCGCCGAACCCGCGCCCCACGCCATGAGCGCGGGTTCGCGTCGACCATGGTCGCCGTCATGTGCCAACGCGAGCGCCGCCCACCACATCGGGCGTATTGTAGCCGCCGTCTCGCGGGCCGCCATCGGATAGGCGCCCGCATGCTGCGATGGCCGTTCGGTCCGACGCCCCCCGTTCCGTTGGTCGCGGCTCCGCGCCCGCCGACGTGCTGGTGCTCAAGGGCCGCCTCATCGGCGAGCCCGTGGCGCACCACGGCCCCTTCGTGATGAACAGCGACGACGAGCTGCGTCGGGCGTACGCCGATTACCGCCGCACGCTTATTGGTGGCTGACCCTGGACGTCGTCGGACCCCGTTCATGCCCGAGAAGCTGGGCGCTTCGCGCGGCGGCCGGACGGGTCCGTGGAGCGACCGCGCAGCGGCTAGCCGCCGATCATCACGGTGGGGATGCCCACGACGACCACGCCGCCGTGCGCCGTCATGTCGCCGATCCGCGCGGCGGGTGATCCGCCGATGAGCACGGAACTGCTCCCCATCGCGATGACGTCGGGCGGGCCAACGCTGATGGCCATGTCGCCGATCCGCGCGGCCGGCGATCCGCCGACGATCAAGGTGGGGCAGCCCACCGAGATGGGCCCGCCCACGCGCGGCACTACGCCGGTGACCATGGGGCAGCCGTGGTGAACGCCGATGCGCGCCGCTGGTGGCATGGGGCCCCTCGACGTCGCACCTAGCGCGCGCCCGGAGGGCTGCGATGGATCTGGCTGCAATCCGTTCCCTGCTCGGCGACGAGGCCGCTCTGCTCGACCATCCGGCGAAGGTGTCGGCGTCCACGCTGTCGCCGCCAGGACCCGACTTCGTGTCGCGGGTGCTGGCCAACAGCGACCGCAAGCCGGGCGTGCTCGTCAACCTGCAGCGCATGTTCTCCACGGGCCGGCTGGCGGGCACCGGCTACGTGATGGCATGGGGGCGGGCGACGAGTACATGGCGCCCGAACTCGTGGGCCTGACTTGGGACCAAGTCAAGGAAACGCTCGACGAACAACTGACTTCGTTTCAGTATTGTCCGCGCAAATTGGACCTGTCGGCCACGGGAAAACTCGATGT
>CAMASI010000117.1 GCA_945861065.1 Klebsiella pneumoniae | reverse complement strand
TGCGCCAGAACGATCTCGTAGACCGACTCGAGCAGGCCCGGACCCAGCGTGGTATGCACCCGGTACGCGCAGTCGACAATGACCGTCGCAGCTTCATTTTCCGTCATCCTACACCGTCTTTGCGTCTTTGCGTCTTTGCGTGATCCCTGCGTGATCCCTGGAGCCTTGGCCCCGGGTCGACGCCCGCGTGACGATGAGCGAGACTAGACCTCGAACAAGCTGTCAGCTGTCAGCCGTTAGCGGTTAGCTCGAACGAACCGTCCCAATGGACTGCGCGACTGGACGTGGTGTGCGCTTTCAGGTGAAGCGCTCGACTACGCTGCCCCGGCGAATTGTCTAGGTGCCAGGCTAATAGCTAACGGCTAATCGCTAACGGCTGCGCTTGTTTAAGGACTAGATCTAGAGTGGTGACCGAGCAGGTTGAGGCAAGGAGCGGAGTCGAGCACCGAAGGGAGCGGGCTGCATCGCCCGGACCCGGTCCGGAGGACCGAGGAGCGCAGGCCCGCGACACCGCATCAACCTGCGCGGACGCCGCTCTAGCGGCCGAGGGCGGCCAGGGCGGCTTCGGGTGTCGTAGCGAGCCCCCACACCTCCTCGCCGTCACGCACGGCGGCCGCAGCGAACAGGGGAAGCAGGTCACCTCGCAACGCCAGCACCTGCACCCCGTTGGGGAGCCTTGCCCAAGGCGTCTCGTCCGCCGAACGCAGGAAACTAAACGGGGGTGGCAACAAACCCACGATTCCGCCCACCCGGATGTGGGCCGCGCCCTTTTCCGGATCGGACCAGGCTCGAACCCCGGGAGCGGCAGACAGCGCGGCATTGGGGCGGTACCCGGGAGGCGGGCCGCCGGACGGTTGCACCAAATCAGTGGGCCATCCGGTGGCGCCGTCCGGAGGGCGTCCAGGGGAGGACAACAAGCGAGCGACGAGCACGCTGGCAGGGTCCGTCAAGGCACGCGCATCGGCCGTAGCGGTCGTAGACCCGGTCAGTAGACCCCATTCGAGCCGGAGTCGTTTCCCCTCCGGCAAACTCGCCGCCCTCGGGAGCAGGCCTCGAAGCGATGGCGACCAGGTCCGACCCGCCATGGCGGCAAACGCAATGAGTGCGCCTTCGTCCCGTGCATGCCGGTCGAGGAGCAGCAACCCATCCCGGGTGGCGCCATCGAGGTCGCCGCGTTCCAGACGGAAACGTGCGCGCTGGGCCAGCGCGATGGGCGACGCGGTCGTTTCTTCGTCGCGGTGGGCAAGCACGGCGTAGGCCGCATTGTCGCCGGCAAGCGCCAACAGGCCGTCGATGCCTTCTCCGGGGTCGGCGCCCGTCCAATTTCCGGCGCGTTCGCGAAGTCGGCGCACGGCCTCGGCGTCACCTGCCAGCGTCGCGAGACGGATGGCCTCGTGCGTCAAGTTGGCGTCGCCGGGAGACAGATCGCTGGCTCGTGTCGCTGCCGCCAACGCGGATGCCAACTGACCGGCCGCCAGCGCACGCTCCTTGGCCGCCGTCCAGGCAGACGTGCTGAGTGGGGCGAGACGCGCTGCCGTCAGCGAGAGGGTGGCGGCGGCCTCGGTCGCGCCGGCGAGCGTGGCGATGTCCGCCGCTTCTGAGGCGACATCAGGCCGATCGGGTGCGAGTGAGCGTGCGAGCGCGAGGCGTTCAAGTACCTCGCGAACGGGCGCTGCGGCGACGACGTCGAGGCGGGCGCGTAACAAAGCCGAATCAGCGTCTGCGTTGGGGTCGATGCCGACCTCGGCGTCCCCAGTTCTGCCGTCTGCAAGAGACGCCCTGGCGAGCCTGAGGCGGACTTCGGATGCGTCAGGGGCGGCCTTCCGCGCCTCTTCAAGCAACCAAGAAGGTTCGCGCCACGCTGCGTTTCCTTCTTTGTCTTCCGCAGGGTCGGGGCGGGGTCCCTGCGTGCGCTCCATCACGAGTAAGGCCACGGCGCGGGTCGCGAGGTCTGGTGTGGCGTGGGCCGCGTAAGCGAGCAGCCAGGCCGGTCGCGCTTGCCCTGCGTGCTCGAAGGCCAGCGCAATCGATAGCTGCGCGCCGGGTGTCTCCGCGATGGGAGCCATTCGCGACAGCAGATCAAGACGCGTGGGGTCGTCCCAGGCCGCGACGTCCGCCACGAACGCGGCTTCGTCTGAACGCAGCGCCTTCTGAAGAATCTGGTTCGCCGCGATTCCGTTGTTGGCTTGGGACCAAGCACGCGCCGCTAGCAGCGCCACTTCGGTGGCGGGCCGGTCGATGACGCGACGCATCAGCTTGACGCTCGCCGGAGATGCACGCGGCTGAAATGCTACCCGCGGAGCTGTGATCGCCGCGGCAGCCAGCTGCGCTGCTGCCCGTCCCTCCCGTTCGGGGTTGGTGGTTCGATAGGGTCGAAGAATGTCGGTGACGAGGGTCGGCCGCGCCGGTCCGGGTTCGATCCACCGTGAAATCTGCACCTCGGGTGAGGCTGTCGAAAGAACGGGACGGTTTCCAACGGGAAGCAGCGGCTGTGGCGCGGACAAGACAAGGCGTTCTTGCACATGCAGGTCCGGAGGCAGCCAGGCCGCGAGTCCGGGCGCGATCAGTGCCGGGATTTCACCCGAAAGACCGGAACCTTGGGGCGACATGCGCTCTGGGTCGTCCACCGTCAGCGTGATTCGCAGCGGCTGTAGGGTGCGTTCGACGCCAGAGGTCGTCACCACGACGCGGGCCGCCGGGCGCGCAATGAGAATCATTCGTCGGAACAATTCCTCCCGGCCCTCGGCAGGCAGCGGCGCCAACTGGGTTCTCAGTGCCTCCGCGGCGGCACCGCTGGCGGACAGGGTCGCGGACCAGTGCACGTCGCCGTCGATATCGATGGTGCCATCGCCGGAGATGTGCACGGTACCTACCGGGACCCCAGGCGCACCGACGTGGTCGGGAAGCCGGCCGGCGACCCAAGCGGTACCCCCATCGATACGCGCGGGAATGTCGGCAGGGGCTGCGTAGTCGGCAGCGAGATCGATCCACAACGGGGGGCCCTGGTCCCGAAACACGACGATTGCCGGATCGGGAAATTGGGCGGGTCCGGGAACGATTTGGGCCAGGGGCGGTTTGCCGGCCGCCGCGAACTGAACGGGGCGTGCGTCGAATCCTGCAAGTCGGAGCAGGTTGAGTGCCACGATTCCTCGGTCCGCGGCGGACCCGTGCCCGGCGCGAAGTGTTTCTTTGGGGGCGGCGGCGTCGAGCCATCCCTCGTGAACGTTCGCATCGAGCTTCACCGCCGCGCGCACGCGGTCGATCAGGTCAGGCGCACCCGTGGCGCTAATGCCAAAAGCGAGGTCCCTACCCAACTCCTCACGGGTGACGGCCAACTGGGTGACGTACGACTCCACCGCGGCCCCCGCTTCAGCCCAGTCTTTCCAGGCGCCGAACACGGCACTCGCCGTCCCTGTTTCGGGCACGTCAGTCCAACTCAACTCGAAGGCTTGGCCCGACGGCGCAGGGTTGGCCAAGGCGGACGAGTCGCCCCATACGGTCACCGGGGTGTCGGCAGGCGCGCGCACGGCCAAGCGGGCGGACAGCATCGGCAGTCCGACGGCGCCTCGAAACGTTGCCGAACGCCACGGCGTGGTCGTGACGGCGTTGAAGGTGAACACGTCGCCGGGACGGGTATCGGCGGGCACCAAGAGGATGTCGTCGTCAATAAAGGCGTCCCGGTCGCGTGCGCCATCCAGGCCGAGAGGCGCGCTGACCCCTGCGGCTGCCCCAGCTGGATCATCGATTCGTACGCGCCACAACGTGGTCACTATGGTCCGGTGATCGCCCCCGAGGGTCCATTCCGTTTCATGGTTGAGGACGGTGGCGGGCGCCGCGTTTGCGTAAACGGGAGTGAAAAGGGTCCACATCCCCGCCCCGAAGGCGCCTGAGACACCTGTTCCCGAAAAAAACTTTCGAACCATGGTTCCGCCCCTTAGCGCTCAGGGGTGGGCCGCCGCGATTCGATCTCGGCCGTCCTGTTTGGCCTGATACATGGCTTTGTCCGCGCGATCAATCCAATCGTCGATGTCGCCATGGTACATCGCCACGCCGCCGGACAGCGTGACTGCCAACGGTCGTGGTGAACCGAGTGGTGTGACTGAGGACCACGGGAAGTGCTTGACCTTGGTCAGGGCACGCTCGGCGATCAGCACGGCGTCTGTCTGGGCGCAACCCGGCAACACGAGCACGAACTCCTCGCCGCCCCAGCGAAGCGCGTAGTCCGTGTCCCGAATCCCCTCCCGGAGTTGAGACCCCACGATCCGAAGCACCTCGTCGCCGACCGAATGTCCGAACGAATCGTTGATCATTTTGAAATGGTCGATGTCGAGGAAGATGGCGCTGACGGGCGCGCCCCTCGTGTGCGAACGGTGAACGGCCACAGCGGCGTCTTCTTCGAAGGCACGTCGCGTTCGAAGGCCGGTCACAAGGTCGATGGAGGAGTCCATGACGCGCCGGGCCAAGCGCTCCAACGTGCTCACTTCTTCGGCAGAGGACACATCCAGGCGAATGGTCATGCCGCCGATCTTGATTTGGGCCCCTTTTTGCAACTTCACGCTGCCGTGGACGGGCTTGCCATCACAGCGCGTTCCGTTCATGCTTTTGAGGTCTTCTAGCCAAACGGTGCCGTTGTCGTTCCACACCCGCGCATGTTTTCGCGAGACGGCTACGTCGTTGAGGGCCAGCCCACAGGTGTCTTCGTCCCGCCCGATCAGGACCTCTTCGCCGACCAACACCGTATGGAAACGGACGACGTCGATCCCTGCGACCACCCGGAGCACCGGCGACTGAATGTCGTCGTCACGCCGACGCCGCAACAGTTCGGTGTCATCGCTTCCCGGAGAGGTCCGACTGTGTCGGTTGAGGCGAGCCATGCTGTGACCGATGGCGGCTAACAGGAGTGTTGCCAGGCGTCCCGGTACTCTTGACGAGTCAATGTGATAGGTAATGTGTTACGAAAAGTGCGGGTGGCCCCATGTGGATCTGGCTTCTGTGCGCTGCATTTGCCTTTCCTGAGGACGATTCGTGGGTCGGGCTGACCGTTGGCGGTGGTTCCATGACAGATCCGGTCGGAGACCGGACGCTGGGTACAGAGGCAATCGAGTTGGTCTCCGGGTCTAGTGGCTCGGTCGTCGCTTGGTGGGCCGACACTTCGACCGTTTACATACGCTTAGGAATCTCGGGCGATCCTACCGACGGCGAGGGCTTGACGGCGGCCACTTGGGGGCTGCTGATCGACACCGATGGGGACCTCGAGACCGCAGAAGCGGTGGTTGTTGCTGAGTTGTCTGCCGGTTTGTTGGATGTGTACCTGGGCGATGGCACAGCCGGCACGCAACCTGGGTTTGGCGCGTGGAGTTTCGCCGACAATTGGGGCGAGTTTGCCAGCGGCGAGGTGCGCGCCGTGCCGGACGGCGCGACCTGGGCGTTGGACTTTGCCTGGCCACGGGACTTGCTCGCCACAGTCCTGGGAATCGGGCCGGACACATCGTTCCGGCTTGCGGCGGCCACCGGTCCGAGCGTGTTCGTGGCATGGGCCGACGTCGGGTTCTGCGATGGTTTGATCGACGCATGCAACGACCTCGCACCGGTTCTTGCCGACCCTTTGACGATTGACCAGGACCTCGACGGGCTCACGGGGCCAGAAGAGGTGCGTGTGGGTCTGCTTGCGATGGACTCCGACAGCGACGACGATGGCGTATTGGACGGGGCAGAAGCGCTAGCGGACAACGATGGAGATGGGCTGATCGACGGGCTCGATTGCGACTCCGACGATGACGATGTGCTCGATTCTGTGGAGTGGGGTGTAGACGGTGTTGGGTTTGCACCGGATACCGACGTCGCCGCAGGTTGCGCCATCCTGGATGCCGACCCCGCTACGACCACGAACCCCACCCAGGCAGACAGCGACGGGGGTGGATTGGCCGATGGCCTAGAAGATAGGAATTTCGACGGTCAGATTGACGGTCCGTGGGAAACGGATCCAAACGACCCGTCTGATGATGTGGACAGTGATGCTGACGGCATCGCGGACGTTTTGGAGCTGTTGGCACCTGACGGTGTCGTGGACGACGTGGACAGTGATGGCGACGGACTGACGGATTTTGTCGAGGGGCTTATCGACCACGATTTGGACGGCCTCCCGGATTTTGCGGACGTAGACAGCGACGGCGATTGTGTGCTGGACGCTGATGAGCTGCTCGCCGATCCCGACCTCGACGGTGTCCCCGCCTACCTCGACGCCGACAGTGATGGCGACGGCCTGTTGGATTCGTTGGAGGCCGGCGCGGAGTGTTTGGGCCCACCGATCGACAGTGATGGCGATGACACGCCCGATTTCCTCGACGATGACAGCGACGGCGATGGCGTTTCTGACGCAGCCGAGGGCGGCGGCGACCTCGACGGCGACGGCCTGATCGATTCAATCGACCCCGACACAGATGGTGATGGCCTCGCGAATCAAGACGAAGGCAGCGCCGACCCAGATGGCGATGGCGTGCCGAGCGACGAGGACTTGGACAGCGACGATGACGGCATCCCAGACGCGGTGGAGGGTCTGGACGACGTAGACGGCGACGACATTCCCAACGCTGAGGATACCGATTCCGATGGCGATGGTGCCCCAGACGGTGAAGAAGGCACCGACGACGTCGACTGCGATGGGGTGATGAACTTCGTCGACCCTGACGACGACGACAACTTCTGCGATTCGGGTCAGGCGTACCCGACCGTGGACACCGACCCTTGGACTGACGACAACGGCGCGGATGCCATTCTGGTGGGAGAATATACCGGCGGGTCCTGCCACCACACGGGCCCGACCGTGCTGTGGACCCCCTTGTTGTTGCTCTTGCTGTCGTTGCGTCGACGTCAATGGGCCTTGGCCGCGGTCCTCTGTTTGCCGACGTTGGGTTGGGCGCAAGAGGTCAACGCGCAGCGGTTTGCGCCAACCACAGATGGCGGAACGTTTGTCCGGTTGGAAGACTTGGCGGTCGTTGACGGTGCGACCGTGGGCGGCATCGTCTCAACGGCCAAGGATCCGCTGGTGTTCCGGGCAGCGGACGAGGAGATCGACCTCCTCAGCCAGGTGACAACGCTCGATCTGCTCGCGTCCGTCGGCGTGTTGGACCGCGTGGCGCTTGGGGTCGCACTGCCGTTGCATTGGTCGTCGGGGGATCTCGACGGCGGTCCAGCACGGGTGGGCGACCTCCGCTTGGACGGAAAGGTAGGAATTGCCGACGTTGGCGTCTTTCGTTTCGGGTCTCGTGCGGTCCTGGGAGTCCCGACCGGACCGGCGGGCGGGTGGACGAGTTCGACCCAGCCGCGGGCCGATGTACTCGCCGTTGCGGATGTGGCGAAGGGCCCGTTCCGTGCGGCGTCGGAGTTCGGATTTCGAACAGGAACGGGCGCGGAGTTGGGCGAACTGACCGTGTCCCAGGCGCTACTGTGGGGCGCGGGCGTGGGTGCTGTCGCCGGCCCCTGGACCGCGGCCTTGGAGGCCGAGGGCGAATGGTGGACCGGCAACGCCGTAGACTCAGGCGATTTCCCGGCAGAATGGACCGTTTCGGGGCAGCGCCGGTTTGGTCGTGTCTCGGGAATCATCGGCGCGGGTACCGGTTTGTCTCGCGGATTGGGTGCGCCCGATTGGCGTGCGCTCGTGGGCGTGATGTTTGGGCCCAAGGTTGTGCCTGTGTCGCCGACTGCGGAGCCCAAACCCGTCCTGAGTCTGCCGCCAGAAGACGCCTTCGGTGACGTCGTTGTTCGGGCGGTGTCCACGGCCGGAGACCCAGTTCCCGGCGCTGAAGTACGAATCCTGGGGACGTTGGGCGCGCCGCTGCGGACGGGCGCGGATGGCATCCTCGAAGCGAAGATTGCGCCGGGTTCGTATGAGGTCACCGTGGCCGCGGCGGGTTGGCGCGCC
Organism: Klebsiella pneumoniae; assembly: GCA_945861065.1. Classification (GTDB taxonomy): domain Bacteria; phylum Myxococcota_A; class UBA796; order UBA796; genus SXOB01. Next base: position 3,246 of record CAMASI010000117.1, on the reverse strand, counting down.
GTCTCCTCGCGCTTCGACCTCGAAGCGGGAGGGCGTCGGGACCTGTCGATTGAACTGGCGCCGGAAGCACGGGTCGTCGTGGACCTCGACGCCGGGCGCATCTTTCTCGCGCGAAAGGTCTTTTTCGAAGTCGACCTTGCGGAACTGAAGGTCGAATCGTTGGAGACGTTGGACAGTTTGGTTGAGGTGCTCGGTACCCACCCAGACATCGACCGCGTCCGGATCGAGGGTCACACCGATTCCACCGGCACTGCAGCGTACAACCAGAAGTTGTCGGAGGCGCGGGCGGTCGCGGTGGTCGCCTATCTGGTTCGTTCCGGCGTCGACGCGACCCGCCTCGAAGGGTTCGGTTTTGGTGAGGGCAGGCCCCTGCAACTGGGGGACAGCGAAGATGTGCACGCGACCAACCGGCGCGTAGAGTTCCACATCGTTCACGTGAAGTGACACCCACGATGACAACCCCGACGCGGGCTGCCGCGACAGTGCTTCTGCTTCGCGACGGACCCGGTTGCATCGAGGTCTTTCTCGTTCAGCGAAATCGCAGAAGTGGCTTTCTACCGAATGCGTGGGTCTTCCCCGGCGGACGCGTAGATGCCGCGGATTTCACGGTTCCTGCAACGGGCGTCGAGACCTTGGCGGAAAAGCTTGGATTGACTGTTGATCTGGCGGCGGCCTATGGCGTTGCCGCTGTGCGAGAGACCTGGGAGGAGGCGCGGTTGTGGGTGGGCGGCGGCCCAGCCCCGATTGGCGATTTCGCCGGAAGCTCCGTGGACGTGAACGCGCTGGTGCCTTGGTCGTGGTGGGTCACACCGGAGGTGGAGCCAAAGCGATTCGACACGCGGTTCTTTGCGGTCGCTGCCGACGGTCCTGGGCAGCACGACGACCAAGAAACCGTGGCCTCAGGCTGGTTTCAGCCGGTTGATGTGCTGGGTCGGGGCGTGGGTTTTCCCATCGCACCGCCCACCTGGTGGACGTTGTACGAGTTGGCGGGGCAGGTGGATGTTGCCTCAGCGCTTCGATGGGCGGCTGCCCGACGCGTGGCGCGCATCCAGCCCATCCTGAACTTCGGCGAGGGCGGCATCGAGTTGTGGTTGCCGGGTCACCCGAAACACCCCGATCCAGGGGTCGACGGCTTGCCCCACCACGTGCTGTACGATTCGGGGCGGTGGGTCGCCTGGCGGGACGGGCAGCGCCTCGGCGACGTGTTCGTCCTGTCGCCCGATCTGGGCTGAACAGCTGTTCTGACGACTGACGGTCGTCACACGTCGGCCCTTGGACGGTGGCTATCGGGTCGCTGACGACGCCGCTATTGTCGATGTTGTTCGTCGGCGCTCCTTCTGCAACGCCTCCGGTCGGAGGTGCTTGTGGTCACCTGTTTCACGATGTTCCTGGGTCCGCTGCGGGGCGCCTCATTTCGGTACGCACTGTTGGAGCGTGCCGGTGTGTTGGCCGCGCGCTGTGGTGTGACGGTGCTCGCGTTCGGATTTACCGCCGACGATGCGCGCTGGGTCCTGCGCGGCGAATTGGAGGCCGTTGCAGCCTGGGTGAAGGCGATGCGGGTCGGCACTTCGCTGTCGGCGTCCGCGCTCGGCGTAGACCTTTCCGGCCAGACCGTTGCGCCCGCGGTTCGTCCGCTGGTGGAGGCCGTTGTTTGGGCGCATTCTGCCCCCGTCGAAGCAGGCGCCGCCGACGTGCTTTCTTCTCCCTGGTCGAGTCACCGCGACCTGCTCTGTTTCCGCGAGGCGGCCTTTTTCGACGGCAAGGCGCTTCGGGCAAGCGTGGATGCGCGCGCGATTCATGCGGCGTTGCACGGAGAGCCTCTGCCGGCCGGTTGGCCCCCGTCGGAGTTTCGGACCGAAAATCTCCCGATGTTGCTGCGCGTCTCCGGCGCTGTGATCGGCCTACTGCCTGCCGATCGCCGGTGCTTCCGCCTGTTCGCGCATCTTGCCAAAGCGCGCGGTTTTCAGGCTGCGCACGTGGCGCGGGCGCTTGCCCTGACGACCCGCCGGGTACGGCAACTGTTTGCGGAGCCGGAGCCGCGCGTATCGCTCGCCCTCATCGCCCTGAGCGATATGCGCCTGAGGGTCGTTCCTTAAGGGGCTTCTACCAGGACAACTTCGAAGATCAGCGTTGCGTTGGGCGGGATGACGGGGGGACGACCCTGGGCGCCGTAGGCGATCTCGGCCGGAATGACGAGTTGGCGACGGCCTCCGACCTGCATGCCGGCGATTCCTTCGTCCCAACCCTTGATTACGCGGCCTTTGCCCAGGGGAAAACGAATGGGGTCGGGCCGGTCGAAGGAGCTGTCGAACTTCTTACCGTCGGTGGTCCAGCCCGTGTAGTCCACGGCGATTGTGGCACCGGGCTTTGCGATGTTGCCGGTCCCGACTTCGAAGTCGTGGAACTTGAGGCCGGTCGAGGAATTGATGAATGCGCCGTCGGGAAGCACCGTGGGTGCGACAGGTGCAATGCGCGGGGCGGCGATTTCTTTGAGTTCGATGTCAAACACCAGCGTCGCGTCTGCCGGAATGATGGGTGGCCGACCGTGAGGGCCATAAGCGAGCGCGCCTGGGATCACGAGGTGGCGCTTGCCGCCGACCTTCATTCCGGCCACGCCGAGGTCCCAGCCATCGATCACTTTGCCTTGGCCGACGGGGAACTTGAAGGACGAGGGACGTTTGTACGAGGAGTCGAACATCGTGCCGTTGGTCAACCAGCCCGTGTATTCCACGCTGACGGAATCACCGGTTTTGGCGACCTCGCCGGTCCCTACGATGACGTCCGCCCATTTCAGGCCGTTCGGTTGGGTGCTCATGTCGGCGTCTGCGACCACGGCTTGGGCGGGGATCTCGCGGGCGCCGGGTTGTGCTGGACGTTCTTGGTTGACGGTTTGCATCTTCGATCCGGGAACGGTTTGTGCGACGGGGAGGTTGACGGGCGGGTCCACTTTGGGCGTCGCCAAGCCTTGGCTGACAAACACGAGCGCGCCCAAAACGGACAGGCTTGCTACGGCGGCGATTGCGGTGTTCAGGCGGTCCATCGGTGACTCCGGGCGGCCGTCGCTAGCTTGCCCGTCCACCGGTCGCCATGAGCCCTTCGGGGCTCTAGGGCGGGGCGCGATGATCGAAAGCCGCTCCGCGATACTCCTGCCCGCACCCGATCCCGATCCCGATCCCCCTCCCGACCCGAGGCAGCGATGCCGTTCGACCATGAGAAGCTCGATGTGTACGCCGTCGCCTTGGACTT
>CAMASI010000116.1 GCA_945861065.1 Klebsiella pneumoniae | reverse complement strand
TCCTCCGGCGACCCGGGCCGCCTCAGCGAGGGGGTAGCGTGGCCCGACGGGCGAGCCGGCCCGTGCGTTCGCGCTGTGTTGGCGGACCTCGCCACCCTCACTCGAAACCGAGTCCGGCCCGCCCCAGGCGCACCGGAGATCGAGATCATGGCCACCCCGACCGCGCTCCAAACCAGGGCGTTCGAGCTTCTCGACCTCAGCCCCCGACTGTAGCCATGCAAGAGCACCCTGAATGGCAGAGCTATGCCCGTACAATGCCGCGAGTTTCGATCTGCACTGGGTTAACTTCGGGCTAACTTCCAGGGAGCGCGGTCACGGCCCGAAACAACATCTGGCCAGCGCTGACGTTCGACAACGCGGTATTGACCTCGAACAGGTCCGCAGCCGTGGTACCCACGAGGCCAGCGACGCCGATGATGTACACACCGTCGGCGGGAAAGGCGGACGCGGGGATCTCGACGACGGTCAAGGGCTCACCCGACGCCGTCGCATTGTACAAGTCGCCCACCGACTTGGGTTCATTCGAGTAGGTAGGCGCGCCGTCGATGTCGAGCACCACGAGCACGACGCCGTCGAATCCTTGGTCTTCCAAGCTGAACGACCACGCTTCGCCGGTGACGATTGTCTCCGGCCATTCAATGACCGCAGCTTCAGGGAGGGTCACGGTGGCTAGAGACTCCCCGGCGTCTGGCGTGGGGATGATGGTGGTCGTCCAAGATTCGCCGACGGCATAGGTGAGGCCGACGCTTGGCGCGATCAGGTAGCTGCCATCGCCGTTGTCGATCGCCGAGGTCCCGTCCAACACCACGGTTGCACCGAGTACGGGCGCGTTGGCCAGATCGGCAGCGCTTGCTGCGTCGGCGAGGAAGATCGTGGCGCTCGTGCCGATCTCGGTACCCGCAGCGGACAGCGCGGTCTGAACTGTGGGGTCGCCGGGGTCTTGAACGGACAACACGATGCCTTGGGCCACCAAGGGGTTGGTGAGACCATTGACGGCGTCTGCCACGTCTTTTACCTGGTCAACGATGTCGCATCCGATCAGCAGGTACGACCAAGTCATCAAGCTCATCCTCTCTCCCTCGACGCCCACCAGATACCTCGGATCTGCGGCGGTCGCTTTGTTGACGTGCCTCGGGCAGCCGCATAGGCGGGCGGGCCCGGCCGTTAGGCTGTGAAGGACGTCATTATGGCCAGCAAGACCGCCGTCACGTGGACGAAGCGCGAAAACCGTCGAAGGAACGCGGGCAAAGAGCGCAAAGCGGCGAATCGCCGCGGCACTACCCCGAAGTTCCCCATTCACACGCCTGAGATCGACGCCGCAGCTCCGCCGGCGCAGGTGTCGGACAAGGCCTGATGGAGGCGTCTGCGGCCGCGACTGAGGTCGTCGGCCACGACGTGGTTCGGGCTCGGTTGTGGGAAGCGCTTGCAAAGGACAGCCTTCACCATGCGCTGCTGTTTGAAGGCCCACGAGGTGTGGGTCGTGAACGCGTGGCCGTGCGGCTCGCCATGGCGGCCAACTGTGCGCTCGCTGGGGCACCGTCGCCCGAGACGCATCCCTGCGGTGTGTGCGCGTCGTGCCGTGCGATTCTACTTGGCAACCACCCCGATGTGATGTGGCTCAAACCGGACCCGACCAAGGCCGGTGGTCAAATTGCAGTGGAAGATGTGCGCGAAGTCATTCGGAAGACCGGCTACCACCGCTACCTGGGTCGAGCCCGATTTGTATTGGTCAAACCAGCCGAGGCGATGGCAGACGCAGCCGCCAACGCTCTGCTCAAGACGCTCGAAGAGCCGCCAGCAGGAACGTTTTTCGTCCTGGTGACCGCCACGTCGGGGGCGTTGTTGCCAACGATACGGTCGCGGTGCCAGAGTGTGCGGTTGGGTCCGGTTCCGGCCGCCGACATTGAACGCTGGCTCGTGCGCCGCGGAATTTCGGCCGCCGACGTGTTGGCGCGGCAGTGTGACGGTCGGCCTGGGGATGCGATGGACCCGGCGCTTTCCGGGTTGCGCGTGGCGGCACGAGACGAGGTGATGCGACTCGTCGGTGCGGATACGCCGACGCGTTTGTCCTGGTCCGGAAAGGCCCTCGCGGGCGGCCGTGCGGAGTGGACGCCGATGGTCGAACGGCTGCTCGACGCCGTAGATGACTTGTTGCGCGACGTGACGATCGTCGGTGCAGCCGCGGCGGTGGACCTCGTCAATGTAGATCGGGCCGATCGGGTGGCGGAACTGGCGCGGCGGATGTGGCCCGGGGGGGTGACACGAGCGGCCGCCGCCGTCACCACGTGTAGGGACCAACTCGCCGTCTTTGTGCAGGGAAAAGCCGCGTTGGATTCCCTGTTTGCGACGCTGGCGGAAGAAGCGGGTCCGTCAGCCAGCGGCTAAGATCGACCGCGCTGCGCCCACGAGAAACAAACTTCCGCTAACGACGACCTCGTCGGCGTCGGCGCGCACCTCAGGCAATGCCTCTTCGATCGAACCGGCCACGCTGACCGCCGCGTGACAGCCTCGGAGCGCTTCGCCGAGGGCCTCGGGATCGCGCGCTTTTGGATGCGAGCAGCGGGTGAGGACCACCTCGTCTACATGTGGGAGCAGGGGGCGGATGACGTCGATGGGCGCTCGGTCTTCCCCCATCCCGAACAGCAAGATTCGGCGTTTGGGTCGCGCCAGGGTGGTCAGGTACGACGCGAGCGCCCGTGAACCCTCCTCGTTGTGAGCGCCGTCGAGAAGAACGTCGGGTGCTGCGCGTTCAAGGCGTCCCGGGATGAAGGCGCGTTCCAGACCTGAGCGAATGGCGGAATCGGGGATGTGGAAGCCCGAGCCGCGCATGCGGTGCAGCACCGCGAGGGCGACGACCGCGTTGCCGCCCTGGTGCGCGCCCTGAAGACGTAGGCGGATGCCCTCAAGGGTTCCGCCAGGCGTGGCGAGGGTCCACGCGCCGTTGCGCCACTCCCGACGCAGATGAGTTCCCGGTTTCCACAACGGCGCGCCGACGGCGGCGGCGTGTTGGGCAATCACGTCGGCCGCTTCTTTGGGCAAGACGCCGTGGGCGGCTGGCACCCCCCGTTTGAGGATACCCGCCTTCTCCGCAGCGATCGCAGCCACGTTGTCCCCGAGTTCCGCCATGTGGTCGAGGCCGACCGTTGTGATGGCGGTGGCGACGGGTTGGATGACGTTGGTGGCGTCGAGGCGGCCGCCCAAACCCACCTCGACGACGGCGACGTCGACCTTCTCCTGTTGGAAATGGACGAATGCCGCCGCTGTGATGAGCTCAAAGTAGGTGAGGGGGGCGTCACCGGCCCCGCGCCCTGCTGCCCAATCCCATCGCGCGCGGTCTACGGTTTCGATGAGCGATGACAGGGCCGGGTCATGGATCGCCTGGCCGTTGATCTGAATGCGCTCGTTCACCGCCTCGATATGCGGAGAAATGGTCGTCCCGACGCGGTAACCAGCGTCGACCAAGACAGCCGTCAACATCGTAGTGGTGCTACCTTTGCCATTGGTGCCGCCGACATGGGCCGCAGGCCAAGAACGGTGAGGTTCACCGAGCGCGATCAGAAAGTCGGTGATGCTGTGCAGCCCGAGCCGGACGCCGGCCCGCGCCGCCGCCTCCAGCACCGGGTGGGTAATCACGCGCTTCGGGTCGGCGCGGGGGGCGTAGTTGCGGAACGAAGGTCGTTGGGCAACGACGGCAGACCGAGCAGTTGCCTCAGCAGGCGGCCCAACGTGTCGCGCAAACGGCCGCGTTCGACGATGGCGTCCACCATGCCGTGTTCGAGCAGGTACTCCGCGGTCTGAAAGCCGTCGGGAAGGGCCTGGCCGATGGTCTCTTTGATGACCCGCGGCCCTGCGAAACCGATCAGCGCTCTCGGTTCAGCCACGATGATGTCACCCAACATGGCGAACGATGCAGCCACACCGCCGGTGGTGGGGTGCGTGAGGATCGAGATGTAAGGCATACCTGCGTCGTCTCGCAGCCGCGCGAGTGCAGCGGTGGTTTTCGCCATCTGCATCAGCGAAAGCACGCCCTCTTGCATCCGTGCGCCGCCCGACGCGCTGACAACTAGGGCCGGCACGCGGCGCTCCGCGGCCCGTTCGTACAGCCGGGTGATGGCCTCGCCGACCGCCGAACCCATCGATCCACCCATAAATCGGAAGTCGAAGCTGCCGACCTCGACCGGCACGCCGTAGATCTGGCCTGAACAGGCCATGAATGCGTCGTTGCGGCCAACGGCTCGGCGTGTGGACATCAGGCGGGCCGGGTATGGCTTGTTGTCCACGAAGCCGAGCGCGTCGAATGCGATGATGTCGGCGTCGTGTTCCGTCAGGCTGTCGGCGTCACAGAGCGAACGAATTCGGGCGTCCGGAGCAATCGGAAAATGGTGCCCGCAGGTGCCACAGACGAAGAGCGCTGCGGCCAGTGTGGCGTCGTACAACAAGCCCGCGCAGCTGGGGCAACGCGTGTACAAGTCGGGAACGGCGGGAGCGGGAGGTTCGACGGGTGGGCGGACAGGAGGCGACAGCACCTCGGGTCGTTCGAACCACCGCCGGGAGGGCTTGTTCAGCATGGTGAGCGCGTCTATCCTGGTCTCGTTCATGTGGGCGCGTGTCACCGACCTCCTGGATGGGCTTGTTCCGGGCATCTCGAGCCTGTCGGTCGTGGTGTGCGTGGACGGCGTGGAGCGTTTCCACCACACGGTGGGGTGTGCACGCCTCGACCCACAACGCGCTGCTGAACCCGACCAGGTCTACGATCTCGCCTCACTGACGAAGGCGCTGGTCGGGTCGACGGTTGCCGCGGCGCTGGCGGCTGAGGCGCGTTTGGACCTCGACGCCACCGTGCCCGGCGCCCCTCCGGGTGTCACGACGCTACAGCTCCTCCAACACGTGTCGGGTTGGCCGGCGTGGGCGCCATTGTACGGGAACCAAGAAAACCCAGGCACGCCAGCGACGCGAGAACGCATCATCGATGCGGCCTTTGCCGTGGCGCCGGTGGCAACCGCCGGGACGCGGTACGCGTATAGCGACGTTGGATTTGTCGCGCTGCTGAGGGTGCTTGAGCGGGCCGGCGGAGCGCCGTTGGACGTGCTTTTCCAGCGATTGATCTGTGATCGCGCGGGGATGGACGTGCGGTTCGGGTGGCCTGGAGCGGCGGCCACGGAGCTGTGTCCGTTGCGTGGTCGGATGATCGAAGGGGAGGTGCACGATCCGAACGCTTGGTGGATGGGCGGCATTTGCGCGCACGCTGGGCTTTTTGGGTCCGCCCGCGCCGTCGCCGGGCTGTGTGACGCGTTGCGGGTGTCCGTGGAACGCGGTGACGCTGCCCTCGCCGGGCCCGACTTGCGTCGCTTGTGGAATTGTCGCGGATTGGGAAGCCATGTGGGCGGTTGGGACACACCGTCGAGAGGGGGGTACACGTCCACCGGTGCTTCGTTCCCCGACGATGCGGTCGGTCACCTCGGCTACACGGGGACGAGCGCGTGGATTGTCCCTTCGCGGCGGACGGTCGTCGTCGTGCTCACAAACCGAATTCACCCCGTCGATGACAAGGCCGCGATTCGGGCCGCGCGCCCTGTGATTCACGACGCCGTCGCGGCCGCGTTGGGCTGGACGAGTTGAGGCCACGGCGTGGCTCGGCGCGGGTTATCGACGGGGTGAGGAGGGCACATGTCCTTACTGATCGCTTTGGTGCTCGGGTGTGGTGGTGGTCCGTCGGGCGACGATCTGGTTCTTGAGCTGTGTGGGAACGGCGCAGACGACGACGAGAATGGGCTTACCGACTGTGCCGACGCGGCATGTGCCGACATCTGCCCTGAGTTGTGCGGCAACGAGATCGACGACAATGCGGACGGTTTCACAGACTGCGAAGACGTGGCCTGTGATGGGAGCTGCTTAGAAGTCTGCGACGATACGCGCGACAACGATGGTGACGGTTCGATCGATTGCAACGACTCGGATTGTGTCGTGGCGAGTTGCCCAGAGGTTTGCAACGACGGCCGGGACAACGACAATGACGGCGCTTCCGATTGTTCGGACACCGACTGCAACGACGTGAGTTGTGACGAGCTGTGCACCGATGCGCGAGACAACGATGATGACGGCGCCGCAGACTGTGAGGACCCCGATTGTGACGGTTTGTGCCCGGAGAGCTGTTTTGACGGGCGCGACAACGACCTGGACGGTTTTTCTGACTGCGACGACCCTCAATGTGAGGCGGATTGCCCTGAGGATTGTTTGAACTTCGTGGACGACGACGCAGACGCCTTGGTTGACTGTGTCGATCCGGAGTGTGCCGACAGTTGCGACTACGACAACGACGGTTTCCTCAACCAGGACCACGGAGGCGATGACTGCAACGACCTCGTGCCGACCGTCAACCCAGACGCGCAGGAAGTGTGCAGCGGGTTGGACGATGACTGCGACACGCTGGTAGACGAGCTGGACCCCTCGAACGACCCGTCCACGCTGGTCGCATACTACACGGACGGCGATGGCGACGGCGTTGGCAAACATGGTGGGTTGCCGGTCTGGGCTTGTGCCCCGCCACCAGGCATGGCGGCTGGCGACAACGATTGCAACGACGCCGATCCCACGATTTCACCCGGCGAAACAGAGATCTGTGACGGGGTAGACAACGATTGTGACGGCCTGTTGGACGACGACGACCCGTCCGTGGACCTGAGCACCGCGTCGGATTGGTACTCGGATGCTGACGAAGATGGGTACGGCGACCCCTACGGCCTTGGAATCTTCTCTTGTTCGTTGCCGGCGGCTGGCTACGCGAACAATGGGGACGACTGCGACGACACCGATCCGCTGCTGTGGGACGGTACCGAGTGGTTCCTGGATGGCGATTCCGACGGATACGGCGGCGGCCTTCCCGATCTGGTCGTCGGCTGCGTCTCACCGGGTCCTGAGTTCGTGTCTGGCGAAGCCGGCGTCGATTGCAACGATGGCGACGGATCCATCCATCCGGGTGCGATCGACATCTGCGAGAACTTGATCGACGAAGACTGCCAATTTGGCGATCAACCTTGCTTCGTCGGCGAGTTGGGACCTGACTTTTCGGCCGACGGCTGGCATCAATGTGCCGGGTACTACGACACGGCTGGGGGCCCCGCCGACATCCCACTGAAATGGGCGCCCGAGTGCCGCGAAGCCGCAGACGACCAGACCAAGATGGTGTGCGGCAAGAGCCTGTTCAACTATCGGTGGATTGACATCAACCACAACCCGTGGCGGGACGGGCTGCCGGCCTACCCAACGGTGGGTTGGATTGTCGGCGATAATTTCGGCGGCGCGCACGCAAATCAGATTTACGCAACCGGTAATCACCCGGATGTTGGGGTGAGCTGGTGGGGCACGGGCGACGGCTGCAACGAGTTCGTCGGCAGTACGACCATGAATAATAGCTGTGCGTGGGAAGCCGCGAATTGTTTTGGAGCGGGCCTTACGGGCGACCGATACTTGTGGGTGTACGCGAAACCGTAGCGCCCGCTCGTCCCACCTCGTCCCACCACCCTGGAAAACTTTTCGCGACACAGTGTTCGTCGGTCACGGACACCTGAACACGGTGCAAAGCGGCGAGGGCGGTTGCGGCGAATGCCAACCGGTGGTCCCCTCGTAGGGCGAGTGCCATTGGGCCCGGTGGGGCGGCGCCGCGAATTACGAGGCGGGACTGGTCTCCTGTTGCGGTCCCACCTGAGGTCGCCACCAATTCGAGCACGGCGTCGAAACGGTCCGATTCTTTGCCGCGCAGCACGGCGAGGTTGCTAAACACGCTGTCGTAGGGGAGGGCGGTGGCCCAGGCGGCCAGCGTTGGCACGAGGTCGGGCGCGTCCTTGGCCGATAGCGAAAAACCCCTGCTCGCGGTTCCGGTGATTCGCAGGTCCGACGGTTCTAAACCTACGGAGAATCCCGCGTCGGAGAGAACTTCGAGAATCAACCGGTCGGGATGAAGGGCGGAGGCATCGACCTGGATGGCGTTTCTGGTTGCCCAAGCGATGGGCGTGAGTGCGGCCACCGCTGACCAGTCGCGGGGCACGGCCGGAAGCTCGCGCGGTGCCCAGGCAACGACGCGATTCGCCTGAATGTCAAAGCCCGCCGCAATCAGCCATCGCAGGGTCAACGCAACGTATCCGGCACTGGTGATGGGTCCGGTGCTCTCGACGGTCCGCGGCCGTTGTTCCCGAACGCACAAGGCGGCAGCGGCTAGCCATAAGGCGCTCACAGGTTGTGACGACGCGCCGCCGTCGACGCGGAAGGTGGCGGCTTCAACGCGGTGATCGCTGCCGGTGACTTCCATCGGCCAGCCGTCGGAAATCGTGCAACCGAGTGCGTTCCGAAGGGCAGCTACCAAGACGCGGTGATCGCGTTGTGAAAGGCGTTCGGAACCCGTGAATCGTGTGGTGTCGGGCCGAATCGCTGCCAGCGCGACCAACAAACGCAGCGGTGCGGCGCCGTCTCCGCAATCCACGGTCCCGCCCAGTCCGAGGAGGCCCGACCGCATTCTTCGCATGTCATCAGGCCAGGCCGGGTCATCCTCGGGAAGCGGGCGGCCTAGAATGTAGGACAATGCGAAGGCGCGCAGTGCGTCGGATTTGCTCGGGGGCGGTTGGAGCAGGGCCGAGCGAGCGGCGTCGAAATTGACGGTCAGCACCGCGCGACGATGTCGGCGATCCGCTCAGAGGCGTGGCCGTCGCCGTACGGATTGCCGACACGTCGAAACGAATCGGCGGCATCCGAATCGGACAGCAACAGGTTTACTTCGTCGAAAATGCGGTCTGCACTGGTGCCGACGAGTCGCACTGTCCCCGCCTCCACACCTTCCGGTCGTTCGGTGACGGTGCGCATCACGAGCACGGGTTTGCCCAGGCTAGGTGCCTCTTCTTGGATGCCGCCGGAATCGGTGAGGATGACCGAACAACGGTCCATCAGCCGTACAAAGGGCGCGTAGTCGAGTGGCGGGAGCAGGTGGACGTTGGGCAGGTTTCCGAGCAGACGGCGAACGGGTGCCTGGACGTTGGGGTTGAGGTGCACGGGGTACACGACGTGGGCCTCGGGATGAGCGACCGCAATGCGCCGAATACCGCTACACAGGTCTTCGAACCCAGACCCGAAACTCTCGCGGCGATGACCTGTGACAAGCACGATGGCGGCGTCGCCTTCCAGGGCGGCGGCGGCGCTGCCCCACACGTCACCAAAAGACGCCAACGGCAGGCCGCGCACGCGGGGCACCATCCACAACAACGCGTCGATAACGGTGTTCCCGGTCACATGGATGCCGGAGGCGGGCAGCCCCTCTGCCAACAGCGCATCCCGAGAGCGGTTGGTCGGTGCGAAATGCAGCGCGCACAGGCGGTCGGCGAGCACCCGATTCGCTTCTTCAGGCCAGGGTGCGGTGAGGTCTCCGGTTCGGAGGCCCGCTTCCACGTGGCCCACCGGGATGCGGGCGTAGAAGGCGGCGAGCGTGGCTGCAAGCGCCGTCGTGGTGTCGCCATGAACCAACACAAGGTCTGGGCGCCAGCCGGCGAACACGCCCCGCAGGCCACGCAAAACGCCGGTCGTGACGTCGGTGAGATCCTGCCCGGGCCGCATCAAGTCGAGGTCGTCGTCCGGGCGGAGGCCAAAGACCTCCAGTACCTGATCCAGCATCTGTCGGTGTTGGCCAGTGACGCAGACGCGGGTGAGGAGGTCGGAACGCGCCTTGAGCGCGGTCACCACGGGCGCCATTTTGATCGCTTCCGGGCGAGTTCCGAAAACCACGAGCACCCGTCGCATCAGCGCAATCCCCCACAGGTATCGAATACGATTTTGCCGGCCAGCAGTGCGCGGTCGAGCTGTCGGAACACCTTATGGGCGACGAGGCAAACCACGATGTCGGCGCGTGCCACGGCCTCGGCGAGTGTTGAGAGAACGATGCCGTCTACGAGGAGAACGTGGGGCTCGACGGCGAGCACTTCCCCGTTCGTCAGTTCGGCCACGAGCCGGCGCACGATGTGCAGCGCAGGGCTCTCCCGCAAATCGTCGATATCAGGTTTGTAGGCGAGCCCGAGGCAGGCCACGACGGGGTTTGTGAAACGTGCGGCACGTTCGAGCACATGGTCCGCAACCCACTCCGCTTTCCCGTCATTGACGCGACGCGCGGTGGCGATGAGGTGGGTGAGGTCCGGCGCGGCCGCGACGACGAACCACGGGTCTACCGCAATGCAATGCCCGCCTACGCCAGGCCCGGGCTGGAGGATGTGGACGCGGGGATGGCGGTTGGCGAGCCGGATGAGGGTCCACACGTCCACGCCCAAACGTTCGCACAGCAGCGACAATTCGTTGGCGAAGGCGATGTTCACGTCGCGGTAGCTGTTCTCCACAAGCTTACACAACTCGGCCGTTCGGGCGTCGGTGGTCAGCACCTCGCCGTTGACGAACGTATTGTAGAAACGAACGACAGCATCGGTGGACGCGGGGTCGATACCGCCGACAACGCGGTCGTTGTCTACCAGCTCCTTAAGGATGCGGCCCGGCAAAACGCGTTCAGGGCAATGGGCGACGAAGAGCTGACCGACGAGGTCCGGTCGCAAGCTGAACAGCAGGTCGGCGACGACCTCGGTGGTCCCCACGGGCGACGTGCTTTCCAGGATGACGAGGTTGGTCGGTCGCAACCAGGGAGCAATCGCGCGGGTGGCGGCCAACACATAGGATACGTCAGGCTGATGTGCTTCGCGAAACGGCGTTGGCACGGCCAGGATGAACACGTCGGCGAGGGCCGGCTCGGTCGATGCGGTCAGGCCGCCGGAATGTACGGCGGAACGCACGAGCACGTCCAGTTCGGGCTCCACGATGTGGATCCGGCCTTCGGAAATGGTGCGCACCACGTCCGCATTGACGTCCACGCCCCGCACACGGTGGCCGCGCGTGGCCAGCAGGCTGGCGGTAGGGAGCCCGATATATCCAAGCCCCATGACCACGATGTCGCGACGGTCCATCGCGGGCGGCGCTAACCGGGTGGACAGCCACGCGGGTCAGCGCCGGGCGCGATGATCGAAAGCCGCTCCGCGATACGCCTGCCCGCACCCGATCCCGATCCCGATCCCCCTCCCGACCCGAGGCAGCGATGCCGTTCGACCATGAGAAGCTCGATGTGTACGCCGTCGCCATGGACTTCCTGGTACTCGC
>CAMASI010000115.1 GCA_945861065.1 Klebsiella pneumoniae | reverse complement strand
GCCGCCGCCGCCGCCGCCGTAGCCGCCGCCGCCGCCTGCGCCGCCGCCGCCGTAGCCGCCGCCGCCGCCTGCGCCGCCGCCGCCGCCGCGACGATCATCGCGACGCTCTTCGGCTTCGTTGACCTTGATGGTACGCCCATCGAGGCTCGTTCCGTCCATGGCGCGAATGGCCGCTTCGGCCGCTGTGCCATCAGCGAAGGTCACGAATGCAAAGCCGCGGCTGCGGCCCGTTTCGCGATCCATGATGACCTTTGCATCGGTCACCTCGCCGTGCCGGGCAAACGCTTCCCGGAGCTCCTGATCATTTGTATTCCAGCTCAAACCACCAACGAACAGCTTCTTAGCCATCTACTTCACCTGAGTACGTGCGCCGTGACTGACGCGTTTTCCCTCCGCTGGCCCCCGGATTGGTTCCGGCCTTTCCGGATCCTCTTGAGCGCCTAGTACGCGGCGGGAGGTTGAAAGACCCATCGCCACGACCTGGAGGTGCCACCTTTGAAGTGGCGGCGCCGCGCTATTCTTTCGTTCCAGCGTTGTCGCTACGATTTCGAAGATTCATGCGCGCATTCCATCAGCGCCAGCGTCCGCCGCCCCGATTCCCTCGGAACTGAGACTGGCGCCCGCCGCCCGAACCGGATCCCGGGTTGGGTCGGTACACACCAACGGGTGCGGCTTGGGGTGTGCCGAGCGCGGATTCGTAAGGATGATCGGTCGCAACCGGAACGGTTTGTTTTGTGAGCCGTTCGATGTCCCGCAAGAAAGCGCGCTCTTCGTGATCGCAAAAAGAGAATGCGATCCCACTCGCCCCGGCCCGGGCGGTCCGTCCGATCCTGTGGACGTAGCTCTCGGGCACATTGGGAAGATCGAAGTTGATCACGTGGGAGACGGCGTCGATGTCGATGCCGCGTGCGGCGATGTCGGTAGCGACCAGGACGCGGCAGCTGCCTTCCTTAAAGTGCGCCAGGGCGCGTTCTCTGGCCCCTTGCGACTTGTTGCCGTGGATCGCCTCCGCGCGAACGGCGTTTCCGACCAACGCCTCGGCGACCCTGTTAGCGCCATGTTTGGTGCGGGTGAACACCAAGGCCCGGGTGATCGCGGGGTTCTTGAGGAGATGCAGCAGCAGCCCTCGTTTGTCCGTTTTCTCGACGAAGTAAACGGTCTGGTCGATCCGGTCCGCCGTCGCAGAGATCGGCGCCACGGCGACTTTGACGGGATCGTGTAGGATGCTGTCCGCAAGCGACACGATGTCGGGCGGCATGGTCGCAGAGAAGAACAGGGTCTGGCGCTGGCGTGGCAGCTTGGCAATCACTTTACGGACGTCGTGGATGAAGCCCATGTCCAACATGCGGTCCGCTTCGTCGAGCACGAAGATCTCGACGCCGTTGAGGTGGATGACACCTTGATCCATCAGATCGAGCAGTCGCCCAGGCGTGGCGATCAAGATGTCCAAACCCCTGCGCACGGCCCGGACCTGGGCGTCTTGCCCGACCCCGCCGAAGATGACGGCATGCCGAAGCCCCATGTGACGACCATAAGACGTCAGGCTTTCCCCGATTTGCGCCGCCAGTTCACGGGTGGGCGTCAGGATGAGGGATCGAATGGGTGTGGAGACGCCGTGGGCACGGTGGGCGAGGCGCTGCAGGATGGGGAGCGCGAAGGCCGCCGTCTTCCCGGTCCCCGTCTGGGCCAGTCCAACGATGTCGCGCCCAAGCAGGGCCGGAGGGATGGCTTTCTCTTGGATGGGCGTAGGGGTGTCGTACCCCTCGGCCTCGATGGCCTGAAGAAGGCCCGGGGCGAGGTTGAGATCTGAAAATCGCATGAGTTGATGATTCCGGAGGCGCGAGGCGTAGTGTGCCTGAATTTGCGCGCGGCCCCCATACTTCGTCGCGGAGCCGGCGTTGTGCGTCAGGGGCCGTTGAACGAGACGTCGCGGTTGAACTTGTCAATTTCTCCGCCAAGACGCGCACGTGCCGAGGTGGCTTCCGAATCCAGGCTGGCACGCAACAGGTCTGGCCCCTCGTCGATGGCGTTCGGTGTGTAACGAAACAGCATTTCTTTGCCCGTGAGGAGGTCGCGGATGAGTTTGTACCGTGAGTCGCGAACGGCCACGCGGCGGCTGGAAGCTTTTTTCGGGTCGCCGTTCGGCTGGAAATCCTCGGTGATGAGAAACGGCCGGGCTGGCGCTGTTGCGTTCGTGAGGACTGGGGCGAAGCTGAGGCCGTCGATGATTTGGGGTCCGTAAGGCGACCAGGTAACGTCCATGTCGAAGAGGTCAGCGAGGGTCGGCAACACGTCGATCAGGTGCACGAGCGCTGCCGTTTCGCCGGGTGTCACGCCGGGCCCCGTCCACACCATCGGAATCAGGGTGCCCCCGTCAAAGAGGGTGGTTTTGCCTCGGGAATCGCGGAAAGGCGGGGGGATGACCCGTTTGGGCGTGCCGTTGTCGGCGACGAGCACGATGAGCGTGTTTTTGCGGGTATCCGCAGGGAGTGCGTCGAGAAGTCGGCCGAGTTCAACGTCGAAGGCCGTGAGGGTCGCCCGGTAGGCGGTGACGGGGTCTTGTGCGGGCGGTCCGGGAACGAGACTTTCGGGCGGCGCTGCCCACGGATCGTGCGCAGCATTGGGCGCGAACCAAATGAGCCAGGGTTCGGTCAGGGTGCGGGTGTAGGCGATTGCGTCGTCGACTTGCACCGTGGTGACGTAGCGAGTCTCGAGGTGGGGTTTGCCGTCCTCGATGCGCTCCCAAGAGGTGTAGGTCCCGTCCGCTTTGGTCCGAACGCGGTCGAGCACGTTTGCGAAGGTGCCTCGGGAGCCCTCGAAACCTCGCCGGAGCGGGTCTCGTAGGGGGTCGGGTGTGTCCATGGTGGCGAGGTGCCACTTGCCCACCAGCGCGGTGCGCCAGCCGTGATGTTGCAACAACAGCGGGAGGGTCCCCTGGTTTGGGCCCAACGTCCACCCTGTTTCTCTCGGGTCGGTATTGGACCCGACGCCGGTGCGGTGGGCCCAACGACCGGTAAGCAGGGCGGCCCGACCTGCCTGGCATACCGGTGCGGCGTAGGCGTTGTGGAACAGAAGCCCGTCGGCGACCAGGCTGTCGATCGTCGGGGTTGGCGAGGGGTCTACCGCCCGTCCCCATGGTGCGAGGCGGTCCTGGCCGACGTCGTCGAGGATGACGAGCAACACGTTGGGGTGAAACGGACCCGGGGGTACCGTGGGCGCGCGCGGCAGATCGGGGCTGGGTGCGCTGGCGGGTGGACGCCGACGCTCACGATCTCGTCCCCACGGCAGGCCGACACAACAAGCGGTTGCCAGGACCAGAAGCAGCCCACCTACGGTGGCCATGCGGGTTCGCTCCACAGGGTTGACCCCTCGGGTTTCGGCGAGGGTCGCGGACGCGCAGCGTATCGTTCGGACCGCCGGGCAGGGCCGCCAGTCGGGGCCGGACCGTGGTATTTACAGCCGCATGTTCATGTACTTTTCTTGGTCCATTGCCCAGGCCGCTCCGGTCGTTGTCGACGGGCCAGACGACCGGGTAGCCGTCGAGCGAGCGATCGCGGTGGACCCGGGCCTGCGCGATCCGGTCGCCGTGGCGTGGTCGGGCCTTCGAACGGGGCCGCCTACCCTGCTCGAAGGTGGGCAGGTTCTGGTGTGCGAAGGGTCCGCGAATCCAACGTGGTTGGTCACCGCAGTGGCCGATGCCGAAAGCCGGGTCTCCTATGGGGAGTGGTCCGCCGCCCTGACCGCGTTGTACGACGCCGATCGGGCGCTGCCCTGCCTGACGGGGCCAACTCCCCGGGACACCCTCGCCCGCTTGTTCGCACTGCGCGGCGTTGCGAATCACCATGCGGGTCGGCCCGCCGAGGCCAGCGCCGCATTCGCCACGCTGCGTGCGCTGGCGCCCAAGTGGACGTGGGAATCAGCGTTGTCTCCAGCTGCGCGAACGGCGTTTGATGCTGTCCCTGTGCCCGCAGCCACCGTGACCCTTCGCGTTCTCGCGCCGACGTCCGGGTCGGTCTGGGTCGACGGGGTTGCGTTGGAGGGTCCGATTGCGCCTGGCTGGCATCTGGTTCAAGTCGACGCGCCGTCCGCGGGTTTTTGGGTCGCCATTCCGACGACCAGTCGCGCGACGTTGGTGGTCCCGGATCACTACCCGGAGCACTTGTCGGCGCTCTTTGCCGACGCGACGCGCAGGTCGGATTTGTCATCGCTTTTCGCGGCTTCGTTTGGCGAGGGCGCCCCGTTTGCGGTCGCGACCGAGGAGGAGACCGGGGTTGGCTACGCGGGACGCGCGGATTGGGGTGGAGGCCCCGTCGTGGCGGCGACTACCATCGACGGACAGGAGAAGCACCCGACCCGGGTGGGACTCGTACTTGCGGGCATCGGCGGCGGCATTGGGCTCGGTTTTGGTGGGGTGGCGCTGCAGGCGCAACTCGCGGCGGGCAGCGAGGCGGACGCGTACCAAGGGTCCGTGAATGCCGAGGATGCCAGCGGCGCCCGCGAGGGGTGGGAGTCTGCTTCCGATCGGCTGAGTTGGTCTCGTTGGGTGGCCTTGGGCGGCGCGGTCCTCGGCTCCGCTGGCCTGGGCCTGCACATTGCGGGCGCGGTGTCGGTCACGCCGGTGGGGCTCGGAGCGCGTTTCTGACCAGGGGCCCTCCCATCCACCCACACCGGCGTTACGCTTTCCTGTCGCGAAACGTTTCGCGAACGCCTGAGGAGGATGGATGCGCGGGTCACTGCTCTGTGTTTTTTTGTGGATGGGTTGTGAAAGCGGGCCGACTTGGGCGCAGGTCGAGGAGATGAACACGATTGAGGGCTATGAGGCCTTTTTGGCCACAGAACCCGACCAATTCTTGCTCCCAACCATCGAGAAACACCTGGAAGGGCTGTATTTCAACCGGGCGGCCACCGCCGACGTAGCGGCCGCGTGGGATGTGTACGCAGCGCGGTTTCCGAAGGGGGGGGCGAACGGGCCTTTGGCCACCAAGAAGCGGATGGACGCGCACTATCGCGAGGCCATGGCCGCCGATGACGCGGACAAGCTGGAAACATTTGCCAAAGCGTTTCCCAAGTCGGGTTGGAATGGTGCGCGTGCCGGCGGGCGTGCGGCGGCGTTGCGGTTTGGGAAAATTGGCCTGACGGAGCCCGTGGTCACGCCGGTCAACATGGCGGAAGACCCGAAGGGAACCCCGGATGGGCGCGGCGTGACCGTCGACGTGACCAACGGTGGCGACCAGGCGTTGGAGTTCGTTGGGATGACCTTGTTTTACCTCGGCGACGATGGCACGGAGTTGAGCGTCCAGGATTATGCGCTGACCCAGCCCACATGGGATCTGCCGGCGTCCGACGAGCAAATGAAACCGTTAGGCGCCGGAGAAACCCGCGCGTGGAAATGGTCAATTGGCGACGAATACGCGCCCAAAGGGTGGAACGGCAAAGTGAGGGTATTGTGCACGGGACTTCGCCCCATCACCCCTAAGTAATTTAGGAAACGGGGCGCTCGACGGTCCCGTCGGCTCGTCGGGCGAACCGTCCTTTTTCTCTGGGGTGGACTGGGTCGGAGGCCGTCCAAGGCCAGCCGCCGAATTGCGTTTTGTGGTAGTCCGCAAAGGCCTGGCGGATTTCGTCTTCGGTATTCATTACAAATGGGCCGTGTTGAACCACCCGTTCGCCGATGGGGCGGCCCTGCAACAACAGCAGTTCGCATGGGCTGTCGCCGGCGACGAGCGTGACCGGGGCGTCCGACGCCACAGCCACCGCAGCGGCGGTGCGCTGCACGTGGTCGCCGATGGCGATGCGATCGCCGCGGAAGAAATAGAGGGTTCGGACCGTGCCGAAATTCGCCGGCGGTAGCGTAAAGCGGGCGCCGGCCGCCATGTGAATCGTCCAAATTGCGACATCGGTATCGGCTCTGGATGCCCAACTCGAGGGTGGCGGCGGAGGGGCTGCGCGCCCCGCAAGGGATCCGGCTGAAAGGGTAACAACCGTGCGACAGCCACGTTCGTCGACCAATTCCACGACGGGCACGGCGTCGGCCCACAACATCGTGAAGTGTGGCGGCGCGAATTTGTCTGCGCTTGGAAGGTTGAGCCAGATTTGGAACAATTCGAGTGGATTTGTGGCGGTCGATTTGACCAGTGGAAACATCTCCGCGTGTTGAATGCCGGCGCCCGCGGTGAGCCACTGCACATCGCCATTGCCGTAGCGGGCCGTGGCGCCGAGCGAATCGGAGTGATCCACCAAGCCGCTGCGCACCACGGTGACCGTCTCAAAGCCACGGTGCGGATGTTGGGGAAAACCGGGGACGATACGCCCATGGTACATGCGAAATCCGTCGCGAACGGCAAAGTCCTGGCCCAAGTTGCGGCCCGCGAGGGAGCCCGTCGGGCCCATGCGTTCGTTGCCGATTGGGTAAAAGTCCTCGTGGTGCACACAGAACAAGAACGGGTCTGTGGTGGCCCAAGGGAACCCGAGTGGAGCGGTCTGACGGACGGCGGAAGGCATGCCGTGTGGTATCCAGGAACGGGGGCGCCGTTCGCGCTACAATGGGCGGATGGTGTGGTTTTGGGTGCGTTTAGCCCTGGCGGGGCAGCCGAGCGGGGGCCGAGAACCGCAACTTGTCTTGTGGGGCGCTGGGTCGGCCTTGGCGGTAGGAGGCGCGGTGGCCCTGTCGGTGGATCACAGCGATCGGGCGCCCTTGCCTGCGGGTCTCGCATTGTACGGTGGCGCAACTGTGGCGATCGCCGCGACCGCGATCGATTCGGGATGGTTCGCCCGTCGGGGTCGCGACGGACCGAAGGTCGTGTGGCTGTCTGGGTTGGGGTTGCTTGCAGCCGGTGGCGTGATGGAGGCGGCAGCCGGAATTGTGGGCCTCGCAAGCGCGGTGAACTGCATCGGCAACGTGTTCACCCAATGCCCGGGCGAATCCCCGGTGCACCGCTCCTTGGAAGTCGCCTCAACTGCGCTGGTGGGATCCGGTCTCGCGTTGACGCTGGTAGGTGAGCCGGTGCTTGGGGCGTTTACCCACGTCACCGTCACGCCGGAATTGCAGCCTGGAGGCGGATCTTTGGTGTTTTCGACGCGATTTTAGGGCCCGCCGAGCAATTAATGGCGCGAGACGATCTCAGTTTCGGTGCATCAGTGACCAGGCCATTGCCTTCATGGCCGACGGTCAGCGTCTGCCGTGATGTACTTGTCTCCGACCTCCGCAGTTACGTTGACTCAGGAGTGGAGATGAGCACGCTTTACCCCGACCTTCCGCCCCTCCCACCCGAAGGCGATTCTGATGTTCGCGTACTCAAGAGGAAAAAATGAGTGACTACGTCGGAAAGCGCAGGAAAATGCTAGGCACGGCTGAGATCGATCAGGGGTTGGCAGAAATCGCACAGATTGCACAAGCGAACAACCTGCCTGTGCTGCTTGTGGGCGGTGTAGCCATGCACTGCTATGGTTCGGAGCGTTTGACCTCGGACTTGGACATCGTATCGAGTGCGGGCCTCCCCCCTCCGCTAGTTGCCGAAGGTCCGCTCAGCCTTGGTGGCACAAGAACCCATACGCCTAGTGGTGTTCCACTAGACTGGATCAACCGGAACGACGTTGAAGACTTCATACGGCTCTTCGACGAGGCTCTTCAATACGGCACGACCGTTCCGGGTGTGCCGATCCGTGTGGTAAGCGCAGAGTACCTTTCGGCGATGAAGTTGATCGCGGGCCGGCAGAAGGATGATCTAGACTTGACGGCACTGCTTCAACTTGGTGTCGTCGATGTGCCAAAGGCAACCCTGCTGATTTCACGGCTACTCGGGGCTTATGCAGGCAAGGACTTTAGATCCCGAGCGGCGCAAGCGGCGTGGCTGCGGACGCGGGACGAAGAAAAATGACACACGGCAACTGCCCGAATGGTAGGCCGAAGGCGGTCCCGTACGGCGTGTACGACATTGCTCGAAATGACGGCTGCGTAGCGCCTATAGCTTCCGGGGGGCCTCACATCCTAGCGTGAGCCGGGGTGACCGCCGGAAATGATAGGCGCACCTTCTTAATTCGGCAATGTGCAGTAGTCCGGAAACGTCGGCGGCAGGCCAGCCGCGTAGGGCTCAGGCTCAACTCCGCGCGGATGGTCGCGCAAGAAGTCTAGAATCCACGGCCAGAATTCTTCGAGCACTTCGTGACCCTGGCCATGGTTGCACGTCGCCACGAACTGGTCGTTGCCTTGCAGCGTTGCCACCATCGCCAGGGCAAGCAAATTGAAATCCTGCTCCACAGCGAAATCGGTGACACCGCCCCACGTGACAAGTGTGGGCGGGCCCCCGCTCCCTTGTGCCTCGAAGGGAGTGAGAATTCCGCCCGACAGCGGCGCGGCCGCGGCGAGGACGTCCGACCGATGTGCCAACAACGCGCCGGTCATCAAGCCACCGAAACTCATGCCGGTGGCGTAGACTCGTTCGGTGTCCACCGTGAAAGACTCGGACGCGCAGGTGAGCAGATCATCGAACAGGGCGAGGTCTTTGTTCGTCGCTTCGCCGCCGAACACGTCCCAGCCGGTGTAGCCGCCAGACTCGATGCCGGCAGGGGCGACGAGGATGACACCACGTTCGTCGGCAAAGGGCCGGAGTTGAGACACGCCGTCCAGCATCTCTTCGGGGTTTCCGCCGTACCCGTGAAAGACGAAGACCAGCGGCCAGGCGACCGCGGAATCGTATTGGGCCGGGAGAACGACTTCGACGGTGCGGGTGTCGCCACCGGAAGGAAAGCCCTCGTTGGAACCATGCACCAGCGCAGGGCAGTCGCTGATTCGCGGGATTCCGGTCACAGCGGGCGGGTCGCAACCCAGGGGACCCGTCAACGAGTCAGCCCACAGCGTGGTCCCAAAGGTGCTGCCGTCGAGCGGAAGTGTCATCGACGTAATGATGCCTTCGACAGTGCCACAAAAGGAACCATCGCCGCCGATAAGGGCGTCAAGCGTTAGGTCCACGGTCACGTCGCTGCCGGTGATTGTGTAGGCGCCTGGGATGACGAGTTCATCGACAGACAGCGAAAACGCGCCGGTCTCGTCCACGACCAGATCGGTGAGTGTGACGAGATCGGGACTCACATCCAAACCGAGCGAAACGCCGCGCACGATGAAGGTGGAGATCACGCCGCTGCCGGGCGTGCCTTGCACGTCCACCTGGAAGGGCACTGCTAGACCCCCCAACGTAGCCACGGATAGGTTCAATAAGTAGGTGCCCGACGGCATCGGGCCCGTCCACAACGACGTCAGACTGTGTGGCGTGTCGCTATCGCTTTCGGCCGGCGCGTCGGTGGTTTCACCCTGCCCGCAACCGACCAGGAAGATCGCCGCGACGGTCGCGCGCATGCTCAGGTACCGTTGAACGCGACGATGACCTGGAACCCGGGTTGGCTACCCGCCAGGATCGACGTGTAGGTGTACCCTCCGCCCGTGCACCCGTAGGTGAAGATGGGGGCCGCGGGGATGAGGAACAGACCGCCTGCGGCGGCAACCGTACCGGTGCTGCCCGACCCGAAGCCATTGCCTTCAAAGTAGTAAACGGTGGTGCCAGGAGGACCGGTGACGACGCCGCCGTCGACCGGGGCGCCCATGGGGTCCAGAACCATGCCGAGCAACGAGCCCTCAGCGGCGAGGTCGCCGGTGTACCCAGCAGCAGCCAATCCGGCGGACCAGGCGCCCGCGGTGGGAGCGTCGACCAGTAGCGCCACATAACCATCGAGAACGGCGCCATCCGCGGCATTCGCGTAGTCTGCTGCCTCGATGCCCGTTGCGGTCGCAAGCGCGCCGCTTGGCGTGCCGCCGGGACAATCCGACACGGAAATGAGCAGGCCCACCGAGCTGGTGCCCACGATACCGCTGACACTAAAGGCACCGGCGGCGTCGAGCGTCGTACTGCCGAGGACTGCGGGTTCACCACCGGCCAGGGCCGGCGTGGGGTCGAGAATCGCGACGCAAAGGCCCGCCGGGGCTGGCGTGACGAAATCGGAAATGACCACGGCGTTGCCTGCGATGGTGAAACCGGCGCCACCGCCCGTACCACCGCCGCCTGTACCGGCGGAGCCGCCGCTGGCACCCGCTCCGGTCGGGTCCGTGATTGTGTCTGAGCCGCATGCCACCAGTGCGGCAACGATGGCCACACGAATCGTTCCAACCATGACAACCTCCACCCTACGGGCGCGGTCGTGCTAACAGGTCTCATGTGCAAAAGCGACCAGACCCCGGAGGGAAAGTCATGATTTTATCCGCGTCAATGCTAGTCTCTTCCGCATTCGGCGGCTCCATTTCTGCGTCCGGCAACTTGGCAGGCCCTGACTCGGGAGCAGCCACGGCCAATCCTGCTGCAGCGCATTTCAATCCGGCTGCCTTGGCGGCCGCGCCTGGCTTTCAGTTCATGACTGACGCACAGGCGACGTTTATTCGCGTCAACGTCGACCAGACCCGAAATGGCGGAATCGATCCGAATACGTTGGAGCCTTATGAACAATCGCAGGCTCGGGTCACGGTCCCCGTGGGACTGCTGGGTGTGAGTGGTCAGGTGTTGAAGGATCGAATGACAATCGGTCTCGCGGTCGCGGACGTATTTGTGGGAGGCGGCGACTACCGGGCGGGAGAGCCGGATGACAAGGCGCCGTGGGAAGCGTCAACCCGGTACGCCGGTGTGCTCAGCAAGCTCATTACGCTGCATGTGATTCCAGCCGTTGGGGTGACCATCGTGGACGGCGTTCATGTCGGTGGAAGCGTAAAATGGATTTATGACAGCATTCATGCCGTGCAGGCGAGTGACCCCCTCGGGACGGAGGGGTGGAGTTTCATAGGACCGTATTCCGGCGATAGTGTTTTGGAAATCGACGCCAGCGGTAGCCATTTGGGTGGCGCGGGAGGCATTTTCATCGACAAGTGGAAAGAGGCGCAAATCGGCGTTTCGTATACGGAGAACGGGCGCTTTCAGACGGAGGGCGAGGGGTCCGTAGACGCGCCCGAACTGGTTGGCGGTGGCAACCCGCCTGCCCTTGTGACCTTTGAAGCGAAACTGCCGCCCGTGATTCACGCCTGGGTGAACAGTGCTGTGTCGGAAAAACTCATATTGGGGGCCGGCCTCGAAGCCCAGATGTGGGGTGTGTGTTGTGGTGACGAAGACGGGGACATCGTCATTGGGCTGAACTCAGAGGATGGGGATCCCCTGGGTGCGGATCCTGAGGACGGCATACTCATCAA
>CAMASI010000114.1 GCA_945861065.1 Klebsiella pneumoniae | reverse complement strand
CGCTGGCATCCCGCGGCGCTGCGTTGCGGGGACCCCGCCGAACCTGCGAAGTACGCCACGTACTCCTCGGTTCGGCTGCACCCCGCGCCTTGCGCGGCGGGCGCCATCGAGCCCTCGATGCTGCAACTTATTTTTGCGCGGGCCCTTAGCTACATGCCTCCCAGCGCCGTCGCCGCCGAAGCCGCGGGCCTTGGCCGTAGCGGTCGATCGAGATTCGGCTTCACGAAATGCTGATCCTTCAGATACAGGTAAAACACCGCCATCGAGTCCGACATTTCCGTGCCCTTATTGTCGTAAACGCTCACCAATTCGTACTCGTGGTCCTTGTACAGCACAAGTCCTTCCACACTCTCGAAATGCTCAACGTGTTCGATACCTATTCGGCCTTCCGCGGGAGTCACCATCGCTTTGTACAGGCTGAGCCCCGTCGTGCGGTCGATCAATTCCAACGATTCCGCCCACGGGTGTAGGTGCACAGCAATGTAGTGGGCTGTGGTGTCGTAGGGCAGGGACATGAATCGCGTGACGTTGGTCGTGTTGGTCTCCCGGCCCGGCGGAACCTCCCAATGGGCTGAAAACCGCTGCCCGTGCTCGTCTACGTCAAAGTCTCCGGCCATTGCGGGGCTTCCCACGGAGCACCCGAGCCCGTGCGCGTCGGGGTCCACGTCATCTGCCTTGACGCCGTAGTATTTCGCTGCGTCGATGGCCTTGAAGCCCTCCGCCGCTGCCTGAAAAAGTGGCAGCATGGATGTGGTGGTTTCGACGTCTCGAACAAAACGAACTTCGACCACGTGGCGTACGTTGAGGTCGGGGGTTTCTAGGTTGAGGTTGAGCACCTGGGTCACGAGTTGAATTGCCGTGTCCGACGTGACTGGGATGCCCATTCCTGCCGGGAATCGAATGTCTTGCTGACCCTGGGACAGCGTAAAAACGCGACCGGATAACGGCGGGGCGGTCGGAAATATTTCTGCATATTCCGTCGTGTCGAAGTCCAAATTGGCGTGGCACATGAACTCCTGCGACATTGCCGACTGGGTCTCAGCATCAACGACAGTCGTCTTATAGCCCGTAATCCACAGGAGTTCTGGAACGGGGGTCGGGAACAACTCGACGCTATCGACGCTGCTCGGTCCGCGCATCGACATATATTTCTTGTCAATATGGTACGACTGGCTCACCACCGTCGCGACGTGTTCTTCTGGCGCCACCACAACGGGAATGGCGGAGTCCAAGCAGGCGATCAGGGTCCACATGGACCGAGCCTATCGCGGCCCACCCGCCTAAGGGAGCGCGGGAGGTTGTGGTGCTCGGCTTGAGTGTGTTGTCGGTCGCGTCGGCGTTCACGCTCAGCCGTTGTGAGGTAACGGTGGCGCTGCCTGTGGGGACCGTGGCGGTACCGGCCTACGGTGTGTCCGACGCTGACGCGGGCGCTCGTGCAGTCCGGGTCGCAACACTGGTGGCGGCCGTCCATGCTTCCCCGCGGGTGTGGTTTGGATTGCTGGCGGACGGGGACGCGGTGCGTGAGTCCGTGGCAGACGGAAACGAAGCGGAGGTGGCTCCCGGTCACACGCTTGGGGCGCCACTGTGCACGCGCCTACGTGCGGCGTCAGGCGAGACGACGGCGACCTGGGGCGTCGGCGAACATGTGACGCGCGGGGATCCAGCGGCCGCGGCCGAGAGTGCGCGGCGACGGGCCTGCGCGCCCAAACTTGGGGTCCCGCGGCCTACGGCGGTCTACGTCACGGAGGCAGTGGATCGCTGGGTGCGCTGTATGACGACGGATGATTTGATCGTGGCCCCGTCGAGTCGGCCGCGTCCTTCAGTGCCTTCGGTCTGCGCGGTCGCGCTCGCCAATGACGATGGCCGGTGGTGGCTGCCTGCGTGGGGATCGACCGAAGACCTGGCGCGTGAAGACGCGTTGCGTGAATCCGTCTACGACCAACTTGTCTACGTCGCCGGCAAGGAGTGGCGGGAGGCGAAACCAACGATGGTGTTGGATGCCCTAGAGCGGCTGGGAACGCTGGGCGCAGGGCCCGACGAAGCCCAGCAGCGGTCGGTGCCGTGCGCGCCTGCAGTCCCAGGTCGCATTCAGTTTGCCTCGGAGGGTGATTGTCCGTCGGCAGGCGAAGACCTCGCGATTCTGGACGCCACGGCAACGCAAGTTTGTGGGTCGACCGATGCACAAATTGGCCGGGATGCGGAGAGTTGGCGGACCGCCGATCCGTCGCAAGCCGCAAGGTTTGCGGCTTTACGGTGGGAAAGGCTCGGGCGCTGCACGCTGACCTGCCGGCTGGGTCTGAGCGGTCCCGGGTTCTTGGTGACGGCAGGGGCGCCATCCCAATCGGCTCGCCTACGCGACGCCGCCGTTAACAAGGACCTCGGCTTGGTGGCTGAGCTGACCGGTGGCGTCGTGCTCGGACCGCACTTGTTGAAAATGGCGACGGAACAGCCAGACGCGTTCTTTCAGTCGCTGATTGACGCCGTCGACGCGGGCCGCTGCGAGACTTGGGACCTGGTGCTAGGGCACCCAATCGTGCGATTCGAACCCTAAAGCGGCGCCCGAGCAGGTTGATGGGGTGTCGCTGGCTCTGCGCCTCGCTCACGGCCGATGCAGGCCGCTCCCTTCGGTGCTCGCTGGCGCTCCTACCCTCAACCTGCACGTTCACCGCTCTAGACTTTTTCCTATGCCAGCATCATCGTTCGGTTGCGTTGATTGAGCATTAATCCCGCCGGGTCCATATTTCGGCGCACCGTACGCCAAGCGTCGATCGTTTTCGGGTAGAGGCGTTCCGCCGTGACTGGAAGTCCTTTCCACAAAAATCCGTCGAGGCCGTCGTATTGCCCCCAATGAGGTCGGCCGCCGGCGTCCAATACTGACGTGAGCACCTTGCGTGGCACACGGATATGTTTGTTGTCTTCACTGGGATCGGCGCGGCACAATCGGGGAATCTCAATCATCGCCCAAATCTTGACCGTGCGCCCTTGGTTGTCGAAACGATTTTGCGGCGCGAGCCACAGCTCCGTCGCTTTCACGAAACGCACGGAGAATGGGCTTACCAGGACGCTGCCTTCTGGGCTCTCGTGTTCGGACTGACAAACTGCGAGGACGCGGTCGACGAAGCCGGGCAAGGCGTCGAGTGGCACGGCGACCTCAAAACCGTGCCCTTTCTTGCCTAGGTTGAGCATGAGAATGTGGTCCGCACGACCGACGTTGTGGCCCATGGGTTTGCCCGGACCGGTCGTGGACAACAACCGCATGCTTGCATCCACTTTGTTGGGGACCTTGTCCCGATCCGCCAACGAGATGGCGCGGACGAGCCACGTGGGCATCACTCGGCCGATCGCCAACGCGTCGTGTTTGAGCGGCGACGCCCACTGATCTGCTTCGCCCTTCCACGGCCCGACCTCGTAGCGTTCTGTGACCAGTACGGAATGTCCAGAAGTCTCAGCGCGGGGGGCGTAGCGTTCGGTCTTCGTGGTGTACGGACTCACCAACAATTCGACCCGGTCGGACCATTGGCCGTCGGTCACGCCCTGAACGACCTCGTCCCTGAGGCGCTCCCACGTTGTGGTCCACCGTTCTTCTTTCAGGATGAACGCGCGCCGAGTTTCCAGGGTGAGTTCGGTGACGATGCCACACAATCCTACGCCAAGCGCCAGCGCGTTGAAATTCGCGTCCCCGCGTGAGGAAACAATTGTATCCCCGTTCGGGCGTAAGGCCGTGACCGAGCGTGCGGTGTCGGCCAACGGTCCGAGTTTGGTGTAGGAACCGTGCGTGCCGGTGCACAACGCGCCGGGCAAGGTCTGGCCGTCGTACGAACCCATGCTGGGCAGCCCGAGGCCCGCCTCGGCCAGCAATCGATTCGCGTCGTGCAGCGTCGTGCCTCCAAGGAAGCGGACTGTGGTGCCCACGGCCGCGACCAGGCCACTGAGCCGTCGAAGGTCGATCATCCGCCCGCCCGCGACGGGCTGACCGTTCGGGTTGTCTGCGTGGCGCGATGAACGAACGCGGACCGGCGAGCCGTCTACGGCCAACGCGGCTTTCACCGCGGGTAAATCCCGAGGAATGAACAAACGTACGTTGCTTTGGGTCCGGTGACCGCCGAGCCAATCTGTCCAGGGCTGAGCCGCCCGCTCCCCCGTGTTTGCGTCGGACTCCACGCCGTCGTCGGCCTCGGGAGCGGGCGGAGCAACACCTGCCTCCATGTGGACCGCGAACAGCCATTCCGCGGGGTTGTTGGCCTCTAGCGCCTGCAGCGCCACAGCACGTAAATCGGTGGGTTGCGCCTCTTGCGCACGAATCATGGCCACGATCTTTAGGACAAGGGCGTTAGACAATCGTTATTCTCCGGTCCGTGCACGTATGACGTTGGTGGGGGTGCGTCAGGTCCGAACCGGCGCCGAACGGCCGCGTTAGCCGCGCCGCTCATGCGATGCCAACCCTTTCGCCGCGTACTAGTTGCCAACCGCGGCGAGATTGCTGTTCGCGTGATCCGGGGCTGTCACGAACGCAACATTGAGGCGGTCGCGGTGTACAGCGACGCCGATTCGGATGCGCTACACGTGCGGCTAGCCGATGCCGCATTCGCCATAGGTCCGGCGCCGTCTTCGTTGTCGTATCTTCGGCCGGACCTGTTGCTGGACGTCGCCGCCAGGGCCGGCTGCGACGCCGTTCACCCCGGCTATGGCTATTTGTCCGAGAACGCTGCTTTTGCGACGACAGTTTTGGAGGCCGGCCTCGTTTGGATAGGCCCCCCTCCTGCTGCGATTGCGGCCATGGGAAACAAGACCGAGGCGCGCAAGCGTATGCACGCCGCAGGCGTTCCCGTTGTTCCCGGTACACTCGGGGCCGTCTCGGACGAAGCTGAAGCAACGCAGATTGCGGCGTCCATCGGCTACCCGGTCATGATTAAGGCGGCAGCTGGCGGTGGTGGCAAGGGCATGCGTCGCGTGGACAATGAAGCGGGGTTGCGCGACGCGTTGGCCTCGGCGGCCTCGGAGGCGAGCCGTTCATTTGGGGACGGAGCCGTCTATATTGAAAAACTTATCGAGCGACCCAGGCACGTCGAAATCCAAATCTTGGCCGACGCCCACGGTCATGTCATCCACCTGCACGAACGCGACTGTTCGCTTCAGCGTCGGCATCAAAAGGTCCTTGAAGAAACACCGTGTCCAGCGCTGTCGGAGGGCATTCGAACGGCGATGGGGGACGCGGCGACGGCGGCGGCCGCGGCGGTCCAGTACGTCGGCGCAGGGACCTGCGAGTTCTTACTTGGACCCGACGGGGCATTTTGGTTTCTGGAAATGAATACCCGCCTCCAGGTGGAGCATCCTATTACTGAGGCCATCACTGGAATGGACTTGGTGCAGGCGCAGCTGCGGGTAGCCGCCGGGGAACCCCTGTGGCTGACGCAGGCCGAGGTCCCTTCCCGAGGTCACGCAATCGAGTGTCGATTGTATGCTGAAGATGTGGGCGCGAATTTTCGGCCGAGTCCAGGCACCTTGGTCGGGTATCGGGAGCCAGGCGGGCCCTTCGTTCGGGTAGACTCGGGTGTCGTGGAGGGAATGGAAATCCCCGTGCATTATGATCCGATGATCGCGAAGCTTGTGGTGTGGGGGTCCACACGGGACGAGGCGATTCGTCGATCGGCTCGTGCCCTGCGCGACTGGCAAGTGGTGGGCGTTCCAACGTCGATACCGTTCTTCCTGGCGTTGTTTTCGGATCCGGAGTTTCTCGCCGGAAACTATGACACTGGTTTCATCACGCCGGAGTGGCTAGCGGCCCGGTGCATGCCGTCTGCTTCCGCCGCCGAAATGGGGGTAATCGCTGCGGCCATTGCAACGTTTGAGGCCGAGCGGTCCCGTCGCCCCGCCCCAAGCGATTCCGGGCCCTGGCGTCGTGCGGGATTGACGTCATGACCTTCGAAATTACGGGGCTCGGTGTCACCCGCAAAGTGAGCGTCAGGAGCGGAATTGGGTGTTGGCTCGTTCAAGTAGACGGAGGGCCGGAGCGCCAGTTTTCAGGCCATGCCTGCGGCGTTGCGGAATGGCTGTTGAGAGAGAATGAGGGGGGCGTTTCGGCGATCGGCGTTCATGTGGGTCGGGCCGCGACTTGGGTTCAGGTCGATGGCTACGGGATGGCTTTGGAGGTTCGAGACGCCCGTTCTTGGACCGGCGCCGGTGGCGGTGCCCAACCGAAAGGCCACGTCATTACGCCCATGCCGGGTGTCGTGACCCGTGTGCCGGTGGCTGTGGGCGACCAAGTGATCGCTGGATCCGTGGTCGTCGTCGTCGAGGCGATGAAGATGGAGAACGAACTCCGCAGCGCCATCTCGGGCATCGTGACCGCGGTGCGTGCTACGCTTGGGGCCCCGGTTGAGGGTGGCGCGGTGCTCGTCGTGGTGGAAACCCAGTGACCCGGGACGATGAGGCAGCAAACTGGCGGCGAAGGACACTCGAACCGTCGTTGACGAAATCACCGATTCGGAAACGGCTAGTCCGATCAGGTGATTTGCCCGTTGACGACCTCTATGGCCCGCAAGGCGCTCCACCACCGCGTATTGGCTGGCCCGGCGAACGCCCGTACACTCGGGGCGTCTATCCATCGATGTACCGAAGCCAACCTTGGACGATGCGGCAATATGCGGGATTTGGAACTGCCGCAGAAAGTAACCGACGGTACCATTATTTGCTTGGGCAAGGCGTGACGGGCCTTTCCGTCGCATTCGACCTCCCTACGCAAATGGGCCTGGACTCCGACGACCCCAGGGCGTTGGGCGAAGTGGGTCGTGTCGGCGTCGCCATCGACAGCATTGACGACATGCGTACCCTGCTCGACGGCCTGCCTCTCGACAAGGTCTCCACGTCGATGACCATCAATTCGACCGCGTCTACCCTGCTCGCATTGTATGTGGCGGTAGCCGAGGAGAGGGGGGTTCCGGCGACTGCGCTGCGCGGGACGGTACAGAACGACATTCTCAAGGAGTATATTGCGCGCGGCACGTATATTTACCCGCCTCGCGCTTCCATGCGTATCGTCACGGACATGTTTTCATGGTGCGCGAAGTTTGCTCCTCAATGGAATACCATATCCATTTCCGGCTATCATATCCGAGAAGCGGGCGCAACCGCTGCGCAGGAGGTAGCATTCACCCTTGCGGACGGAATCGCTTACGTAGAAGCGGCGGTAGCAGCCGGTTTATCTATCGATTCATTCGGCCCGCGTCTGTCTTTCTTTTTCAATGCGCACAATAACCTCTTCGAGGAGGTTGCCAAGTATCGCGCTGCGCGTCGGATGTGGGCAAATATTATGACGCAGCGTTTTGGGGCAAAGGATCCCCGGAGCCTGCAACTCAGGTTCCATACGCAGACGGCGGGCTCCACGCTGACCGCGCGCCAGGTGGACAACAACGTCGTTCGAGTGACCGTGCAGGCGCTGGCTGCGGTGTTGGGTGGCACACAATCGCTTCATACCAACGCGCGAGACGAGGCGCTGGCGCTGCCGACCGAACAAAGCGCACGATTGGCGCTCCGGACGCAACAAATCCTGCTTCACGAGTGTGGCGTCGCGGATATTGTCGATCCTCTCGGAGGCAGCTGGGCCGTTGAGTCGCTGACGGATGCGCTGGAGGACGAAGCGCTGAAGCTGATCGGTGAGGTCGACGCACTCGGGGGAATGGTTGCGGCGATTGAGGACGGGTTTCCGCAACGGGAGATTCAAGGGGCAGCGTACGCAGCCCAACTCGCGACCGACCGGGGCGAGGCGGTGGTCGTCGGTGTCAATAAGTACGTCGAAGACGAAACTGCAACGACCCCGACGTTGACAGTGGATCCGGCGTTGGAGGACGAACAGGTTGATCGTCTCCTGAAGTTTCGCTCCCGCCGGGATGCGAAAAACGTATCCGAGGCGGTGGACCGTCTGGTGCAGGCCGCGGCCGGCACGGAAAACTTGGTTCCCCGCTTGAATGCGGCCGTGCGCGTGGGAAGCACCGTGGGTGAGCTGGCGCAAGCACTTCGGGGCGTTTTTGGCACCTACCGAGGCTGAGGGGCGCCGCTATTTCGCAAGTTGACCTGCAGGTGACGACGCGAACCGGCAGGGGGCGACTTCCGAGCTAGGGTAGCTAAACGCCCCAGCCGACTCGGGTTGCGGCAGTGTCCCCCTGCCCGGACGGTGCCCCTTTGTGTCCACGTAGTCTTTCTCCGATCCTCCTGTTGGCGGCCTGTGGTGTACAAGAGGCGTTCATTGGCGGTCCAGCGGGCGGTGGTACCGAATCGAGCGGTCTCCCAACCGCAGATTTGGGCGCTCATGGAAGTGACGTAGACACGGACGCGGAAAGCGACCCAGAAAGCGACCCAGAAGGAGGTAACAATCCACCGTATGGTTTGCCGGTGATCACCGCGACGTGCGAGGCGGAGGCCAACGTGTTGCGCTACGTGTGTCACGTCACAGTGGATCCGCCCCAGGCGGTCCAAATCCGTACCATGCGGACCGACGGCGTTTCAATCGAGCGCGTGTTTACCAGCGAGGAGGTTGCGGCCGAACACGACGTGCAGGTGATTTTCCTCGCGCCAGAGGTCGAATATACGATGGAGGCTTCTACGACGACCTCCTCAGGATCTCCCGCGGTTTCGGGACTGTACACGACGGGCACGCCTCCGATCTACATCGGCAGTTGGATCGAATCTACGGGCGCTTCCACGTTCGGTCTCATCGGAACGGAAAATCCGTGTGACCCCGGCGCAGTCGCTGTGCTTTATGACGCGACCTCTGGAAATTTGGTGTGGTACCAGGACATGGACAGCGGTGGAACGCTTGGCATGCTCGACATGGTACGATTTTCCGACGAACGCACTGTGATCGGGGAGACGGGCGGCGCGATTGTCGAAATGGACCTTTACGGAAACGACATCACGAGGTTTCCTGTGAGTTACCCCGGCTGGGGACTTAACCATGACATTTTCAAGTTCGACGGAAACTATTACAGCCTTATTCGGAACGAAGAGGGTGGACTGACCCTGGATAACGTAATTGTATTCGACCATTTTGGCGCAGAGTTGTATCAATGGGATCCGGCGGACCACCTCGATATTCCCCCCGGAGCCGACGGGGATTTCCTACACAGCAATACGGGATACGTGGATGCGGACGGGAGCATGCTTCTTTCCTGGCTAAACCAGGACACTGTGGCGAAAATCAACGGCGACCTGCTGGACCCCAATTGGGGCGATCCGATCTGGCTCATGAGCGGCGACGGTCGGGAAGGGGATCTCGGGAACGACATCGAGTTGGACTGGTCTCTGGTCGACGGCCCGGATGAGTTCGGTATGCAGCACAATTTCCACAGAATGCGGGATGGTCGGTTTATGCTGCTCGACAATGCCGGCGGCCGAGCCTTGGTAATCTCAGTGGACGAAAGCGCCCTCACCGGTGTAGTTGACGCCGCCTATCTGACCCATGAGCCGAACTGCGGTGCGCAGGGGACAGCCATGGATGCTGCGAGTGGGAACGTATTGACCGCCTGTGATACCGAGTGGCTACGTGAATATGATGGTGTCACCGGTGAAATGGTTTGGGAAGGCGAAATCGTGTGCCGAAATGGCGGCGAGGGTTTCTTTGGCGAACGTGCGACGCGGTGGTACCCGCTCGACATGTGGGAATGAGTTGGTCAGCTCATGGAGTTGACGCGGGCGTGACACGGGCAACCCGTAGCGCGCGAAATCTAAGCTACAATGGGGACCGTCGACGCCGAAGAGGCTTGCCGCCCGTGTTTCTTACCCCTCGAGGTACAGCATGCGCGAATTGAACTCGTCTTTGGTCCTTTGGTTGATTGCCTGTGGCGTGCCTAAGGTCGACGAAAGCGGCAGTGGTAACGACGAAACCGACCCGACCGGTCTGACGACCGACGACCCCGGGGGAGGCGACGCGGACACGGACTCAGACAGTGATTCCAACGCCGACACCGACGCCGATACTGACTCTGACACCGACTCCGATACAGGCCCAACCTCCGCTCCTGCAGTGGTCACGGCGACGTGCGAGGCCGAACTCAACGTGTTGCGCTACCTTTGCCACGTGACCGTGGACCCACCGCAGGCAGTCCAGATCAGGACAATGCGCACCGATGGCGTTGGAATCGAGCGGGTGTTTACGAGCGATGCGGTCGCAGCGGAACATGACCTCCAGGTCATTTTCCTCGCGCCCGAGGTGGAGTACACGATGGACGCGTCTACAGCGGCGTCGCCGGGGTCGCCTGTCGTATCGGGGCTATACACAACGGGCACGCCCC
This sequence comes from Klebsiella pneumoniae, assembly GCA_945861065.1. Taxonomy (GTDB): domain Bacteria; phylum Myxococcota_A; class UBA796; order UBA796; genus SXOB01. The sequence continues at coordinate 1,154 of CAMASI010000114.1, read as the reverse complement.
CCACCAATATCGGAAGTTGGATTATCAGCACAGGCTCGTCGACCTTCGGCCTCGTCGGGACGGAAAATCCATGTGACGCCAACGCGGTCGCGGTGGTCTATGACACGGCGTCCGGCAACTTGGTATGGTACCAGAACGTCGACATCAGCGGCGCCCTCGGGATGCTAGATATGGTTCGTTTCACCGACGAGAGGACCGTGATCGGGGAGACGGGCGACAAGATCGTCGAAATGGACCTTCACGGAAACGATATCGCCCGGTTCGAGGTGGACTACGGGGGCTGCTGCGGCCTCAACCACGACATTTTCAAGTTCGACGGGAATTATTATAGCCAGTTCCAGAGTATCTTTGGAGGGTTGACGCTGGACAATGTGGTGGTTTTGGACGGCGCGGGCACGGAATTGTATCAATGGGAGCCAGAGGACCACCTGGACATTCCGCCCGGTGCTAACGGCGACTACCTGCATACCAACACGGAATACGTCGATGCGGACGGCAACCTGCACCTCTCCTGGCTGAATCAGGACACGGTAGCGAAATTCATCGGCGATCGGGCTGACCTCAATTGGGGTAATCCGATTTGGTTGATGAGTGGGGATGGGCGACAAGGCGACCTCGGGAATGACATCGAGCTTGATTGGTCGCTGGTCTCCGGTCCGGATGAGTTTGGTGGGCAACACAATTTTCATGGTACGCGGGATGGCCGCTACATGATGCTCGACAACGACAATGGCCGTGGCATCGTCATCTCGTTGGACGAAAGCACGATGACAGGCGTCGTGGACGCGGTTTACCCCACCCACGAGGGATCCTGCGGCGCGCAGGGTACGACGATGGACGCCGAGAATGGAAATGTCCTCTCGGCCTGCAATACCGAGTGGCTTCGTGAGTTTGATGGCGTCACGGCGGAAATGCTATGGGAGGGCGAGGTCAAGTGCCGCAACGGCGGGGCGGGTTTCTTCGGCGTAAGCGCAACACGGTGGTACCCGCTCGATACTTGGGAGTGATTCGCGGCCTCGCCCTAACTAGACCTTAAACAAGCGCAGCCGTTAGCGATTGGCCGTTAGCTATTAGCCTGGCACCTAGACAATTCGCCGCGGCAGCGTAGTCGAGCGCTTCACCTGAAAGCGCACACCACGTCCAGTCGCGCAGTC
>CAMASI010000113.1 GCA_945861065.1 Klebsiella pneumoniae | reverse complement strand
CGGGCTCACGCCGTCATCCAGCTACACTGCGTCGACGTGAACCTCCAATGGAAGCCGTTCGTGCTGCGCGCACTCGACCGGATGCGCGCCGCCGCGCGAGGCACCGGGCGCCCATCGCGCCTCCGGCCAAACATACCGGCACAACTGCCTTCTCCGCGACGTGCCGCTTGACGGAGGCCGATCTGCACCCAACCGCATTCGGGTCGACAGGGGTGCGACGCACGGGCGGCAGGCCATCCAACCACGACAGACGTAAGTGCCGTGGCACCCCAAGTCATAACATCGCTCCGGGCACGACCCACCACTCCCCTGTGTCCAACGAAGAGGACCCAAAGTATCTCGTGCCGATCTGGAGATCGGGCAACCCATCTCCGTCCACGTCGCCGGACGCCCCAAAGGCAACATTATGGGCGTCCACCCAGGGTTGCACGATCAGCCAAGCCGCGTCAGCGACCACCACACGCTGGTAGAACTGTCATGGAGAAGGACGTCATCGAGACCGTCCCCATCCAGGTCAGCCGTCGACGCCTCCCATTGCCACGTACCCGAGATTGTGGCAATGGACGCCTCCACAGCGTGGAGCACGCCCGGCTCGGCGACGTAGCCCCGATCTTCCTCCGGCCGGATGGCAGGATCCGGTTCGCAGGCGAAGAAGACTGCCGCTGACCACACGCTTTCGCTCCACGCTTTGCGCAGTGTACCCCAGTTCAACCCCTCCGCGCCGTGAAAGCCGCGGGAGTCGGTCGCGGCGCAAGCGCTGACGACCCCGCCGCGACCGGGTAGAACACAACCACCTGATGCCGCACACCCTTCCCATTCGTTTCGAGCTCAACGGGGCCCCCGTCGAAGTCGCCGTCGCGCCGACCACAACCCTGCTGCGTCTCTTGCGCGACCACCTCCACCTCACAGGGACCAAGGAGGGCTGCGCCGAAGGGGATTGTGGCGCCTGTTCGATCGCCTGGGTCGACGGCGGCCAGTGGCGTGCCGTAGACGCCTGCCTCATCTTTGCCCCACAGGCCCACGGCAGGCGCATTCGCACGGTGGAGGGGCTCCGCCGGGGATCAACCCTGCACCCCGTGCAACAGGCCTTCGTGGACGCACGTGCCAGTCAGTGCGGCTACTGCACGCCTGGCTTCGTCATGGCGGCATTTGACGCGTGCCATCGCGACGTCGCGCCACAGGACCTCGATGACGCCGTCGCCGGGAACCTGTGCCGGTGCACTGGCTACCGCTCCATCCAACAGGCCGTTCGCTCCGTCGCAGGAACCCGTCCCGACGACGGCATGCCTGCCCAGGCCTCAACGCCTTCGGACTGGACTGGCGAACGCTGGTTCCAACCCAACGACCTCGGCGAGTTGCTCGTGCTTCGCGCTGCACATCCCACTGCCTTGCTCGTCGCCGGTGCCACCGATATCGCCCTGCGCGTTACCCGAAAACACGAAACCCTTCCCCTCGTGTTGTGCACCGAAGCCGTTCACGAATTGCAAGGGATTTCCGAAACCACTGAAGGGTGGAATGTGAGGGCCGGGACGCGCCTGACCGACATGATGGGCATCCCCCATGCCGCGCTGAACACCATGCTCCGCGTATTCGGCAGCCGACAAATCCGCTCGCGGGCCACAATCGGCGGGAACCTCGCTACGGCCTCGCCGATCGGAGATCTCGCGCCGGTATTGGTCGCCTCTGGCGCCACCGTGACACTGGTTTCCGTCCGCGGGGTGCGCACAGTCGGCATCGAAGCGTTTTTCACCGGATACCGAACGCACGCTGCCGCCCCCGATGAAATCATTCTTGATGTGTTTCTACCGCGACCGGGACCTCAGGAACATGTCGCCGCCTACAAGATCAGCCGTCGAACCGACATGGACATCAGCGCGGTGGCTCTGGCGACGTGGGTCCACCGCGTGGATGAAATCGCCGTGGACGTGCGCCTCGCATGGGGGGGCGTGTCCGCACGGGCCGGGGACCGCAGTATCGCAGTGGAAACAGCAGTTCGCGGAAAAGCGCTGACTGCTGCTACCATCGAAAACGCAGTCGCAGCTTGGGATTTCTCGCCGCTCTCGGATATTCGCGGGTCCGCCGATTACCGGATGCTCGTGGCCGGAAACCTATTGCGGGCCTGGCTCCGAGACGTGACATGAACCGGCCCCACAACCACGCAGTGCAGCACGTTACGGGTGAGGCGCTCTATGTGGACGACATTCCGCTGCCACCGGGCACCCTGCACGCGGTTCCGGTCGTCTCCCCTCATGCCCACGCGCGGCTGATTCGGCTGCATTTAGAGGATGCGAAATCCAGTTGCGACGTCGTAGCGGTCCTGACCGCAACTGACATTCCGGGAAACAACCACATCGGGCCCGTCGTGCACGACGAAGAAGCGCTCGCCTCGGTGGAGGTTCACGCGGTTGGCCAGCCGATCGCGCTGGTTGTCGCCCGATCCCGCGCGGCCGCGCTCGCTGCTCGTGCCTTGGTGAAGGTGGACTGGGAGGTTTTGCCTGCCATCGAATTCGAGGCCGGAATTGCCTCCGCCGCGTTCTATGGTGCCCCCCACGTCATCCAACGCGGAGACGTCGCCACAGCCCTTGCTTCTTCCCCTCATCGCCTGTCGGCAACGACGTCTACCGGAGGGCAGGACCATTTTTACTTGGAAACCCACGCCGCGCTGGTTGTCCCTGGCGAGGCGGGAGCGATGTCCGTCTGGAGTTCGACCCAACACCCCACCGAGGTGCAGACGCTCGTGGCCTCCGCCTTGGGAATCCAACGAGCCGCGGTTGAGGTGATTGTGCCTCGGATGGGAGGCGGGTTCGGTGGCAAGGAGACACAAGCCGCTCCTTGGGCCGTTCTTGCCGCAGTCGCGGCGCACTACACCCACCGCCCAGTCAAGTGTGTGCTCGACCGCGAGCAGGACATGACGATGACCGGTGGACGCCACCCTTTTCGCGCCCGATGGGAGGTGGGCTTCACGGAGACCGGACAACTGACCGCGCTCGACGTGACCCTGTGGGCCGACGCTGGCGCTTCGATGGACCTGTCGCTCGCCATCGTCGACCGCGCGCTCTTCCATCTCGACAACACCTTCTACATTCCAATCCTGCGCTTTCAAGGGCACGCCGTGCGCACGAATCGGCTTTCCAACACCGCCTTCCGCGGTTTCGGCGGCCCTCAGGGCGCATTCGTCATCGAGCAGGTGATGGAGCAGATCGCCCACGCCCTCATGCTCAACCCCGACGACGTGAGGCGCAGAAATCTGTACCGGACCGGCGCGGATACCACCCCCTATGGCCAGCGCGTCGAAGACCCGCGGGCCGAAAGGATGTGGGACGCTCTGACGTTGTCGGCCGAACTCCGTCGTCGTACCGAAGACATTCGCGCCTACAACGCCTCCTCTCCGAGCAAACGACGGGCATTGGCGGTCACGGGCGTCAAATTCGGCATCTCGTTCACCACCGCATTTCTGAATCAGGCGGGGGCTTATGTGCGCCTGTACGCCGACGGGAGCGTCTCGGTAGACCACGGCGGAACCGAAATGGGCCAGGGACTTGTGAATAAGGTCGCACAAATCGCGTCGCGCACGTTGGGCGTGCCCTACGAATCGATTCGGCAATCCGCCACCTCAACAGACCGCGTCCCAAACACATCCGCAACGGCAGCGTCCAGCGGCGCGGACCTGAATGGCGCGGCGGTACAAGCAGCCTGCTCGGAGCTGGTCGCACGCCTAATGCCGGTCGCAGACTCAATTCTTGGCGGCGCAGCGGAATTCGGCTGGAACGGACATTCCTGGGCTCGCCGCGGGGGCCGGGAGCTGGGGTTTGGAGACGTATGCCGAGAGGCGTGGTTGCGACGCATTCCCCTCGCCGCAACTGGGTTTTTCGCCACACCCGGCATCGCCTACGACCGAATCGCCGGCCACGGAACGCCGTTTCATTACTACGCCTGGGGGGTCGCCGCGACCGAGGTCGAACTCGATGGTTTGACCGGTGCATTCTCGCTTCGTCGCGTCGATATTCTGCACGACGTCGGGGACAGCCTCGCCAACGATATTGATATCGGGCAAATCGAAGGCGCTTACCTCCAAGGGGTGGGCTGGCTCACGATCGAGGAGATCGTTCACGACGCCCACGGTGCAATCAGAACCGTCGGGCCCTCGACCTACAAGGTGCCCGGCGTTGGCGAGACGCCGCGCGACTTCCGCGTCAGCTTGCTCGAAAACGCGACACAGCCTGGAACCGTCGGTGGGAGCAAAGCCGTAGGAGAGCCACCGTTTTTACTCGCCATTGGCGCCCATGTCGCCTTGCAACGGGCGGTCGCAGCCTTTGGGAGTTTCGTGCCGCTTCCCGCACCGGCGACGAGGGAAACGTTGGTGCGCGCGATCTCCAGAGCCACCACGCGCGGGCCCTAAACTACGGCGCGTTGCCGTCGATCGTGACCACTCCGCCAATATCCTCGACACCGATGCGGTCACGCAGCGCTTCCGCGGAGCCCGTTGGAATCTCTGGGTTATTGACGACCGTGAAGTTTCCGCCCACCACGTCTAAAAGCAGGACGGCGTCGATGTCGACATCGTTCAGGTTGTTTTCAATCGAAAAGGAACCGTCCACCGTCTCCAGGTGCTCTAGCCCAACCGTCGACACATCCTCCCAACAATCGGACAATACCAGGTCTCCGCCAACGTGCGTCATATTCCGAAGAATTTCGAATTTGCTCAGCCCGAGGTTTCCGGCCACGGTGACGTCCCCCAGCACCTCAGCGGGCTGGACGAGCCCACCCAGCGCTCGAAGGGACAGATTGTCCTGAACACGCAGTCCTCCCATTTCCGTCACACTGAGCAGCCCCAACATGGATTCGACGCCCGTTTCCACGACCTCTAGGTCGCCCCCAATCGACGAGAGAAGGTCCAACGTCGGTAGCGCCACCAGCGCCGGAAGGTCCACAAACGACAGGTCCCCGCCCACCGTGACTAGGCCTGCCAAGCCTTCAATCGGGTCCAAGTTCGCGATTCGTGCGACGGAAACCGACCCCCCCACGTTCGCGACCGCGTCCAGACCCGTCATCCACGTGGCGACCTCCAGGTCGTTGACGATGAGGTCGCCCCCGACGGACACGACGTTCTCAAAGCCATTGACCGACTGCAAGCTCTCCAGCCGCGCCAACCGAAGGCCTCCGGCAACGTCGAGAAGCGAGACAAAACTGTTGAGATCGACCAACGCAGCGTTGTCCTCCACAACGAGGTCCCCGCCGATGGTCTGTACATTGTGGAAATCGAGATCGAGCAAGTCCGAATTGCGAACTGCGGTCAGGCCGAGACCGATGCTGTCTGCATCGACCACGAACAACGAAACCAGGTCGGTGTCCGCGAGTACAACCGCGCCGCCGATCGTGTCGAGTTCGGGTAGATCGACAGACCACAAACCGGTCACACGCTCGATGGCTAAGTCTCCGCCGACTTCCACGAGTTCGGGCGCCGTCAACGACGTCAGCGCCTCCGTATCAGACACCCGTAAGGAACCGCCCACGGACGCAACCGCGCCCAGCGAAACGGAGGTGGCTGTGCCGTGAATCCCCAAATCCCCGCCGACCGAACACAAACAATCGAGCACGACCGACCCGCCGGTGATGGTCAGGTTCCCAGCGACAGAATCGGCTCGCTCGCACAGGGCGTCCGCATCCGCCGCGGTCGCGATGGAAACCGACCCCGGCTCCGGCATGTTGGAGGCACACGGCGCCTCGACAATGGGCGCAACGTCCACACCACACGCGAGGTACTCTGCGAGCAGCAGCCGCTCCACATCGGGAACCCCATCGATCAGGGGCATCGTAGGCGTCGGGCCCGTGGCGACGACGGTGATCCGTTCGCTCCACGTGAAAACACCCTCCCAGCTGTCGAAGTCTACACCGACGGGCGCCCCGTATCGGGGGTCTCCAACAACCACCGAACTGTGGCATGACGTGCACCACGTCGCGAAGAACCCCTCCCCCCAGTTGTCCCAGGTCAGCCCCGTCGGGCAAGGTTCCGCAACGGGTTGCGAGTCCTCGAGGTTCTCGGGCTCGGCGCCACAGGCAGCCAGACCGAGCACAAGCGCACTACAGAAAGGCCGCACCAAATGCCTCAACGCCGGGGAGCCATTCTTCTGGGTCGACGTCGTTCGCCGCGAGCAGACCGGCCACCAAGTTATCGAACTTGAGAAGTGTGCCCGAGTCAGTGGCATCTCCCGAAACAAAGTCCACCGGTCGACTCTCCAATACGTCGTCCGTGCCACCGTAGGCTCTGCCGCCCCGAACCCCACCGCCAAACAGCATCACGCTGGTGTGCGGCCAGTGGTCCTTGCCAATGTCACCATTGAGGTGCGGCGTTCGTCCCATCTCCGACACCACATAGACCATGGTATCCGCCAGCATGTCGGCCTCGACCAAAGCCATCGCAATCGATTCCAATGTCATAAACAATTGGTCGAACAACGTGTGTTGTACCGAGTTGGTCGCGTGGCTATCCCAGCCGTCCAGTCCTAAGGTGACCGTCTGACACAAGCCCTTTGCCAACATATCGACGGCGATGTCTGCCTGCAGGGGAAGATCCGGCCAATAGCCTGGGTACAGCGCCGCAAGCGCTACGACACCCTCAGCGGTCAGGCGTTCCTTGCGGTCGTAAGACTCGAGCAGGTTTGCCAGCGTCTGCACGTTGGCGGCGCCCGGAGGGGCACCGAATTTAGCCAACCGCGACCGAAGGTGTGTGGTCACCAGCGAGGTCGATTCGTCGGTCGGCACGAAGGTCGGCAACACGTAGCCGGCGCCTTCCGGGGCGACGAAGGCCGACGATTGGTCGACCAGCGTGCGCAGCTGGCTCGTTACGCCCACGCGACCCGTAGAGGCCGAAAGCTTGCCAGGGAAACCGCGTCCGCTAAAATCAATACTGCCGAGCGGCCTCGTCTTGCCGTGCGTGTGCCCGACAATTGTGGCGATATCTTGGCTCGTGGCCAGCTTGGTGCCCGTGAGCATGCGTACGCGAGAGTCCTGATGAACAATGGATTCGCTCCAAATTCCATTGATGACCGCAATCTGATCCGACCAATTCTCGAAAAACGTTGTGACAGCCGGTCGTTTGTGTTCATTACAAATAATCGGAATGTCGCCAAAAGTGCGTACGTATTCGACGTCATCGGGGTAGGCCGGGTTTTCGTCGACTTCTGGGCCCTCGAGCGAATCCAGGCCGAGCTTCGGGTCGAAGGCGAACATCACGTCCCAGCCACCGTCGGCGAGCACCACGATGGTCTGTTTCGGCTTACCCGACGCGCCAACGGCACCATGCGCCAGGGGGGCAAACGCACCTGGCCGCAACATTGCACCGCCCGCGGTGGCCGCGGCGACGCCGCGAAGAAGATCTCTACGAGAGGCTAGGTCGGGTCTCAATTGAACACCATACCGGGATCCTGTAATAAGGCCGCAATCACGAGTTTCCACGATGACGGCACATCCAACGTGGCCCGGGCGCCGAGGAAGAGCGCGTACATTTCATCAATCACGGCGTCATTCGGGGAGGCCGACTCACCCAAGATTCGCAACTGCAATGCAGCGAGTTGGGCCCGGACGGTAGGTTCATCCTCGGTAGCCGCCTCGACGCCGTGCAACAGCCATCGCTCCGCCGCTGGCAGGGCAAAGTCCGTGTCCACAACGAAACCCGCAGCATTCCACGCAAAACGCTCCATCGTTAGAGCCTTGATCGGCGACGGCTCATGCGTCGGCCGAACGATCCAAAACGAGTCCGTACCCCCCGACATCGAGTGGTAGCCGAAACGGTCGGACCGACCCAAATCCACTGGACCCCAGCACTGAGTGCCAAAGGTGCCTCGATCGTCGAACGTCTCACAATCCCAGGGGTCGCCGACCGCCATCCAGGTGAATCCGGTCAGGTCCTGCACCACGTTCGCGTACTGCTCGGGGCGAATCGTACGGATCCGGGCCAGGGGATCCGGCGTCGGTTCATCGTCGGTCCCTTTGGCGCGGAACTCGGGAGACAGCACGATCGACCGCACCAATTCGCGAACGGAGAAGTTGCTCGTCTCAAATGTCGTTTGCAGTTGACTGGTGATGTCCTCCGGAACGAGATCCCGCTCGATATTGTTGAGATACGCGAAGAAGTTTTTCACTGCGCACCGCGAGAATCGCGGATCGTCGGCCATCAACTCGCCGACATCCGCCATATCTTCCACCGCCTGCCCATAGAAGGCCGGCGGACGCAGCCCCCAGGTCTCCCACTGACCCTCTTCCGCAGGATTGTAGAATCGCAGCGGGTAACAGTAGTCCGAGGTGCGGAAGTTCGGGCCGAGGTCGGGCAAGGTGACGTCGTGGTGGTCGTCGTCACAATCGTTGGTGTAAGCATGCCCGATTTGGTTCTGACGAAGGACGGGTTTGAAGCCCCAAAGGTAGGCCGACAAGGGGTCGAGCGCCTGGTGACAAGAAACGCAGGCCGGATCCGTCAAAACCGCAGAGGCAACCGCCTCTTCGTCCGCAATATCGATTCCGCCTTCGACCACGATCTCTCGCGTGTCGAACGCCTCGCACAACAGTTTGTCGGCGATGACATTGGCCCGACCCCGGTGGAAGTTGCTCCCCGCAGACTCGTAGCGCTGCCAGATCTTGCTACTCGACAGGATTCCCGCGAGCGGACGCCCGTCAGGCCAAGTCGTTTCCTGCACGCCACCCACGTCGAAATCGTAGGGGAAGCCCCAAATAAGTGCCCCCACATCGTTGGTGTAGGTGGTTTTCGACGTCACGATGTCCGTATACGGCCGATCCGCATCCACAACCGCGGCGATGAGATCCAACGGTTCGCTTGTAATTGCGGAGTAAATGTCGAAGAGATCGTGACCGTACAGGGGACCCAGCGCCGGAAACTGAGGCACACTGTCGTTGCGAATCAACAACAGGTCGCCGTGCAGGTCCTTCACCACCTCCAAGAAGTCGGGTGAATGGAGGTAAGCGTCTACGAGGGCCGAGGCCTGACTCGGATCAGCGTCCAGCAACGCCATGTCTGCGACCGACGGTCGCAAGCCGCGCAACGCGAGCGACGTACGGATCAGCCATTCGCGGTCAGTCTGCAAAATGCGGCCGCCTTCCGACGCGGACGGGGACGGCTCAACCGACCCGCCACAGGAGCTGATCGAGACCGCCCCGATCACCATCATCAAGGGAGCACCAGCGAAATTTCTGAAACGATGCATTGGTGGCATACACGCGGCGTGTAAGGGTAGCAGTTCCCGATGTCAATTTCAGCTTTCGCGGCGCCAGGCGGAACTGACATGGACGATCTGCCCGTTCGACATGGGCACCCCCAACACCGACTCGCAGCGCGCCCCCAGCACGGCATTCGCCCCGTCAGCAAAGGACCATGCCACCACATCCGGACGCAGCGACGGGTCCGCCACCACCACCACCCGCGCCGTGCCGCCGTCGCCTCGAATTGATAACGAATCCGCCCCACCGAGCAGGTCGGGGTGCGCGTACGCCGATTCGGATCCGCCCAGCCACGTGTTCATCCGACGCGGTGACCGAACCGACGTCACCAACCGGGTCCCGAGCGCCACGGGGCGCGCCACCGCGACTTCCGCGGCCGCCCGAAGTTCAGGCACATCGAGGTGCACCGAGGTGGGCCGCCACTGCGTCGGCCGCCCCGGTATCCATGGCGCAACGTCACACGGGTGGGCCCAGCGAGACAGCCAACCCATGCCCGGTACCCCGAACGGCGACCACCCAGCCGCCCGACACAGACCCGTCAGGACCGCCCATTCATCGGGCACATCGCCCCGCGGCGGCAACACAGGGGCCGACGCCCTTGCCTTGCCCAAAGGTCTCGTCGCAGCGAACGCTACGCCCCAGTCCCGCCGTTCTAGGAAGGTCGCGACCGGAAAGAGCGCATGCGCCTGCTTCGCCGTGTGTGACCAACGGATATCGACGCACACCAGCAAGTCGAGCTTCGACAACGCCTCCGCCGCCCTAGCGCCACCTGGCAAGGAGCGCAGCGGGTCCCCGCCGACCACCACCAGTGCTCGGGGACGGTCGACGCGGTCAGAACGAATCCATTCGGGCAGATACGCCGCCGGCCTCGTCCCGAGAACGCAGGGGTGGCCCGACAGCGGGTCGGTCTCCGGACGCATGGCGCCGAACCGACGCGCCCAGGCCGCCACGTCGGGCGCACCTTGCCGCCAGTGCCACCCGCCAGGCCGGTCCAAGGGCCCAAGCGCCGCCATCACGCACCAGGCGAGCCACAGTGCCGTCGTGCCATCGGGTCCAAGCATGACGCCAAGCCCAGGCCACAAAACCGGGCGCTCCGCTGCCAACAACCGGTCGCGCAACGAGATCAGCACCGCCTCCGGCACGTCCGCGGTCGCCGTCGCTGTCGCCAACGATACCGGGGGCGCCGGTGTCGTCCCTCCCAGTCGTTCGACAAGCGCATTCGCCAGCCACGCCAGCACCACCGCGTCACTTCCGGGCCGCAGTGCCACATGCAACGCTGCTGAGGCCGCCGTCGCAGATCTCCGCGGGTCCACGACGGCCAACGCCGAAGCCCTGGCCAAACGCCGCACAGCCAGCGTTCCGCGCGGATCCGAGCACCCATTCGTCAGTTGGGACGACAAGGGGTCCGTGCCCCACAGCACCGCGAAGTCAGCTCCGTCCAGGTCAGGCACCGGGAGGCGGAGCGGATCCCCAAGGACACGCTCCGCAACGTACAACTGCGCTGCGTTGTCGAGCGACAGACTCGTCCAGTGACCCCGCGTTCCGATCGCCCGCTGCAAGGCGGCGACACCAGCCAGCGCAGCCCACGAGAAGATGACGGCGTTGCCCGAGTAGATCCCAACGGCCTCGGGGCCATGGGCGTCCACAATTTCTCGCAACTTCGCCCCGACCCGCGACAGGCCTTCCGCGAGGGCGACGGGCGCAAAGTCACCGTCGCGACGACCTCGCCACTGAACCTCGAGCGGGCGGTCCGCCGCGTCGCGCACGGCGCCAAACCCAAGGCCACGCGAACAGGCGTAGCCCCGACTCTCCGGATCCTGGGGATCGGGGCGCAGGCCGAGCAGCTGGTCGCCATCGACGTCGGCGACCAAGCCACAGCCCGACTCGCACACCCTACACACCGTTGAATGCGACGTCACCGCCATGAAGTGGCGTATCTGCCCCGATTACAAGACACAGACTTGATACTGGGAATTGTACTCGCTGCCGTCAAAGATCGTCTCGCCTTCCCAGCAGCTCCCGTTCACACCGTAGCCGGAAAAGCTCGCCGTTTGGATGCCGTACTCGAGGTAGGAAAAGCCCAGGTGTGTGCTGCCATCGGACCACCACGTTCCGGTGTACTCAGGGCCAACACCCACACCGAAGGTGATGGTGTGGTCGGCGTTGAGCGTCACGTCGTGGGTCGTGATCGACGACGGGAACAGCTCACACTCGTAAAACGACGTCAGGTCGGTGCCGGTGCAATGGTCATTGCTCACGAGCCCCGCGCCCGTGAAGTCGATGACGACGTAGTCCAGCAGGTTCGCGACATGGGTCGCCTTGTTGTTGAGCGCATTGGCGTCTGCCACGGCCGAGGTCGCATTCGCCACGATCGACAACGGAACCGACGCCGCAGCAAGTTCGAGGTCAAAGCCGACCGTAATGCTCTTGCCCTTCTTGATGCTCGCAAGGGTGCAGGTCACCGTGAGGCCGGACGCGGTGCAACCCGCGGACATCGCCCCCAGATGACCCATCAGGTACACCGTCGGGCTGGTATTTGTTGCCGGAAGCGTGATCGTCACCACGTTGCCCGTTGCCGTCGCCGCGCCGAGGTTGCTCACCTTCACGTCGTAGTGACCGGACTCGTACACATGCGTACCGACCGGAGGGGTGATGGTCGTGGATAGGTCGCATTTGGGCGCGGCAGTGGGCGCGATCCCCACAAGCCGGGCCCGGCCCGCTCCCGGTCCCGCTCCCGCTCCCGGTCCCGCTCCCGCTCCCGACCCCGCTCCCGGCGTCGCCCCTGGAAGCGTCAGCGATCATTCTGGAGCTTCTTCGCCAAGGCTACGAGCATCGCCTCGACGCGATCGAGCTGCTCCTTACCGGACCGATGCGTTGCGTCCTCGACGAGGTTGAGGCG
>CAMASI010000112.1 GCA_945861065.1 Klebsiella pneumoniae | reverse complement strand
CGCTGGCATCCCGCGGCGCTGCGTTGCGGGGACCCCGCCGAACCTGCGAAGTACGCCACGTACTCCTCGGTTCGGCTGCACCCCGCGCCTTGCGCGGCGGGCGCCATCGAGCCCTCGATGCTGCAACTTATTTTTGCGCGGGCCCTAACAAACGGTTGCAGCCGACGGCCGGGCCCGCAACAGATAGCCGTACCGTGCGGCGCAGCCGAGGCCCTGCCCGCAGCTGAACCCCGGCGTTAGGCAGCTGCATTGGAAATATTTTCGTTCTCGCAGGGTCGCGTTTTTTTTGGAATTGGAATTGCAGGGACCGGTGGCAATCGGCTGCCGCTGGTGGGCGTGAACTACGTGCTCAATGGGCCAATAAGGCAGGCGTGAGGGCACCGCTCGTTGCTGGCTCCCGCGTCCTGGCGGCAACTGCGCGAGCACCGGTCTAGCCACGCCCCGTCAGAAGGACTTGCGCACGGACGAACACCTCCCGCCCAGGCAGCGCGAACGCCTTCGGGAGGCGGACCGCCTGACTTTGACCGTTTCGGAAGAGCTTTGCGCTGGTCAACCGGCACCTCGATGGGAGTCTATACCTACCAAGCGGCGGGCTCGCCGATAGGCAAACAGATGACTGCGGTTCCGTGTTCTGGATTGGGTTGGCTCGCCGCCGGAACGCCGACGACCACGACGTCATCGTCGACGTCCACGGCTTGACCGAAGGCCGGCGCCCGTCCCACAAAGGTGATTCGAAGCGTCGCTACGCGTAAGGAGTCTGTGTTCTCCCACGGCCAGTTGCCATCCGCATCGGACCAAAAGCGCGACACGCCAGGCTCGTCGGGATTCAACGCGTCGGCCCCCGTCATGACGCCCGTGCATGTGTCGTCGGACGCGAAAGGCCCTGTGGGTGTCACCCGAACGATGAGCCCGCCGCCGGGGAAATCCCAGTCCGCGATTGTCGTCCACGCCAACTCGAAATCTCCGATCGAAGCGTTGCCGTTATTGTCGACGGGGGTGCCTGTGGCGAGGGTGACGAATCCGTTCGCATCGGGTTCATCGCCTCCGTCTAGGCTGGCATGCGCGAGCGCAAGGTCTGCCTGAATCGGCACATCATTGGTCGCGGACAAATCGAAGGCAATCTGGTCGCCCGCGCGCAGCGAAAACGCGGGCACGTCCCGCCAGGCGAATCCGGCGTGCGGACCGTACAACCCGCCTGCACCGAACGGAACGCAGTTGTCGAGCGCTGCGGCGTCCGTGGGGACGAGGTCTAGGGGTGCGTCTAGTGGAAGGTCCCCGAGCAGGGCGAACGCCTCTACGAAGCCTGTGGGGCCCTCCGCGAACACCAGCACGTGGCCGGGTTCGCCGGGCGCCCCGACGACGAACCGACCGGATTCAAGCGCGACCGCGGTGAATGGCGCCGTCGCAGAGAAGGGCAGCACGGCCGGTCGGGCGGCCCATGCCCCATCGAAGAGGTCCCAAACGGCCAGCGAATCGTCCAGGGTGGCCACAATCTGCTCGCCGGAGATCGACACCGAGCGAACGCCGCTTGCCGGAAGCTGGGCGATCAGAGCGCCGCTGGCAGCGTCGTACACGGCGACACCCTCGGTATCCGCGACGGCGGCCAACCCGTCCGCCACGGCAACGTCCACAACGCCCACAGCGGATACCCAGCCGGACCAGGCCCATGTCCCGGCGGCAAACGTCCAAAAGTCCACCTGGTCGAGGTCGGGTACCGTGGCCCATCCATAGTCGCCGGCTAAGGCCACCTCGCGCCCCATCGATGGCCAACGGAGTTCTCCGACGGTCTGGGTACCTGTGCTCAAATCGAGCCACCACACCCCCCCAACGCCTGGGGACCCAACCATTGCGCGGTCGCCATCGATATCAATGGCGGCGCCAAACAGGTCGTCGGTTTGGTCGTCACCCACCCACCGGTCGCCCCGGGTCCACCCGCCCGCAGACAGGGTGTACGACCACACGCTCCCGGAGTCCCCCACCGCGGGTTGGCCGACGACCAGTCGTTCGCCGTGCACGGCCACGGCCTCGCCGAACTCGGGCGCGCCCGTCGCTGCCGGTGGCGCAACAACGTCGCACAGGAGCACATCGGCGGCGTCGTCGGGATCGAGTGCGCAGGTGGCGCTGTCGTCGGCCTGATCCGAGAGGTCGTCGCAGTCCTGATCGACTCCGTCGCACACCTCCATTTGCCCAGGGAAAATCGCTGGGTCGGTCTCCGCGCAGTCGCTCAGATTCTGCACCGAACCGGGTGTTGGCGGTGTGCACCCCGTGCCGACCGAGGGGCCCGCACCAAAGCCGTCCAGGTCGGTGTCTTCATACCAGTCCGCCCAGGCGGGGCCGATCGCCGCGTCAGCGTCATCGCAGTCGTCTGAGTTGGCCACGTGATTCTCCGGCATGTCGCAGTCGTCTCGCCACGCGTGAGCGTTGCCCCAGCCGTCGCCGTCACCGTCCAGCCACCAGCGCGGCACGACCGCATCGGGGTCGGCTTCGTCGATCAGGCCGTCGCAGTCTTCATCCCACAGACCATCGCACACCTCGATGGCGCCTGGGTGGGTATCGGCTCGGTGGTCCGCACAATCGCCGCCTTGGTTGGCCTGGTGACCGGGCGCGGCGCAGGCGTAGCCTTTGACGCCATCGCGACCCCAACCGTCGGCGTCGCTATCGATGTGGTAGGCGGTTTTTGTCCCTTCGAGCACGCCGGGATCAGCGTCGTCGGCCAACCCGTCGCAGTCGTCGTCGAGGCCGCTGTTGCATACCTCCAGGGCGACCGGGGAGACCGTGGCGTCGAGATCATCGCAGTCCAGGCCGCCCCAGGCCGTCCCATCATAGCCGTCCTGGTCGCTGTCACAGGCCAGCCCACATTCTGGGTCGTCACAGTCGATCAGGCCGTCTGCGTCGTCGTCCGTGCCCCCAAGGCAATTCTCTCGACAGACCGATTCGCAGTCTGGGTCGGCGCAGTCCAACAGCCCGTCGCCATCGGCATCCAAGCCACTTCCGCACCACTCGGGGCATTCTCCCAAGCAGTCTGAATCCGCGCAGTCGAACGCCCCATCTCCGTCGTCATCCCGGCCGTTGTCGCAGGATTCTGGGCAGAATCCATCGCAGTCGGTATCGTCACAATCGGTGAGCCCATCGGCGTCGTTGTCGAACCCGTCCCCACAGGATTCTGGGCAGACGCCGACGCAGTCCACATCCTGGCAGTCCACGGCGCCGTCGCCATCGTCATCACGGGCGTTTTCGCAGGATTCTGGGCACAAACACTCCGTGTCGTCACAATCGGCGGCGCCATCGTCGTCTTCGTCCCCCACAAGGGCGCAGTTTTCGACGCCGTCCGTGGCTGCGTCGGTTGCTTCACCGCCGGTCCCGAGGCAGCCGAGAAGGGTGAGAATCACCATGGCGACGGCGTCGCCGTTGGCGTGTACATCAAAACCGTCCCCAAGGGCACTTCTGCCACGACATCACCTTCGACGTCGGGTTCGGCGGGGGGCTCGCTGGGTGCGCCCACAACTACGATTCCGTCGGATACGGCAACGGTAGATCCAAAACTACCGCGCCCGGTCAGTTGCAGTCGAAAGGGCGCGACCTCGGACGTGTTCGTCTTGGTCCAAGGCCAGGATCCGTCATATTCATAATAGAAATGCGACACGAGTTGGCCGGACGGGTCCGACGAAGGAAGGACGGACAGCACGTCGGTACAGGTCAGGTCGCTGCGAAAAGCGCCGGAAGCCTCCATTTTCACCAAGAGGCCTCCTCCGGTAAAATCGAACGGAGATTCCACTTGGAACTGCAAATCGTAATCACCCACAACGTTGTTGCCGCGGGGCGAAGCTGGGCGACCCGCACGGACGATTTCGGTGAACGCAACAGGCTCATCCTCGCCTTCTACGACAGCCTCGGATAATTCGATATGCGTGATGATATCGGCATCATTCTCGACGCTGAGGTCGAAGGCAATCAGGTCACCGGGGTTGAGTTTGAATTCTGGAACGTTTTCGTACACAAAACCCTGAAATGTGCCCCAGCCGTCGCCAGCACCGAAGGGTGCACAGACTCGGTCGGGTTCGTCGGACGGTTCGAGCGGCCCACCGACCTGAATGGTGTCCCGCACGAGTCCCCCCAACGGCGCCAAGTGGGCAGCTTCACGCCACAGATCGTCGAGCACGAACACGGACACGGACCCGAAGTCTGAGGGGGCCCCGACCACGAGGTGGAGGCCGTCGAGCGCCAACGCAGCTCCGAAACCGGTCGTCGGCGAAAGGGGCGTCAGCGTGTCCATGGGCGACCAAAGGTCAGCTTCGTAGGCCCAGAAATCCACGGCTTGTGCGTCGGGACGCCCTGCGGCGAGTCGATCGCCGTCGAGGGCCAAGCCCGCCACGCCGACACAGCCGAGCTTTTGTTCGTAGGCGTCTGGCAGGGACCGCCACACGACCACTTCATTGGCACCCGGCGCGCTGGCGGCCAGGGTTGTTCCGTCCAAGGCGAGCTGCGTGCCGAGGGCATCGCCTGGGTTGACCCCGTCGGCCGCAAACAACTCTGCCCAAACACCGCCTTCGGATTGCCAGACTCGAACGGCGCCGGCGTTTTCGTTGGTGGCGGGGGCGCCGGACGCGATGAGGTTGCCGGACGCGGCGACGGTGGTGCCCCAACCGGTCCCTTCGGGGCGCAGAACCGTGTCGAGTTGCCCCGTAGCCAGGTCGTACACAAATACGGCGCTGTCGTCCGGAGCGCCCACCACCCACCACCTATCGGACAGGGCGACCGCCCTTCCGAACCCGGGCGTTTCGTCGTCGACGGAAAACACGAGCGCGGGGGGATCGACGGCGGACGTCCACAACCAGGCGCGCCCGTCGCCTCCGCCGACCGTGAGCCAGGCGCCATCGAAGTCGAGGGACAGTCCGTAGCCGTAAGGGGGATCGTTCGGGTCCACGGCCACCACGCCGGCGACGGGTGAATTGGCGTCCACATCGCAGGCGTGGTCAGGGTCGTCCCAATCGACGAGTGCGTCGCAATCCTGATCCACCTCGTCGCAGATCTCAAATGCGCCGGGCTCGATCTGAGGGTCAACATCGACACAATCGCCTTGGGTCCAGGTGCTTCCGTCTGGACCTGCGCAACCGGTGGAAACGAGCACGTCGCCGCCGAACCCGTCCCCATCCTCGTCGGCAAACCACAACAACGGGAAACCGGCGCTCGCGTCGTCGTCGAAACAATCAGATCCATTGGCTACGGTCCCGACGGGAGCGAAACAGGCGATCGTGGCGAGCGCCGGGTCACCGAAGCCGTCATTGTCTGCGTCGTCGTACCAGACGGTGAGCGTTCCAGGGTCGAGCGATGGGTCTTCTTCGTCGATGAGGTGGTCGCAATCTTCGTCCCAGCCCGGGTCGCCACACACCTCGTTTCCGCCGGGAAAAGTGTCGGGGTGGTGGTCAGCGCAATCGGAATTGTCCCCCACCATTTCGGCAGGTGGCGCGCAGGCGATGCTGTCCGGGTTCTTGCCACCGAAGCCGTCGAAGTCGAGGTCCAAAAACCACTCTTGCTGGGTTGCGGGGTCCACGGCCGGGTCGTCGTCATCGGCCAAGCCGTTGCAGTCGTCGTCGCCGTTCCCGCATTGTTCGGGTGCGCCGGGATGGACTTCTGGCGCCTGGTCGTCGCAATCGTCGCCCCCGAAGTCGCTCGAAGTGTGGCCATCCGCGTCTTGGTCGCACACGGGGGCACATTCTGGATCGAAGCAGTCCGTAAGCCCGTCTGCGTCGTTGTCAGCGCCGTCTTCACACAACTCCGCGCACGAAAACGTGCAGTCTGTGTCGTCGCAATCGATGAACCCGTCCGCGTCGTTGTCTCGGCCGTCTGCGCAGGCCTCGTCGCACAGGCCATCACAAGCTGCGTCGTCACAATCCGTTGCCCCGTCGCCGTCGTTGTCGCGGGCATCGGAACATCGTTCCGGGCAGGCGCCGTCACAATCTAAGTCGTCGCAGTCTACGACGCGGTCCCCGTCGTCATCTCGGTTGTTTTCGCACAGCTCCGGGCAGTCGGGGACGGCACAATCGAGGTCGTCGCAGTCGATCGCGCCGTCCTCGTCGTCGTCGCTGTGGTTGCCGCACAATTCTGGGCATCCGACGCACGAAGGCAAGGCCGGGCTGTCTGCCGGGGGCAAGCGGGTGTCGGTGACGGTGCCCGGGGCACAAGCGAGGAGGGCGAGCGTCAGGGGTCCCAAACGGGCACTCCGTCGCGGTTCCACGTGCCAAACCAGGTCGTCAGGTGCGCGAGCGCGTCGTCTCGGCTGCTCCATGGCCGATGGGGGTCGGACCCAGGGCCGTACACCGCCGCAACGCGGGTGAGGCCGTCCTGGTTGCCCACCAGCATGCCTACGGCCTCCGCGGTTCCGGAAACCTTGTCGGTATCGAATCCGATGCTTGGCAAGCCGAAGGCGCGAACGAGCGCGGCCTGGCCATCGAGCGGCGCTTGTGGGTCGTCCGAAGAGAGGGCCAACATCACATGGGTCGGGACGGCGCCCAAGGCTCCGGCGTGGACGGAGCTGTCGGCGGGTTCGAACACGCGCTGGATCGCGATGACGCCGGGGTCGTCGGGAAACACCTGAGCCAAGCCCAACAGCGTGCGCACATCGTGCAAGCTGTCGGTCGGGGTGCGCCGGAGCGGTCCCCAAGCGCTCCAGGAAGCGAGGCCGGTCGAGACGACGAGGGTATCGATCTCGGGCGCCCAGGCCGCCAGGGGCACGGCCGATAGGGCGCCGTTGCCCTGCGCGAGAAGCGCAATGCGTTCCAAGTCAAACAGGATTGGGGTGCCCGTCGGAGACGTATCGGTGTCCCAGTTCAACGACTGTACGAGGCGAATCGTTTGCTGGAGATCGGAGGCGCCCTGAATCACACTGTCGCGAAATGCGCGCGGATTGAGCACGTTGTGAAGCAGAGAATCAGAAGACGAGGCGAGCGGCCACGCGGTCGCCCATTCTTCGGTGACGGAGGCCGCTCGTGGGCCTTGAAAGGGCAAATCGATTCCGAGAACCGCGAATCCGTGGTGGGTGCCGTCGTCTAGGACGACGTCGGCTAGCGCCTCCGCTGCGCCGTCCATGAGGGCGGATCGGTAGCCGCGGTCTCCCACGGCGATCACGACGGGCCAGCCCTCGGCGGGCATTGGAAGTTCGGCCGGGAGCGACAGCGAAAAGGTGATGAGTTCGTCGCCTGCTTGCACGGGCAGGTTGTCGACCCAGGTGATGGCGCCGCCTTGGTTGGCGGAGCGGTACGGTGCCTCCCCGGCCTGCCATTGGGGCACGGCAAAGTTGCCTTGCAGCTCGATCACGGCGCGAGGCGTGTTGGCGCATCCGCGGTCGGGGTCGTCGGGATCGGCGAAGGGCCCGGGAAGTCCGGGCTCACAAACGACCACATCGATGGCCCTGGGCGCCGTGGTTTCCCGTGTGGCTGACAACAAGGTGCGGAGGGGGATCGTGGCGTCGTGCGGGACCAGCGTTGTGGCGGCGATGACTTCGGCAGCCACGATGTCGTTGTCGGCCAACCAGACCCGCAGCGGAGCGAAGTTCCACCACGTTTTCGCGAGGCTAGGGTCCGATGGCGGGTTGGGGCCCAACGCGGCGATGAGCGAGGCAGGCGCGGTGGCGGCGACGCCGTCTTCGCTTCTCAGGATGCCGCGGAATGCGACGATGCCGTAGTTGTGGCCCGGGGTCCAGGATTGCCCGACTTTGGGAGAGACGACCCACCAGTTGCGGCAGGTCATGAGGTGGTGACCGGCGCTCGAAATCGTCGAGAGCGACACGATCGCGCCGAAGTCCGCCCCTGCGGTGAGGTCCACGGCGACCAGGGTCCCCGCTTCGCTCGGAAGACCTTGCACGACGGTGGCTGCGTCGAACCCATGGCTGGCCCGCCAGACGACGGCGCTCAGCGGCCCTGTCGGGTCCAACTCGGACCCCGCGAGTGAGGCGGCGGCCTCGCCGACAAGCGGGTGCCAGACGTCAGGCAAAGGCCATGCATGCAGATCGCTGTGCCAGGGTCCCGGGTAAGGGGCGTCAAAGAAGTCGTCGTCGCCCCAGCTTGTGTGCAGCTCGAAGCTGAATTCCAGGGGGTCGGAGAGGCTGGGTTGGTCAGGGCAAGAAACGCCGGACCATTCGGGCGCGTCGAGGCCGACACAAGCGCCTTCGAAGCACGTGAGGTTGGCAGCGCAGTCTGCGTCCAGCGAGCAAAGCTCGTTCCTGGCTACGGTTCCTGGCTCTTCTGATTGCACGCAGATTCCGTCATGATTGCAGGAGAGATCCGCGACACACCAATGGGATCCGCCGCAAGCAGCGCCGGCCGCGAGGGTGCCAGGGGAGCCATGAGGCCGACAGCGGCCGTCTCCGGCGCACACGAGGCCTTCCTCGCAGCTGAGGTTGCTCTCACAAATCGCACCCCCGTCAGCGTCCACATTGTGCGTGGCTTGAGGGTCGATGCAACCGAGCTGGCTTGCCATCAGGGCGGAGGTCACCATAGGCCACCCTCCTATCGAAGGTGGGTGCGACGTGACGGACGGGCGTGTCGGAAGGTTCGACGAGGGCGGTGTGGCACTGCAGTGGCGGTTGTGGCCGGGCTCCGGAGACTGGTTGGTGCTGGTTCATCACGGACTTGGCGAACATTGCGGCAGGTGGGAGGTGCTCGCGAAGGCGTTGGAGGGACTTCCGGTTCGTGTCGGCTCCTATGACATGCGTGGGCACGGGCTTTCTGGCGGTGCGAAGGGTGACGCGCTGGGCATGGGCCAGTTGGCCGATGACCTGGTCGCCATGATCGGCGTGTTGATGGCGGAAAGCGGCGCGACCAAACTGATGTTGTTTGGACACTCGTTGGGTGCTGGCGTGGTGGCAACGGCGCTGATTCATCGTCAAATGCCGATTTCCCTGCAAGCCGTGGTGTTGTCGGCCCCGCCGGTATTTGTGCCGCGAGGCCTCTCTGTGCGCGCAAAAATCGGCGTTGGACGCGTTCTCCGACTCGTCGCGCCGGGCGTGCGGCTCACGAGCGAAGTTGACCCGAATGGCTTGTCTCACGACGAAGGAGAGGTGGCACGGTACGCGTCGGATCCATTGGTTCATGACCGCGTTTCTGTCAGGCTCGGATTGTCGATCGTGGACGACGGACCGAAACTCGTGGAGGGCGCGAATCGGATCACGTGGCCGTCTCTTGTCTTTGTCGGTTCTGAGGACCCGGTGATCGCGCCGGAGGGTGTGGAACGGTTTGCGGCGCAGGTGGGCTCAAAGGACAAGACGTTTCAGGTGCTGGACGGCTGCCGCCACGAACCCCATTTCGAGCGAGCCGACCTCCGTGCGAAATGGCGAGACCTGGTTCGCGGCTGGGTCGGTCAGCAGGTCGGGGCGACCTGATGTGGTTGGGCGGGCTCGTCGTGGGGTGCATGGGCATCAACTCGTCGCCACGGCACCTCGTCATCATCGAGGTCGATGGGCTGCGGTCGGATGTGCTCGATGAAGACCCGGGCGACGCCCAGGTGGTGCCCAACCTCGACGCGCTCTCCTCCGTGGGCGTGCGATTCGACGCATTCAGCCCGTCTGGCAGTACGGCGTCGGCGGTCGCGAGCTTGTGGACGGGGTTGGATCCGCGTCGACATGGCCTCGCGACGGATGACCATCGCTTGAGCCCGCAGGCCACGACGTTGGCGCAGGTGTTGTCGCCCGCTGGTTTCCATACGGGCCTCGTCGTCGGGGGCGGATTTGCGCCGTCGAGCGCGTTGGCGCGTGGATTTGACCATGTGGATGGCGGCGAAGACCGATTGTCGGCCACGGCGGTCACCGACGCGGCGCTTGGGTGGCTCACGACGCAGAAGGGGGCCAATGGATTTGAGGATCGTCTGTACTTGCATGCGCAGTATTCAGAGGCGATTCCGGCGCTGCGGGAGGACGGCCATCCGAAAACCGATGCCGATCGGTACGAAATGCTGCTCCAGGTGGTCGACGATGAGGTGCGGCGGCTCATCGAAGGGCTTGACGAGAAACGGCTGACCCAGAATGCGTTGATCGTGCTCGTTTCCGCGCGAGGCGCGAGCGTGGATCCGCACGGCGACAGGGTGGACGGTGCCGCGTCGCTCTTCGACGATCGGCTCGCCGTGCCCATGGTGGTTCGATTGCCGGGTGTTGATCGTGGGCGTCGCGTGAAGGGGCTTGTGTCCACGACCGACATGGTGCCGACGGTGCTCGATGCGCTGGGCGTGGGTGCGGGTCCGATGCAGGGGCGGTCGGCCTGGCGGGCCGTGTTGAACCGTTCGGGATGGGAACCGCGGACCGTGGTGTTTGCCGAGTCGTGCGAAGGGGAGGCCGATGTCCGGCCGCCTCGGTGGGTGAACGACGACCGATGGCTGGCAGCGCGCACCGAAACCCACAAGTTGTTGTGGCACCCACCTTCGGGGGCCATGGAACTGTACGACCTCGCGGCGGACCCCAACGAATTGTGGGACGCCCTGGACGTGTCTTCGGAGCGAGAAGTCATCGCTCGGAACCTGTTCACGCCGCTGCATGCGTGGTGGTACGACGATCGGTACCCGGACCTGTCGAAGAGGCCGTAGCCCGACGTCCGAAGTTTCGTGCCAGACGCATGTCACGGGTTGGGACCATTTGTGACTGTCGATCGTGGCCGGTGTGGGCATTCTATGTACGGCCGGACTGACGCAGGCGTTTCCGCGAGAGACGCGTGGAGGTGGTTTCATGCAACACGTCAACGGGATGGAGTCGGTGCCTTCTTCAACGCGGAGGTGGTCCGCGGATGAGGAGCAGCGGGTCGGCAAACAGATTCTGGCCGCAGAAATGCGAGCGGAGGAGTGGCTGCGCGATGTTCCTACAGCGCGCGAAATCTTGTTCGGGGGCCGTCGCCGAGCGGAGCGTACGCGCGCAGGTCGCGTTTCGCGCTTGGAGAATGCCATTCTGGAGACTTGGCGGCTGAGTGAGAAGGAACCGAGCATCCGGGTGGTTGCGCGTCAGGCACGGGGCGCCTGGGCAGAAGCGGAACAGCTTCGTTGGTCGCTGGCGATGAGCGGCAAACGGATCGCTCACGGCGAAGCACGCAAGCTGGCAGGGCCATTCATGGACGAGTGTGATCTCGTCCAGGAGGGGTACATTGGCTTGTTGCGTGCCGCGAAGCGTTTCGAACCGAGCCGAGGAATTCGATTCAGCACCTATGCGCGGTGGTGGGTGCGGGCGCAAATGACCCGGGCGATTGACCATACGGGTCGGCCCATTCGGTTGCCCGGTTGTGCCGTCGAGCAGACGCGCAACCTGCGGAAGGCCATGAAGACCTTCGAGGATGCGGGCGAGGGTTGGACCGTTTCGCAGCTGGCGCAAGAAGTTGGAATCGAGGTGCGACGGGCGCAGTTCTTGCTGTCCCATGGGCGAACCATCTCGTTTGACGAGCCATCCGAGGACGGATCTCGGCCGCGTCCGCTCGAAACCGTTCTGGCCGACGAAACCCTGGTGGACCCAGACCAATCCGCCATTCAGCGGGAAGAGATGCACCGACTTCTCGATGGGTTCCAGGAATTGCTGACCGATCGCCATCGTTCAGTTCTACGGAAGCGCTATGGCTTGGACGACGATGAGTTCCGGACGCTCTCCGACGTGGGCAGCGGAATGGACTTGTCTCGCGAGCGTGTGCGGCAGATCGAGCGTGAGGCGCTCATTCGGCTTCGCGAAGCCGCCCGCATCCGTTCGGTGGCTTGACGCGCCCGCGGTCGGAGTTATCGCCGCGGGGCTCGGCGCATCGCGCTGGGCAACTGGGCCCGTAGCTCAGGTGGTTAGAGCGCGCGCCTGATAAGCGCGAGGTCGGACGTTCAAGTCGTCCCGGGCCCACCAGATCCGCGGGGGCGTAGCTCAATTGGTAGAGCACCTGCTTTGCACGCAGGGGGTAGTCGGTTCGATCCCGATCGCCTCCATCCGCTTGAAAGCAGCCCCTATCCTAGACCCAAGTTGGCCGGCGGAAAACGGGCCTTGTGAGGGACTGACGCGGATTGTTCGGACATTGTTCCTGATGATGATGGAGTCGCATCTGGTACAGGGCGCCGTCTCGGGGGTGAACGAGAACCTCTTGCTCGACGGCGGTGGGCGGGTGATCATGGTGGGGCTGCGGGGTGGAAGGTTGGCGGAGAAACGCCAAGGTGGCGTGTGGGT
>CAMASI010000111.1 GCA_945861065.1 Klebsiella pneumoniae | reverse complement strand
GCAATGACGGTCCACAAGACCCAAGGGAGCGAATTCGAAGAAGTCGCGATTGTGCTTCCCGAACCCGACAGTCCGCTATTGACCCGCGAGTGGTTGTACACCGCCGTGACCCGGGCCAAACAACGTGTCGTCGTGCTGGGTTCTGAGGCAAGCGTTCGGGCCGCTGTGACGCAGCCCACCGCGCGTGCGAGCGGGCTTGCGGAGGCACTGTGCGGAGCCGAAGCTGGCGCCCGCACCCCCTCGGATGTATTCCCGAGCAAGTGACCCCTGCATGGATCGTCGGCGGATCCCCCGCCAACCCAGCGGATTGGCCCGACGTCGTCGCCATTGACGCCTTCGGCGCGCTGGCCTGCACCGGCACCTTGATTGCGCCCGACGTCGTGCTCACCGCGGGCCACTGCGTCGGCGGCGCGAGCCTCGTGCATGCCGCCGAGGGCGACGTCGCTGTGCTGTCTGGGCTCGCCCATGCCGCGTGGCCCAACACGTACGATGTCGGCCTGCTCTGGCTCGCCTCCCCGCTTTCGGCCCCACCCAGAGGTCTGGTCGTCGATTGCCAGGCGGACCTACTGGTAGACGGACTGCCTGTCACGCTTGTCGGTTTTGGTGCGATTGATGCTGAAGCCAGCGAATGGCCGTCTGTGCCGTACGCCGCGGAAACGACCCTCCGCGACGCAGACTGCGGCGACCTCGGTTCCGGTTGTATGCCTGCGGTAAGCCCCGGCGGCGAAATGGTCGCCGGCGGCGACGGCGTCGACAGTTGCAACGGCGACTCGGGGGGACCCATCTTCGTCGCCGGTATGGAAGGGCTCATCCTCGCAGGCGTGACCAGCCGAGCCGCACTTCCCGCCACCGTGCCCTGCGGTGACGGCGGCATTTACGTGCGAACCGACGCGGTTGTGGACTGGCTCGAAGAAAACGGCGTCGCCGTGATTCACCCCGACTGCGACATCACGGTCGACCCACCCAACCTGGCGCCCGTCGTCACCGTGCCGGAGTTGAGCGTTGTCACCGGCGCTATCGTTGTCACCCGACTCACGGTGGTGGACGACGGTGACGAGGTCACAGCGACGCTCGGAACGGCTCCCACCCTCGGTGTTCTCGACATCGATGGGCAGAACCTGATCTACACAGCTGGGTCTACGCCAGGTGAAGACGTCATCGACGTCGTCGTCACCGATGACGGTAGCCCGCCGATGTCCACGACCGTGGTCGTGACGGTCCAACTGGTGCCCTTCGCGCCGAGCGAGGTCGCAATCCAGGTGACACCGACCTGCGACCACGTGGGCCTGTCCGCGGCGCCGTGGCTGCTCCTTCTTTGGATTTGGCGGCGTCGATGACGTGGCTCCTGGCCTGCGCGGTCCCAGACCCGGACCAAGACACGGCGGCCGAGCCGGAACCCGTTTCCGTCGCAAGCCTGTGGGAGCCGGGCGTAGGCAACGGCACGGTCGTCACCTTGGACCGCGTCATCGTGACCAGCCCACGGACCGCGGCGGGCGACGTGTTCTACGTCCAGGCAGAGGGTGGCGGACCGCAATCCGGCGTGCGGGTGACCCTGCAAGGCGCCATCGTCCAGTTTCCGCCGGCGGTAGGGACGCCGGTAAGCCTGACCGGGCCCATTTCGTACAGCCAAGGCCGCCCTGTGCTCGCGCTTCGCGACGACGACGATGGCGAGGACCTCGGCAAGCCCGAGGAGCCAACCGTCGATCCCCTATCGGACGAGGACCAGGGTTTTGGTCTGGTCGTCGCCGTGGACGTGCAAGTCAACTCGCCCGTGGATGCCGCTGGGCTTGCGGACCTGTCAGGGTCGGCCGACCTGTGCGCCGACTTCGTTCACCTCCAAGCCGATTGGATGGCCCTGGGCAGCCTCACCGGCATCCTCGACAACGATCTGTGTCCACGAACGACCGACGACTGGTTCGAGACGACGCCTGGTACGCCCTGGCTCAACGTTTCCATCGCCGACGTCGTTGCGGGCGACCTGCCCGAAGGCACCGCGGTGTTTCTGACCGGTGTGAGCCAATCCGCGCCGTGGACCACCGACGCACGCCTCACCGTGGTGCAGGATGCGACAGGGGCGGGGCTCTGGGTCGACGCAGAAGCGAGCGGCCTCGTCGGTGCGCCTGGCCTGCTCGCGACTTGGTCGGGCGAACTCCGCAGCAATGGCGAAGGGATCCGGTTGCGCACGTGGCTCGAGCCCACCGGCGTCGGCGCCGCCGCATTCCCGCTCGTTTCCGAGGCCACGGTCGACGGCGCATTCGTGTTTCGAACCGTCTCCGGACTCGGCGCTCCGGATGAATTCGGCAACCGCGTGACCGCGGACGGCACGATCCTCGACGATCGTTTCGGAAGCCTCGCTGGGCTTGTCGACCCAACCGAGGTCACGGCCTGGGTTCGCAACACCCCTGGCGCGGTTGTGCTCGCAGTGGTGCCGCCCGACGTCAACTCCAGTTGCGTGAGCGCGCCAACGGCCCCAGACCTCGCCGAAAACAATCCTGCACGGAAATGGTGACACAATCCCAACTGGCAATCGGCGTTGGGGTGTGGTCGCTACCAGTTGGTGTCCGTTGCCGGAGAACTTGTGTCCACGAAAATGACGTAACGCGGAGGGCTGACACCGCGTGCGCCTTGGGCATTCGTGCGCCTCTGACGCCCACAGACAGCCAAGACCGGCGTTCGGCATCCCGGTCGGGACCAGAAGTCGGTCCAGGTTCGCTCCCCGTGGGCGCTCTGACCGCGGATCTGGTAAACGATGGGCATGGCGAGGGGTCGATGTGGCGCCGAATCAGTTGCAGCCTCATCGGGACCGGCCTCGATCCTGACGGTTGCGGCCTCGGACTCTGTGTTGGCGGCAGCTACGTCGAAGGCGGCGCTTGCCTCACGCCCGTCGGCTATGCACCCGACGCGTTGATCAGCCTGCTCGTTTGCGGAGGCGTGATCGACCCGTGTTGCGGGCTCGGAACCTGCTCGGGCGGAAGCTACGTCGATGATTGCCTCGCCTACGCGCCGAGCGACCCACTCTCGCAGGTCGTATGCAACGGCGCCTACGACGATGGAAACGGAGTCGGCAGTTGTGTCGGTGACAGCTGGTGCGATGATTTACTCTGTTATATTCCGGGGGGAGACGTTTCGACGCTGTTCTGCGGTTGCCAGGATGGCCCAGAAGTCACACCGGGATGCGGCGAAATCAGCTGCGCAACGTATTGCGATGATTGTGTCTGTTATGTCCCAGACGCCCCCGAAGTCCTCGCTGCCTGCCCAGGCGGCACGGGTGCCTTCAAACGTTATTTTAATGGCACAAGTTATTCCCATTTGACCGCCGGAGTGACAACGTGGGACGGCTGGGTCACGGCCGGATGGGCCTTAGCCGATGCCCATGTGCTCCGCCTCGATCGCGACGGGGTTCTGCTGTGGGACCGCAAGGACGCTGGCACTTCCTGGTGGGACGTCGCGTCCACCGGGAGCGAACACACGGTGGCAGGACAAGACGCCGTAGCCAATCTGGACGACTCTGGAAACGTGTTGTGGTGGGCCGACCTTCCCGGCACAAATTGGATTTCTGAGGCCGTCACCATCTCGTCCAGTGGCGACCGCGTCGTGCTTGCGAGCGACGGGCTCAATTTGTACCTCACCCGATTCGACGCATTGGGAAATGCAATCTGGGCGAAAATCCTCGGCGGCACCGGAAACGAAACAGCGCTGGACCTGCTCGAACTCCCGTCTGGCGATTTGTTGTTGCTGGCCGTGACGACTTCGTGGGGCGCAGGCGCGGAAGACCTCGTGTTCATTCGATTGACGTCCGCGGGGGCTTTGGTCTCGGCGACCACGGTGGGTGGCGCCGGCTCGGAAGCGGGGCCACCGCTGCGCTCGAAAATGGCGCTGACCGCAGACGGCGGTGTCAGTTGGGCGACCGAATCCACGAGTTACACCTGGGGTTCGTCGGACGCGTTCTATGGCAAATTTGACCCGGACACCGCAACGGTCGATTGGGCGTGGCATTTCGGTTGGACCGGATTCGAATTCGCGTCCGTTTTCGTCGAGAAACCAGATGGAAATTTCTGGCTCATGGGCGAAGAGTTCACCGATTACAATGGTTTTTTCGTCTCCGAAACGGATTCCAATGGCACGCCGCTCACCGCGTACAGTTGGGGCGAAGACCCGTATTACAATTATATGGACGCCGGCGTCGCGCCCGATGGCAGTCCATGGATTGCCACAGAAACGCACCATCATCCCGTCGGGCCGCTGGACCACAAATTCTACCTCATGAAGGGCGATCCAGACGGGCAGATGGCTTCCTGCTGTGAGGTCGAGCCGCTGCTGAGCGCCTACGTTTGGCCGGTTTCCCCCACCCTCATCACGGTCACGCCGACGATTCTTGCGACCGCGCTACCGGTGCTCGCTGTGCATATCAACACCTTTGGGTTGGCGACCCAGGCCACGCTCTGCGACGTGCGACACGACTACGTGTGCGGCGGGCCGCTCACCACAGAGTGTCTCTGCCCTCCGTAAGGGCCGCGTCACGGAACCTGGCATTCCAACCCGTCGGCCGCGTCTTCTTCCTCCAACGCATCTAGATCCAGGGCGCAGCTGTCCTGGGTCTGGGAATCCGGCTCCGCCAACGACTGCTGCAACGCCTCGCAGTTCACGGCGGTGTCCTGGGCGTGGCAAGTACACAGGTAGTCCACATACCGATCGCACGGATTGGGGTCAGAACAAGCGAGCCAGACGAGCCACATGGCGCCGCGATATCCCGGCTGCGCATGGATGATGCAGCGCTCCGCGTGACCAACCTCACAGTCCGACTGGGCCGCAGAATCGTACTCGACGGCCTTGGCTTGTGCGTGCAATGTGGGGACATTTACGGCTTTCTCGGCCCGAATGGCTCGGGCAAGACGACGGCGCTTCGTGCCATTCTCGGGCTCGTTCGACGCCAGAAAGGCGACATCTCCGTGTTGGGGGACAGCACGCCTGCCGCCAGGCGCTTTGTCGGAGCCGTGGTCGACACGCCCGTGTTCCAACCCTGGTGCACTGGGGCCGACACCCTGCGAACGTCCGGAATGCTGGCAGGACTTTTCGGAGCGGCACTAGAGGGTGAACTCGCTCGCGTGCTCGACCGCGTGGGCCTCACTGCGCGCGCCCGCGACCGCGCTTCCACCTACTCGTTGGGCATGCGGCAGCGGCTCGGCCTCGCTCGCGCATTGTTGGGCCGACCGCGACTTCTGCTGCTCGACGAACCGACCAACGGCCTCGATCCCGCTGGCATGAAAGACATGCGGGAGCTGCTTCGAAGCCTCGCCCTGCTGGACGGAATCACCATTTTCCTCTCGTCGCATCTGTTGGCCGAAGTGTCGGCGTTGTGCAACCGCGTGGGCATCCTCCGCGGTGGGCGATTGGCGGCAGAAGGACGGGTACAAGACCTATTGTCGGGCGACGTCCGCGAGGTCGAGATCGGCGGCAACGCCTCAGCCATCGAAGCGGCGTTGCTCGAATTTCCCGGGTTGCTGTCGCTCGGACCAACCGCCACCGGCCGCGTGCGCCTCAGGCTCGACAGCGCCACGGTCCCCGACGTGGTTCGGCGCCTCGCCTTGGCCAATGTCGACGTGATGGGTGTGTGGCCCGAGACCCGCAGTTTGGAAGACGTGTACGTCGAGGTCACACGATGACGCCGCTGTGGCTTGTGATCATCGCAGAGTGTCGACGGCTCTCAGCCCGTCCGATCGCGCGGCTTAGCTTGGTCGTGTCGCTCTTGGTGATGGCCGGAATCGTGGGGCTGGGCATCACCCTCGACAACACCGTGCAAACTGGGGACGGTGCCTCGGTCCTGGAAGCCTCCACTGGGGCGTCCATCACCGGTTGGGTGGCGGTTTTCCGTTCCTTGCCCATCGGCTTGATGCTTGTGGCCTTGCTCGGGGTCGGTCAATCTGCGGGGGACCTGGAAACATCGGTGCTTCGCGACGACCTGTGTCGCCCGGTACGAAGGCACGATCTGGTGCTTGGGCGGTGGGTCGCGCTCAGCCTGAGTTCCCTCTTCATCCATCTCATCGGATTCGTGTTGGTGGCGGGCGCCAGCGCCGCGGCATTCGGAACCGGCGGAGATTGGGGCACCGCTACGCTCGTGTGGCTCGGTTGTTGGGCGTCGGACATGGCGGTCGGCGCGCTCGCGTTGGCCGCTGGGTTTGTCGGGGGTGGCACGCTCGTCGCCATTGCCGCGTTGTTTGCACTCGCTACGGCCGACACCGTCGCGTGGATTGGAACACAGGCGCTCAACCTGGGAATCCAACTCACCGTTCAGGTGGGCGGCACGCCGATGGACCCGCGAATCCCGGGGTGGATCGCTTCGGTCTTACCGCATGCCGCCATCACGGCGTGGAGTGGGGAGCCCTTCGGCGCGACGCTGGCATGGCTGTTGTGGACGGGGTTGGGACTTACCGTCGCGACGGTGCGATTGGGGCGGCGAGACGTGGCCTGAAGGTTCCCACGAATCAGTGCCCACGATCCCGTCGAACACTCGGTTTCCGCCCACGCAGCGTCGTATTCCGCAACGCCCGAATAACGGTTTCCGCCAATTCTTCGGGCACGTCCACCAATGAAAAACGGTCCCCGATCTGGATGCTGCCCACGGCGCCTCCGTCGATTCCCGCTTCATTGGAAATGGCGCCGACGAGATCGACCGGTCGAATTCCCGCCATCCGCCCCAGGCCCACAAATAGCCGCACCGTGCCCCCAGTCGGCGGTGGGCCATCCTCACGCCGTGGCCGCTGTTCGCGCGGCCCACGCTCATCGAGTTCGTTTTCGTCGCCGTCGCCGCCATTGGCTTCGTGGACGAGCTTGATCGCGGCGGCCGCGATGTCTACGACGTCGTGTTCGGCTGACAAGGCCTCGACTACGGCACGGAAACGCTCGAGATCGGTCCCCGCCATGGCCTCCTGGAGCGCCACCCGCGTGAACTCCAGCCGTTTGGCCCGCAAATCCGCAACGGTGGGCAGCCGCGCCATCTGCAGGCGTTTCTTCAGCATCCGTTCAATGTTCTTG
Organism: Klebsiella pneumoniae; assembly: GCA_945861065.1. GTDB lineage: Bacteria > Myxococcota_A > UBA796 > UBA796 > SXOB01. The sequence continues at coordinate 5,217 of CAMASI010000111.1, read as the reverse complement.
ACGGCGCGCTGTTCCCGCGGCTCGGCCAACGTGAGCGCAACGCCCTCACGCCCCGCCCGGCCTACCCGCCCGATCCGGTGCACGTAGTCATCCGGTGACACCGGCACGTCGAAGTTGACGACGTGGGTGAGGTGCTCGACGTCCAGGCCCCGCGCCGCGACGTCCGTGGCGATCACGAGGTCCGTCACACCCGTGCGCAACCGATGCATCACGCGATCCCGGTGATCCTGGCTGAGCCCTCCGTGCAGCGCATCCGCGCGGTAGCCCCGCGTACCCAGCGCGTCCGCAACCGTATCGACTTCCACCCGCGTGCGGCAAAACACGATGCCAGCGGTCGGCGATTCTACGTCCAACAACCGGCATAGGGCCGACACCTTGTGCTCCCGCGGCACCACATAAACGACCTGGCGCGTCTTTTCCGGCGACCCCTCCGGCGCCTTGGCATGCCCAAGCTGCACACGGAAGGGATTCTTCAGCTGCCGTTCCGCGATGTTGAGGATTCGATGCGGCAAAGTCGCGGAAAAAAGCACGGTCTGGCGCGGTTGCGGCGCCGCGAGCAGTAAGGCTTCAATGTCTTCGGCAAACCCCATGTCCAACATCTGGTCTGCTTCGTCGAGCACCACCGTCTGCAACCCAGAGAGGTCAAGCGTACGCCGATCGAGGTGGTCGAGCGCCCGCCCGGGCGTTGCGACGACCACATCCACGCCGCGATGCAACGCGCGCAACTGGTGCCCAATCGGCTGCCCACCAAAAACCGGCAACACGCGGATTCCCAACCCGCGACCGTAGCGGTACACAGCTTCGGCGACCTGCACCGCCAACTCCCGCGTAGGGACCAACACCAGCGCGAAGGGCTTTGCCCGGTCCCCTTCCGGCACAAACCGCTGGAGGATCGGCAACGCAAAGGCGGCCGTTTTGCCGGTGCCCGTCGCCGCTTGCCCTAAAAGGTCGCGCCCCAAGAGCAACGGCGGAATCGCCTCGATCTGAATGGGCGTAGGCGCCTCGTACCCTAGTTCACCAATGACCGCAAGCAGCTCGGCGCGCAGTCCGAGCGCCTCAAATCCGTTGTCGTTTGCCATGTCCGTCTCGCAGGGCGCGCCTCATAGCGCGGACCGCCAGGGGCACCCCTGGCGCCATCGCGAACATCCGAGCTTCTCACGACCCTGTAGGACCGTTCCATCCTTACAGGTCGGGCAAGGGTCCCCCACCGCGACTGGCTTTAATTTGGCCGTCGGCCGGCTGAGTTTAGGGAAAACGAAGGCCACTTTGTGCGTTTCGGAATCCCACCGCAACCCCGCAACGAACTCCTTCCCAGCCTTGCTCTTCCACCCCTTGACGGTAGCCGTTTCTTGCCCGCGCAAGATCTGCTGCATCATCCGGTCTGACAGCTCCCGCTTGGCGATTCGTCGGGGTACTGAAAACCCACAGGTCGCGCTGCACACCCAACCTGAACGCCGCGTTCTGACGTCTTTTCCACATTGTGGGCACGCGCCGACGACTTCACCCTCCGTCACGGTCCCCGCAATCATCGGCGCCGCGGCAATCGACGCCACGACCGCCCGTACATGCGCATGCACATCCGCGATGAACGACACGCGCGATTCCCGACCCTCAGCCATTGCAAACAAACGGGCTTCCCACCGACCTGTCAGCTCCGCGTTCTTCAACTCTTCGACGGGAAGGCCACCGATCAGACCTACGCCTTTGGGAGTCGCTCGCAGCGCCCGCGCCTCGCGCACCACGTATTGACGGTCGACCAAGGTCTGAAGGACTGCCGCCCGCGTGGCCGGAGTTCCCAAACCGGCGCCCCGCAACGCGCGCCTCAGCGCCTCGTCGTCCAACGACTTGCCCGCCGTTTCCATCGCTCCGAGCAGGCTCGCATCATCATGGGGTTTGGGCGGACGTGTACGCGCATGCGCAGCTTCCGCCGTATCAGCAACCACGGCGTCGCCCTTGTCCACCGCCGGGAGCACGACCTCCCGGGAAGAGCCCGGCGGGTCCACGGCCCGCCACCCCGCCACGCGTTCGACACGTCCACGGGCACGAAACAAGGGCGGAACTGGTGCCCGCGGTGCGTCGATCTCCACCACAACCAGCGCCGTATCGAAGACGGCGTCCGGCGACAGCGCCGCGAGCAAGCGACGCACGACGAGATCGTAGATTCGTTTCTCGTCTGGGTTCAATCGCGCCGCGTCGGGAATCTTGTCCGTGGGCAAGATCGCGTGGTGGTCGCCCACCTCCGCGGCGTCCACGATGCGTTTGCCCAGCCGCAGCGGTGCCGCCAGCAGGGCATCGACCGCCGCACGGTACGGCGCCAACGCACCCACCGCCCGCAACACACCCGGCAACAGCGCCGCTTCCGCCGGTCCAAGATGACGGGCGTCGGTTCGGGGGTACGTCAGGAGTTTGTGACGCTCGTACAGCGCCTGCGCCACCTCCAACGTGCGGGTCGCGGACAGGCCATAGCGTTGGTTCGCGCGACGTTGCAGCGATGTCAGATCGTACAGAAACGGAGGCAGCTCCCGTTTGGTTCGGCGGTCCGCGTGCGTCACCACACCTGGACGATTCGCGACCGCCACCGCCAGCGCTTCTGCGACCTCCTTGTCTTCAAGTCGTTCCGCGGTGGGTGCTTCGTCGTCAGCCGGGGATCCGGACTCCGCGTCCCCGGCAAACCAAGTCGCACGAAAGGGCCCGGGCGCCGAAGACAGTTGCAGATGCACAACCCAGTAGTCTGACGGCACGAAGGCCGCGATCGCTGCGTCCCGGCCCACAATCATGGCCAACGTCGGCGTCTGAACCCGGCCGACCGACAACAGATCGCCACCACTTCGCGACGTCATCGCCCGCGTCGCGTTCATCCCCACCAGCCAATCTGATTCTGCCCGTGACCGCGCGGCATCCCCAAGCCGATCAAAATCCGCTGACGGCCGGAGGTTTCGGAACGCCACACGAATCGCGTCCGGCGTCAGACTGCTAGTCCACAATCGCTGAACAGGCGCGCGACAGCCCGCCAACTCGTACACCCAACGGAAGATGAGTTCGCCTTCGCGGCCCGCATCACACGCGTTGACGACCTCTTTCACGCTCCGATCTCGAAGGTGGCCACGCAACGTCCCGAACGCGGCTTTCGCATCTTCGCGCACTCGCAGGGCGAAAGCGTCCGGCAACATCGGCAACACCTCCAACGACCAGCGGCGCCACGCGTCGTTGTAATGGGCGGGCTCCTCCAACTCGACGAGGTGGCCCACGCACCACGTCACCCGCACGCCGTCGCCTTCGAGACACCCGTCGCCTTTTCGTGTCGCACCCAGCACCGCGGCGAGGTCCCGCGCCACCGAGGGCTTCTCCGCCACCACCAAACGCATGGGGCGGACTACCCCTCGCCTGCCAGGATGGCATCCCCCTTCGACAACGCCCTCGGTTACGCCGCGCCCCCGCCGGGAGTCCCGATGAATCCCTCCTCCAGTCGCAGAATCGAAGTCGGCCCAGACCGTGTGCCGTTTCGTGAGATCAATCTCACCAACGGTGAACAACTTCTGCTGTACGAGACGCTCGGGCCCGACCGTCTGCCGGGCGGGGGCCTCCCGCAGAATCGGAGCCACGCCATTGCGCGACGCGAAGTGAGGGGCGACCGGAATTTCAGCCAGTTGCACTACGCGCGTCAGGGCATCGTCACCGATGAAATGCGGTTTGTGGCCGCACGTGAATCCATGTTGCCGGAATTCGTGCGGACTGAGATCGCTGCAGGGCGCGCCATCATCCCAGCGAACAAGCGCCATCCCGAACTGGAACCGATGATTATCGGTCGCGCCTTTTTGGTGAAGGTCAACGCCAATATCGGTACCAGCCGGTTGTCGTCCGGAACCGAAGAAGAGGTAGAAAAGCTGCGGTGGTCGCTGAAATGGGGCGCCGACACCGTGATGGATTTGTCCACCGGCGAAAACCTCGCCCATACGCGCGAGGCGATCATCCGAAACAGCCCCGTCCCCATCGGCACTGTGCCGATCTACGAGGCGTTGGAGAGGGTCAAAGGCCGCGTCGAAAAACTCGACATCAATGTCTATCTAGACGTCATCGAAGAGCAGGCAGAACAGGGTGTAGATTATTTCACGGTGCATTCCGGCGTGCGCCTCGCCTACGTTCCCCTCACCGCAAATCGGGTGACGGGAATCGTATCGCGGGGCGGAAGCATTCTTGCGCGCTGGTGCCTGCACCACCACAAAGAGAACTTCCTATACGAACATTTTGACCGTATTTGCGACGTCATGAAACGCTACGACGTGAGTTTTTCACTGGGAGACGGCCTACGTCCGGGCTGCATCGCCGACGCCAACGACGCGGCACAGTTCGCCGAATTGGACACCCTCGGCGAACTGACTACCGTCGCCTGGAAAGACGACGTGCAAGTCATGATCGAGGGCCCCGGCCACGTGCCGATGCATCTCATCCAAGAAAACATGACCCGCCAGCTGAAAACCTGCCACGAAGCACCGTTCTACACGCTCGGTCCGCTCACGACCGACATCGCCCCTGCGTATGACCACATCACGTCCGCGATCGGCGCCGCCATGATCGGATGGATGGGGACGGCGATGCTCTGCTACGTCACCCCGAAAGAACACCTCGGCCTGCCGGACAAAGAAGACGTCAAACAGGGCCTCATCGCCTACAAGATCGCGGCGCATGCGGCCGACCTCGCGAAGGGCCATCCCGGCGCCCGTCTGCGCGACGACGCCTTGTCCCGGGCCCGATTCACCTTCCGGTGGCAGGACCAATTCGCCCTGTCTCTCGATCCCGAGCAGGCGCAGGCCTACCACGACTTGACGCTACCTCAAGACGGCGCGAAAACCGCCCACTTCTGCTCGATGTGTGGCCCGCGATTCTGCTCCATGCAGATCACCCAGCAAATGCGCGAAGAGGGCATGGCCGAAAAATCGAAGGAGTTCGCGGAATCGGGAGGCGACCTGTACGTCGAACCAGCTCCGCCCGCGAAGTAGCTAGCAGCCTGTCGGAGATAGCGGTTCCGCCGAGACGAGCTTGCTCGTTTCGGCAGAGAGCGGTGAGCACCGTCGCGAGGGAGGTGAGGCCGCCGCCGGACAAGGAACGGGGTGCAACCCGAGGGAAGGCGTGCTTGACGCACTCCGACCGAGGGTGGGGTCCCCGTGACGAAGTCCCGCGGATGGCATCGCCTCCCGCAGTAGGTGCGCAATCTCCGAC